>JAOTRX010000003.1:0-300000 GCA_030247675.1 Desulforhopalus sp. | reverse complement strand
TCTGTTTTTCGGCGAACGGTTTCTCTGTCGCGAGGCGGCCGATCTTCTGCAGGCAAAGCTTCTCGCGGGAGCCGCCGGGGCGGTTAATGCCATCGACGGCGACCGGGAAGATCCGGGCCGGACGCTTTCCCGGCTGATGAATTTCAGCCTGTTGCCCGGCCGCCAGATCTTCCGAGTCACCGACAGTCGGATCTTCCACAGCAAGACGGTAGTGGAGGAGATTTGGGTAAAGGCGGTACAGGCCTTCCAGGGAGGCAACTCTGGCCAGGCGCGCAACCACCTGCAGAGCATGGCCCAGGCGGTTGGTCTGCAAGTCGAAGGGCAGGCGGCCTTTTCCGAGATCCCCCAGGCAGAGTGGCAAACGCTCTTCGGCTTTACCAAACCGGGTGACAACCTGCAGTGGGCCGACCAGCTCCTGGCCGACGGCGGCGACATCAAGCAGGCAGCCGCCGCCAATATCGCTGAACGCTATATCGAGGCCTTCGAAAAGGGCGTCCCGAAGCAAAACGTCCTCATCCTTACCGCCGAAACCGTTGATAAGCGCCAGAAATTGTTTACCTACCTGAAAAAACACGGCACCGTTGTCGACTGTTCGGTAGCCGTCGGTGCCAGTGCTGCAGCCCAGACCGAGCAAAAGGAAGTCCTCCGCGAGATGATGCAGAAGACCCTCACCGAGCTGGGAAAGAAGATCGAGCCCCGGGCAGTCGAGCTGTTTTTTGAGCGGGTCGGTTTCCATCCGGTGGCGGTGGTGGTGGAGACGGAGAAACTGGCCCACTACATCTCCGACCGGCCGATGATCACCGCCGCCGATGTCGAGGAGATGGTCAGTCGCAACCGGGAAGACGCCCTTTACGAGCTGACCGACGCCCTCGGCAAACGCCAGGCGGACCGGCTGCTCACCATCCTCTCCCACCTCCTCGAACAGGGAATCCATGAGCTGGCGATCCTCTCGACTCTGCGCAATTACCTAAAAAAGCAGCTCATCTTCCGCTCTCTGCAGATGCGTGAATTCCCCGCCTGGCGCAGCACTATGAACGCCCGGGACTTCCAGAACACCTATCTCCCGGCCCTGAAAGCGGAGGAGGACCTGGCCGACCTCCTGCAGGGCCACCCCTACGCCCTGTTCATGAGTTTCAGCAAGGCCTCCGAGTACTCCTGCGCCGGTCTCAAGCGGTGGATGTCGATGCTCCTCGACGCCGAGTTTCGCCTCAAGGGCTCGCCGTTGCCGTCGCGGCTTGTTATCGAGGAGCTCCTCCTGGCGATGGCAAAAGGTTCGCCCAAAGTACCCGGTAGAGGCAATTCTGTGGTATATTGAAGAGACACCAGTACAGGGCCCCTGGCCTGCGGGTCAGCCCCATAACGATAAACGCCTAACCTCAAATGCACGACCATGGCCGAACACAAACATCACAGCGAAGGATCAGTTTTAACCAAGGACAAAATCGAGACCAGAGAACCGCCGATGTACAAGGTGCTGCTGCATAACGACGATTACACCACCATGGAATTCGTCATCTCCATTCTCGAAAACGTATTTCAGAAGTCGACCCCTGACGCAACCAAAATAATGCTTAATGTCCACCACGAGGGGGTAGGAGTCGCCGGAGTGTACACCAAGGAAATCTGCGAAACAAAGATCTCCCTGGTGCACCACCTGGCGAAAAAACACGAGTTCCCATTGCGCTGTTCGATGGAAACGATATAGGTCGGAATTTTATTTCCCCACAAGCACACCCGGAAAACTATGCTGAGCAAAACACTGGAAAAAGCCCTGATCATGGCGATACGAGAGGCAAAAAACCATAATCACGAGTATGTGACCGTTGAACACATGCTCTATGGTCTTCTGCATGACGAACTAACCAGCTATATAATCAACCAATGCGGCGGCTCGACCCAGATCCTCAAGGACCGTCTGGAAAAATTTTTCCTCAAGGATATTCCAACTCTTTCCGCCGGCGGATCAATGGAACCGGCCCAGACCATCGCCTTCAACAGGGTTCTCCAGCGGGCGGTGGCGCATGTGCAGAGTTGCGGGAAAAACCAGGTGGACAGCGGCGACGTGCTGGTGTCGATCCTCTCCGAGGAGGAGTCGCATGCGGTGTATTTCCTCACCTCGGTGGGTGTCGGCAAGATGGAGGTGATGAACTTCATCTCCCACGAACTCCCGGCCGAAGGCCTGCAGAAGGAGCCATTCGCCGCCCCGCCTGGTGATATCGACCACCAGCAAAAGGCCGGAAAAGACGCCAAGGCACTGGAGGAATTTACCATCAATCTGGCCGACCTTGCCGCAGCCGGCAAGATCGACCCCCTCATCGGCCGCGATGACGAGATCAGCCGGATCATGCAGGTGCTGTGCCGCCGCAAGAAGAACAACCCGCTGCTCGTCGGCGAACCGGGCGTCGGCAAGACCGCTATGGCCGAGGGACTGGCACTGCGCATCCACCAGGACAAAGAGGCCCGGGCGAAAGGCGAAGCGGCGCAGGTGCCCGATCTGCTGCAGGACGTCGAGATCCACCTCCTCGATATGGGGACCCTGGTCGCCGGCACTAAATACCGCGGCGATTTCGAAAAACGCCTGAAAAGCGTCGTTTCGGCCATCGAGAAAAAAGAAAACGCCATCCTCTTCATCGACGAGATGCACACCATCGTTGGGGCGGGGGCGACCAGCGGCGGCTCGATGGACGCATCCAATCTCCTCAAACCGGCCCTTCAGGCAGGTCTTTTGCGCTGCATCGGCTCGACGACCTACGAGGAATACAAAAACCAGATCGAAAAGGACCGGGCCCTGTCGCGGCGCTTCCAGAAGATCGACATCACCGAACCGACGGTTGACGACACCCATCTCATTCTCAAAGGGCTGCAGAAAAAATACGAAGACCACCACCAGGTCCGCTACTCGCAGAAGGCGGTCAAGGCTATGGCCGAGCTGTCGTTTCGCTTTATCAACGACCGCTTCCTCCCCGACAAGGCCATCGACGTCATGGACGAGGTCGGGTCCTTCTTCCGCCTGGAGGGCCGGCAGGGCTCGGTGGTGAAGGTCAGCGACATCGAAAAGGTGGTGTCGAAGATTGCCAGGATCCCCGCCAAGTCCAGTTCCAGCTCGGAGATCCATGAGCTGCACGAGCTGGAGCCACGCCTGAAGGCGGTGGTCTTCGGCCAGGATGAGGCCATCGGCGCCGTAACCTCGGCGGTAAAGAGGTCGCGAGCGGGGCTCGGCAACCCCGACTCCCCCACCGGCAGCTTCCTCTTTGCCGGTCCTACCGGTGTCGGCAAGACCGAGGTGGCGCGGCAGCTGGCGGCCATCCTCAACGTCCATTTCGAGCGCTTCGACATGAGCGAATACATGGAAAAACATGCGGTAGCGCGCCTCATCGGCTCGCCGCCCGGCTATGTCGGTTTTGACCAGGGCGGCCTCCTCACCGAGGCCATCCGCAAACACCCATATACGGTGCTGCTCTTTGACGAGATCGAAAAGGCCCACCCGGACATCTTCTCCATCCTCCTCCAGGTCATGGACCACTCGACGCTCACTGACAACTCCGGGCGCAAGGCCGATTTTCGCAACGTCATCATCATCATGACCACCAATGCCGGGGCCCGGGAGCTGGCCGGCCGGAGCATCGGCTTTGTCGGCAGCAAGAAGGGCAAGGACCAGACCGCCATTAACAAACTCTTTGCCCCCGAGTTCCGCAACCGCCTTGATGCCATCGTCTCCTTCAGCTCCCTTGACCATGCCGCCACCGAGCGGGTGGTCGATAAGCTCATCGGCGAATTGGAGACGCAGCTGGCGGAGAAAAAGGTGACCATCAAACTCAGCCCGGAAGCCCGCACCTATCTTGCCAAAAAAGGCTACGACCCCGATTACGGGGCACGGCCGCTCAGGCGCCTGATCATGAAGGAAATCGGCGACAGCCTTACCGAGGAGATCCTCTTCGGCAGCCTGGTCAAAGGCGGCGAAACGCTGATCGGCGAGAAAGACGGCAGGCTGATCTTCACCTATCCAAAACAGTAGCCCGAGATTGGAAAACCGGCACAAAAAAGGCGGGATGGTTATCCATCCCGCCTTTTTCATTGGAGAACACCAGCGGCACCATATCACCGCCCGGCTTTGTGTTAAAAAAAGGAATACCGAAACTCAAACCTGCATAAAAACTTGAGGTGTCTCTGTCGGCCGATGCCGAGGAATATTCACTCCCGATGGAGTGAAAGGAGATGCTGTACCAGCCATTGCCCAGATCCTTGACCTGGGAAGCGTGCTCATAGCTGGAAAATGCCGTGCCGTCCTTGTACTCTTCCCTGTCGCTCCGGTTGTTATACAATTCCTGACTGCCGTTGCCGGCATGCCGCGGTGGCACCAGGGTTCGCCAATCGGCCAGGGGCTGCGGAGCCGGCGCCCGGAAATCGGCATCAATCTGCCGGACACTCGTTCCGGCACTGATCGCCCATTTTTTTTGCAGCCTGGCCGAGCCCCGTTCGCTGCACGATATCTTCGTCGGAACAGTCCTGCTGTCCGCAACAATCACTTTCTGTCCAGGGCCCCGGCATAGTCCTCGCCCAGCAGTTGACTTGTTTAGACTTCATTATTAAACACAGTATCGGGGACATCGTTGACCCAGGTCAAGGAGATCACCTATAACATCTGCCAAGATACCATCAGGGAAAACAATCCGGCAGCGGGCCACAAAATATCCAGAAGGAAGAGGACACCTTATGACCCACGAATACGATATCATCGTCCTCGGTGCCGGCACCACTGCCTTTGCCGGGGCGCGAATAGCTGCCGCCGCCGGCAAGAAGGTGCTGCTGGTCGAGCAGTCGCAACCCGGCGGCACCTGCGTCAACTGGGGGTGCATCCCCAGCAAGACCCTGATCCACAAGGCGGAAATGTATTACGCGGCCCGCAAGGGCATGCGCTGGGGCCTGAACCTCCGCGCCGGAGCCCCGGATTGTGGGACGCTGATGCCGCTGAAAGAAGCGGCGGTAGAAACCATTCGCACCAGCCACTACCAACGAGAACTCAACAGTACCGCCGGGATGACCTTAATCCGTGGTCGCGGCCGATTTGTTTCCCGCCGGGAAATTCAGGTTGATGACCAACTCTACCGGGCACCGCACTTCCTCATCGCCACCGGCGGCAGGCCGCGCTCCGTCGCCCTGCCCGGCCTCGACGGGGTGAGCGCCCTCAACAGCTACAGCGCCTTGCACCTTCCCTGTTTCCCAGCATCGATCACCATCCTCGGCGGTGGGGTTATTGCCCTGGAAATGGGCCAGATGTTCGCCCGCTTTGGTTCCCAGGTGACCATCCTTGAGCGCGGCCCGCGCCTGTTGGCCGAGTTCGACGAGCGGCTCACCGAGCAGTTCAAGCAGATGCTGCAGCGCGACGGGGTGGAGATCTTTTGCGACATCGTGGCCGAGCGGGTTGAAAAGGTTGGTGACAAGACCTGCCTCTACGCCCTCATTGGCGGGGTTGAAGTGGCCTTTGTCGCTGAGCGGCTGATGCTGGCTATCGGTACCGAACCGGCAACCAAGGGCATCGGCCTCGAGGAGATCGGCGTCGCCACCGATGGGAGCGGCTTCATCACCGTCGATAGCCAGCTGCGCACCAGCGTTCCCGGCATCTGGGCGGCAGGCGATGTCACCGGCCCGCCGATGGTCGCGCCAAACGGCGCGCGGGAGGCGCAGATCGCCGTCAGGAACATGCTCTATCCCCAAGCCGGTCACACCATCGATCACCGCTTCTCGCCGATGGCCGTCTTCGTCGACCCGGAATTCGCGACCGTCGGCCTCACCCACAGTCAGGCGGAGACGCACGGCTACCGGGTCGTCACCACCTATCTGCAGCTCGATCAGATCCCCAAGGCCCACGTTATGGGCGAGCTGCTGGGCGGCGTTCTGCTGTCCGCCGAACGGGGCAGCGGCAAGGTTCTCGGCGTGCAGATGCTCTGTCCGCGCGCCGCCGACATCATCCAGGAGGCAACGCTTGCGGTACGTTTCGGCCTGACCGTCACCGACCTCGCCACAACCGTCCACGTCTATCCGAGCATCAGCGACGGCCTGCGCCAGGCTGCCGAGCGCAACGCCAGGGAGCAGGGCCTGCTGTAGGGGCTCATGTGGGCTAAAAATTCTCTAAGGAGCCAAGATGCCGATTCCCGGAAACCTCTTGACCACGGCCATGGCCGTCATGCCCCATAAAAATGTCGGCGAGGCCCTTGATCTCGCCCTGACCCTTGATGTGCCGTTTTGGCCGCAACTGCCCAATCTCAACTATTACGAAGACATGTATGTCCAGGCGGCGGAGCATTTCCCGGGCATCGTCCTCGATCTGGAGAAGAAGACCCTGCGCTTTTCCATGGACAAGTTTGCCGGCGAGTTTGAAGAGACCATGAGCCACTTTGACGAGCCGTCGTATTTTGATATCAGCCCCACCTATTCGCAGGTGTACCACCAGTATCTGACGCGGGATCTCGCGGCCAAACCGGCAATCCGCGGCCAGCTGGAAGGGCCGGTGAGCTTTGGCTTCAATGTCCTTGACCAGGACAACCGGCCGATTCTTTTTGATGATTCGATCCGGCCCTTTATGTTTGAGTTTATGGCCAAGAGAATCAATGTCCAGCTTGCCCGCCTGCAAGAGCGCAACCCGAACGCCTTCATGTTCATCGACGAACCGGGCCTGCAGTTTATCTTTTCGGCGATGTCCGGCTACGGCGAACAAACGGCCAAGACCGACCTCGACGCCTTTTTTGCCATGGTCGACGGGCCGCGCGGCATCCACCTCTGCGGCAACCCCGACTGGGACTTTCTCCTCGGTCTCGATATGGATGTCCTGTCCATGGACATCTATACCAACGCCGAGATCTTTTCCACCTGCAGCGGATCGATCCTGAAATTTCTCGACCGTGGCGGCACCATCGTCTGGGGCATCATTCCCACGGGCTTTGAGGCCTTCTCCAAAGAGAGCCTGGGTTTTCTCAGTATGAAACTGGAAGGCATCTGGCAGCACCTCTGCAAGAAGGGCCTGGATATCGAATATCTCCTGTCACGGAGCCTGCTGTCGCCTGCCACCTGCTGCCTGGTCAATCAGGACGGCGGGCAAACGGTCGCCAAGGCCTTTGCCATGGTCAACCACCTTTCCAGGAGCCTGCGGGAGAAATACCGCCTGACCTGAACGTGGCCGGCTGGGGGGATTCGACTATCGCGGACGGAAAGACCGCAGCCGTCAATCGGAGTCTGAGAAATACCCCGGATACAACCGCTCCGCGCAATCCGGGCAGATGCTGTGGGTAAAGTCGGCTTCGGAGTGTTCCATGATATAGGTTTCCATCTGCTTCCAGCATCCCCGGTCATCCCGGATCTTTTTGCACGACGCGCAGATGGGCAGCAAACCGCTGAGGGCCTTGATCTTCACCAGGGCATCGCGCAATTCGACAATGAGCCGCTCCCGCTCCTCTTCCACTTTTTTCCGGTCGCTGATGTCGTGGACAATTGAATACAGCAGCTGTTTGCCGTTTAGGACTATCGGGCCGCTGTACACCTCAACCGGCCGGACTTCGCCACTGGCCAGACGATGTGAGAAATTGAAATACATCCGCTGCTCCGCCTTGGCGCGGGCCATTTCTTCAAAGACCTGCTCAGGAGTCAGGGTGTTGATATCGGTGATACGCATTTCCCGTATCGCCGGTAAGGTGTATCCATAATACCGGCAGGCGGCGGGATTGGCGTCGACAATACGGCCGCTTTCCGAATTAATGATCAACAGCACGGCGTGATTGTTTTGAAAGATGTTCCGGTACCGCTCTTCACTGTCCCGGATCAGCACCTCCATCTCCTTTTTATCGGTGATGTCATTGACAATATGGATAAAACCGCTGACCACCCCGAAGGGATCATGAAGGACATCGACAACCACCTCCAGCCACCGGCCATTCTGCTCCAGCTCCAGGGCCTGCCGTTTCTTCGTGGCAACCGCCTTGGACACCGGACAGCCGTCAATAGGCTTGCCGGCTGCGTGGGCGACTTGCCAGCAATGCCGGCCAATCATATCGGCAACCGGCTTCTTGAATATCCCCTCGCAGGCCTTGTTGGCGTGGTGAATCCGGCACTGGCCATCCATGATCCAGATGGCACTGCCGATGGTATCGAAGACCCTCTCCCAGGCCAACCCGGCATCCGGAGGTCCCTTGCCATCCGCCGCAACGGGGCTGGCACTTGCTGATGCTGCAGTTGTCCCGGCGAGCCTTCCTCGCAACTCCTCAAGCTCAACGAGGAGTTCCTCGCGGCTTCGCAGCTGATCGTCCATGCATTGCCTCCTTTCCCGGCAAAATGGGTGATTTTAAGTCATCCAGTGCACTCTCTGGTTCAAAAGGATAACACCAATTTAGCCCAACAGCAACCTTGCGGCACTTCATTCTCCGGCCAGGAGGTTGGCCCCGGCAAATGCGGTAATCGGATAATATCCACCCCCCGGCCTGAAAAAATCCTCCGGTTTTGATCCAGATCAAGGACCGCCCCCTCCACCCCTGCTAGGATGAGTCCATACGACCAATAACCTGCGCGACCACAAGGAGGCCAGCCATGGACCAATACGCAAACAAGGGTATCAAGGACATCATCAACCAGTTTCCCGGAGTAGCACGGATCCTCGAGGACTATGGCATCGGCTGTGGCCCGTGCACGGTGGGCATCTGCCGGCTGAAGGATATCCTCGATATCCACCGGATCGACAAAGAGGCGGAGGGACAACTGATGCGCCGCATCGAGGTCGAGATCTATCCGGAAAGAGGGCTTGCCGGAAAGACACTGGCGGCACCGCAACCTGTACCGGCAAAAGAAATCCGCTATTCCCCGCCAATGCAGGTCCTCGTTGACGAGCATACCCTCATCAAGCGCTGGCTGGCAATGATACCGGCGGTGGCGGCAAACCTTGACCTGAGCTCGGCCGCCGGCCGCCAGGTCGTCGAAGACGGTATCGACCTCATCCGCTGCTACGCCGACCGCCTCCATCACGGCAAGGAGGAAGACATCCTCTTTACCTGCTTTGACACCTCTGCCGACATCTTCCAGGTGGTCTATGACGATCACCGGCAGGGCAGAGGGCTGGTCCAGGACATGCTTCGCGCCCTCGCCACAAAAGACACTGAGGTCTTGGCCTCCAGCCTGCGGCAATATGCGGCGCTCCTCACCGAGCATATCCATAAGGAGGATGAAACGCTTTTCCCCTGGCTTGACGGCCAGTTGACCGATACCGAAAAAACGGAACTTGCGGCAAGATTTGCCGAGGCGGACCGGAACCTCGCCCTCGACACCGCCAAATACCGGAGATTCCTCGAACGGCTTGAGCTGCAGGGTAAATAAACAGGGATTGCCTGCAGGCAAAAAAACTGCGGCCACCGCCGCTACCAACACCAAAGGAGACGACAGCCATGTGTGACAGCTATCATTTGCAATGCCAATGCGGCCGGAAAACTGCCGAGATATTTTTTGGCAAGATGCTTTTAAACCAGCAATCCGTTACCACTCTCTTCTGCCCGGAGTGCAGCAAGGACAGCGACGCCACCAGCGCCGAGATGGTCTGGGACAACGGCTGGGTCCTTGTGCTGAATATGGATATCATCAGAAACCATGCGGCAAGCTTCGGCATCGATGCCGACCAGTTGACCGCCGGCTGGGTGTTCGACCGAGGCTACGTGACCTGGGTAGGCATAACTCCCGACGACACCATAACCCGCAACCGCGAACGGGAGGAGATCCAGGCCCTTGCCAAGACCGATATCCGGGCCTATATGCAGGCCATGAAAGAATGGGGCATCAGAAGGGAAAAACGTTTTATCGGCGAGGGCTGGCGAAAGATGCAGTAATATCCGGCGGACAAACGACAGGGGGCCTTCCACACCAGCCATTCAGATCGTCGCCTGACCTTCATTGCCCCTGCCCACCCGCCTAACTCGACAAGCCATTTACGAAACCTGTCCGTTATTGTATATAACGATCTTGTGGCCCCTTATCAATCCCGCGCCCGCGCCGGACCAATAACCCAACAAGGAGAACAGGCTATGAATGACTGTATCTTTTGCAAGATTGTGGCGGGGAAGATTCCCGCCAAAAAGCTCTATGAAGATGACGAGGTGCTGGCCTTCTGGGATATCGCCCCACAGGCGCCGGTACACATTCTGGTCATCCCCAAGAAACATATCGCCATGCCGGTGGATGTCCAGGAAGAAGACGACCGGGTCATCGGCAAACTCATCCGTATCGGCAGCCAGCTGGCCAAAGAAAACGGCGTTGCCGACGGCTTCCGGATCATCTTCAATAACGGCAAGAAGGCCGGGCAGGAGGTGTTCCATATCCATCTGCACATCATCGGCGGCCGGGAAAGGCCTTGGGCTCTTTAGACAAAGCCTGTTGACAACGAACTGACCGACAACAAGGATCTCCGAATATGGAACAATGGTTTGGGCAATTATCGCCGGTCCTGCAGGCACTCTGCGGCACGGGGTTCACCTGGTTTTTGACTGCTTTGGGTGCATCCCTGGTATTTTTCTTTAAAAATATCGAGCGAAAGGTCATGGACGGCATGCTCGGCTTTGCCGCCGGCGTCATGATTGCCGCAAGTTTTTGGTCGCTCCTGGCGCCGGCCATCGAGATGGTCGAATCCGCCGGCGGCATCGCCTGGCTGCCGCCGCTGATCGGTTTTCTCAGCGGCGGATTCTTCCTCTGGGGGGTAGACAAGATACTGCCCCATCTCCATCCCGGCTTCCCGGAAGGGGATGCGGAGGGGATCAAAACCAGCTGGCAGCGCTCGGTCCTCCTGGTGTTGGCGATCACCCTGCACAATATTCCGGAGGGCCTGGCGGTGGGTGTGGCCTTTGGCGCTGCCGCCGCCGGTCATCCAGCCGCCTCCCTTGGGGCAGCCTTTGCCCTGGCTATTGGTATCGGCATCCAGAATTTCCCGGAAGGAGCTGCGGTTTCGGTACCTCTGCGCCGTGAAGGGATGTCGCGAACCAAGAGTTTTATCTACGGCCAGTTTTCCGGGATGGTCGAACCGATCGCCGGAGTCATCGGCGCCGCCGCCGTCCTGGTCATGCAGCCTCTTTTACCCTACGCCCTGTCCTTTGCCGCAGGCGCAATGATCTATGTCGTCGCCGAAGAACTGATCCCCGAGTCGCGGGCCAACAAGCATTCCGACATCCCGACGATCGGTGTCATGCTCGGGTTTGCCATCATGATGACCCTCGATGTGGCCCTTGGTTGAGATGATGAGAGCTAGTAGTACCGCAGGGCGGCGGCATGAATGAGTTTGCCGCGGATATAACCGCCGCCCTATTAAAAATTCTACCGCAGGCTTTTTCCCTTCCAATCCTTCTCCTGCTTTTTGCCGCAGGCTTCACCGTGCTGTTTTTCGCGGTGTTCTTTGGAGCAGTGTATCTTTGTCGGCTACACCGACGACTGAATGAAAAAGGCCAAAAGCTTGCCCTCGCCGAACAGCGCACTACCCAGCAGGAAATTCATATCGCGGAGCTAAGCACCCTCCTGAAAAATGAGCGAAAGAACGCCGACGAAAAGCTGCAACTCCTGGAAGACGCCCGCGAGGAGCTCAGTTTGCGCTTTGCCGGTCTGGCCCAGCAGATCTTCGACGAAAAAAGCGCCCGCTTCAGCGAACTGAACAAAGACCGCCTGGAAGCGATCCTCCAGCCCTTCAACCTCCAGCTCACCGCCTTCAAGCAGGAAATCGGCGAGATCTACCGCATTGACAGCCGCGAACGCCAATCACTCAAGAGCGAGATCCTCCAGCTCCGCGACCTCAACCAGCAGATCAACCACGAGGCAATGAACCTCACCCGCGCCTTGAAAAGCGACACTAAAGTCCAGGGCAACTGGGGAGAACTGGTCCTCAGCCGGGTACTTGAAAAATCCGGCCTGCGCCTCGGCCAGGAATACCATACCCAGGGCGGTTTTCGCGACGACGGCAACCGCCTGCTGAAACCCGACGTCATCATCCATCTGCCGGAAGGCCGGGATATCATCGTTGACTCAAAGGTCTCGCTGGTCAGTTGGGAGCGGTTTATCAACTGCGCCGAAGAAGGCGAACGGGCCAGTCATCTTGCCCAGCTGACCAGGGCGGTGCGCGACCATATCGCCACCCTTGGCGGCAAGAACTACCCGGGCCTTGCGGGCATTCATTCTCTTGATTTCGTCCTGATGTTCATGCCCATCGAGTCGGCCTTTGCCGCAGTGGTCGCAGAGGACGAATCCATCCTCAGCGATGCCCTGGCCAGCAACGTCATCATCGTCACCCCGACCACCCTTCTGGCAACGCTCAGAACCATTGAAAATATCTGGCAGTACGAGCAGCAAAGCAAGAATTCCCAGGAAATCGCCCGGCGCGCCGGCCTGATGTACGATAAATTCCGGAGCTTTGCCCTGGAGATGGAAAAAATCGGCAAGCAGCTGGCCACCTGCCATGCCACCTACGATACTGCCTTTCTGAAACTGACCCGCGGCCGCGGCAATCTCGTCGCCCACGCTGAACAATTGCGGGATTTGGGTGTCCAAATTAAAAACGAGCTGCCGAAATCGATCACCGACATCGCCGACTGCGAACCGGACCAATCACCTCTCGCCCCACCAGAAACCCATTGATATCCCGCCTCATTGTCCACCCGACACGCCACCTTTCCTGACCACAAAGAGCATCCCAGTCCCCAACCTCTCCGATCGAACAACGACAGCCTTGCCGTTGCAGTTGCCAAGTCAATTAAAAAATGGTAGTTGGAGCTGATGCTTTGTTCCCCTCCGGCCAGGCCATCCCATCCGTGGCGGGCGGCCGGGACAACCGCAAACCCTTTGCATTCGTTCGGAGGCGCCGGTGCTGTTACATCACGAGTTTATCGACATCGCCAAGAAGTTCGGGAAGAAACTGGCAATCAACGATTTCACGACATCCAGAGAAATCACCTACTCCCGTGCCCTGATCGCCAGCCTGATTCTCACCAGGTATTTCCAGAAATTCGACCAGGGTTTCACCGGCATCATGCTGCCGACCTCCGCCGGTTGCATCCTCGCCAAGGTCGGCGTGCTGATGAGCGGCCGCATCCCGGTGATGATCAACTACTCCACCGGCGCCGAGCACAACGCCAAATACGCCCAGCGAAAGTGTGACTTCAAGACCATCATCACCTCCAAGGCCCTGCTGGAAAAGATCGAATGCGCCCATGTTGACGGCATGATCTACATCGAGGATATCATGGCCGGCATCACCGGGCCCCAGAAGCTCGTCGCCGCCGCCACCGCCGCCCTACCCGCCGCCCTGATCAAAAAGCTCGTCCATGGTGGCGATGAGAACGACACGGCGGTCATTCTTTTTACCAGCGGCAGCGAAAAGGATCCCAAGGCGGTGCAGCTCACCCATAAAAATATCCTGGCCAATATCGCCGCGGTGTCGCCGATCTTCAACTTCCGCAGCGAAGACATCTTTATGTGCACCCTGCCGTATTTCCATGTCTTTGGCCTGATGACCACCTTCTGGCTGCCGATCCACCACGGCATGACCATGCTCACCTATGCCAACCCCTTAGACTTCAAGAAAATCAACACCATCATCAGGGACAACAAGGCTACCTTCCTGGTCGGCACCCCGTCGTTTTTCTGGGGCTACCTGCGTAAATCCGAGGATGGCGATTATGCCTCCCTGCGCATTGCCATGACCGGCGCCGATAAATGTCCGGACGCCCTGCGCGAAGGATTCAAGACGCGGCATAACCTGACCATCTACGAAGGTTACGGGGCCACCGAGTGTTCTCCCGTCATCTCCGTCAACACCCCGGAATTCAACCGGCCGGGCAGCGTCGGCAAACCGATCCCCGGCCTGAAGGTGCGCATCGAAAACTACCAGTCCGGCGAGGAATGCGCGAGGGGCGAGGATGGCCGCATCCTGGTCAAGGGTGACAGCGTCATGAAGGGCTATTTCAACGACTTCGAGCAGACCTCCCTGCACATCCGCCACGGCTGGTACGACACCGGCGACATGGGCAATATCGACGAGGACGGCTATCTCTGGCATGTCGGCCGGCTGAAGCGCTTTGTCAAGATCGGCGGCGAGATGGTCTCTTTGGTGAAAATAGAGGATATTCTGGAAAAATACCTGCCCGAAGACAGCCATTGCTGCGTCGTTGAGATCCCCGACGCCATCAAGGGGGCGAGGATCGTCGCGGTGGTGACGACGCCGCTCGACGAAAAGGCGGTACTCAAGCAGATGGCCGCCCACCTGACGCCGATCGCCCTGCCGAAGATCTTCCTGGTTTGGGAAAACCTGCCGAAGATGGGCAGCGGCAAGATTGATTTCCGCACCATCTCGGAAATGGCCAGGGAGCAGCTGGGCCGCAAGAATATATCGTAGCCTGCTGATGCCGCCCGCTGGGGAAAAACCGCTCCAGGCACGTTCCGGGCACAGCGCCGCCACTAATCCGCACCGTCCAGCCCAGGCGACCCCACCTCTCTGGGCTGGATTTCGCCGCTCACCGCTTGTCGACGTGCTGCAGTTTTGCCTTCTTGTCGCCGGCCTTCTCTGGCTGCTTGCCGAGAGTGCCGGCCGTGTCGGTTACAACTGGCAATGGTACCGAATCCCCCGCTACCTGATATCCATTACCGATGCAGGTATCGTTGCCGGGCCCCTCCTTGTCGGCCTGAAGATGACCCTGGCCATCTCGCTGGCCGGCCTGTGCCTTGCCCTGGTCTTTGGCCTTATCACCGCCATCTGCAGGCTTTCCAGGTCCTTTGTCGGCCGCGGCCTTGCCGTCGTCTATGTGGAAACCAGCCGCAATACGCCGCTGCTCATCCAGATTTTTTTCATCTACTTCGTCCTCGGCCCGGCCTTTGGCCTCGAACGCCTGCCGGCGGCGATCCTTGCCCTCAGCCTCTTTGAAGGCGCCTATGCCGCGGAAATCTTCCGGGCAGGGATAGAATCGGTGGCCGAAGGGCAGCTTGAGGCGGCCCGCAGCCTTGGCCTTACCACCTTTGCCACCTACCGGCACATCATCATCCCCCAGGCTATCCGCACGGTATTGCCGCCACTTGCCAGTCAGGCAATATCGCTGATCAAGGATTCGGCCCTGGTCAGCACCATCGCCATCTACGATCTGACCATGCAGGCCCAGGCAATCATCGCCGAATCCTACCTGACCTTTGAAATCTGGTTTACCGTGGCGGCAATGTACTTCGCCGTCACCCTCATTTTGTCGCTGGTGGTTGGCATCCTGGAAAAACGACTTAAATTGCCATGAAATAGCCCGTTACTTCACCAGCAAACCGCAAACACCCTTTACAGGAGCCCGGTATGAAACCAATTCAGTCAGCACTCCTCACGATCATCTTCGGTATTGCCGCGCTGTGTATTGGCAGCAATGCCACCGCCGCCACGCCGCAGCAGGAACTCGCCGCCGCCAGCACCATCGAGGCGGTGAAACAACGCGGCGTCCTCAAGGTCGGCATGGACATCTTCCAGCCCTGGGCGATGAAGGATAAAACCGGCAAACTGATCGGTTTTGAGATCGACGTCGCCACCCGTCTCGCCGAGGACATGGGGGTGAAGGTCGAATTCGTGCCCACCGCCTGGTCGGGGATCATCCCGGCGCTTTTGACCGGCAAATTCGACGTCATCATCGGCGGCATGGGTATCACCGCCCAACGCGCCCTGCAGGTGAATTTCTCCAATCCTTACGATTATTCCGGCATGGGCATCGTCGCCCACAAGACGCTCGCCGCAGGCTTTGATTCCCTGGAGAGCTTCAACCGCCCGGATGTGCAGATTGCCGTGAAACTCGGCACCTCCGCCGCTGCTGCTGCCAAGAAATTTATCCCCAAGGCGACGCTGCGCCAGTTCGACACCGAGCCGCAGGCCTACCAGGAGCTGCGCAACGGCAAGGTGCATGCAGTCGTCGGCTCGGCACCACGCCCGGCCTTTGAGGCGGTAGAATACGCCGATTCGCTGTTTCTGCCGATCAAGGGCACCTTCACCCAGGAGCCGATCGGCTTTGCCCTGCGCAAGGGCGACCCGGACAGCCTGGCATTTTTCAATAGCTGGATTACCATCGTGTCCATGGAAGGCTGGCTGAAGGAACGCCATGACTATTGGTTTGCCGGCAAGGCCTGGGCGGGAATGGTTGAATAATACTCTGATTCCGCTGGCGGGGATGGTTTTCTCCCCGCCTCTGCCCGCCGGTCTCCTGTGCGGCGGGGGAAAATCGAAAAACTGCCCATGCGCCTGAAAAAACCGGCCATCACCGTCCTTGACTGGGTACTCCTTGCCGTCATCCTCGGATTTCTCACCTATGTGGTCTATCGCCTGTTTTTCGCCCTCAACTACAAGTGGAACTGGGCAGTCATCCCCACCTACCTGCTGCGCTTTGACGGGGAAACCCAAGGCTGGAAGGCCAATATCCTCCTTGAGGGCTTCTTCACCACCATCAAGCTGAGCGTCTGGGCCACCCTCCTTGCCGCCCTGCTCGGCTTTGCCATCGGCCTCTGCCGGGTCTCGCCGCGTCTTTTTCTGCGGATGACCGGCCGAACCTATGTCGAGTCTATCCGCAACACCCCGCCGCTGGTGCTGGTATTTATCTTTTATTATTTTGTCAGCGACCAGCTGCTTGCCCTGGCGGGCCTTGAAGAGCTGGCCCGTGCCGCGACCGGCACGGGCCGCACCCTCCTGGCCTTTTTCTTTGCCGAACCGAACCTCATCAACCAATTCTTCTCCGGCGTCCTGACCCTTGCCCTTTTCCAGGGCGCCTATATCGCCGAGATTGTCCGCGCCGGTATCCAGGCAATCGATACCGGCCAGTGGGAGGCCGGCAAGTCTATTGGACTGACCAGATGGCAGCTGCTGCGGCGGATCATCCTGCCCCAGGCAACGCGAATCATGCTGCCACCGCTCGCCGGCGAATTCATCAACACCATCAAGTGGTCGTCGATTGTCTCGATCATCTCCATCCAGGAATTAACCTTCCAGGGCCTGCAGGTCATGGCCTCAACCCATGCGGCCATCGAGGTGTGGCTGACCATCTCCGTCATGTATCTGGTCCCCTGCCTTGGCCTTTCACTCTGCGTGCGCCGGCTGGAAAGGGCCTTTGCCGGAGAGGACAGGGCCGGGCAGACAGTGCCGCAATTCCCGTCCTACTGACAGCCGGCATGTTTTTCTTTGCCAAAGCATTTTCAAGTCTTACCATGTATAAACAGCCGACAAAGGGGGCCATGTCTCCAGGTTGACACTGCCCCAGCCCATCTCACCAGGAAACAGCCATGGCATCGCCAATATCCCCATTTTCCATTACCAATATCCGGCTGTTCATCGCCTTTCGTATTTTTTTCAATTCGCGCTTTTATTACCCGGTCTTCACCATCCTCTTCCTCGACTACGGCCTGACCATCGAGCAGTTCGCCCTGCTCAACACCGTCTGGGCGATCACCATTGTCTGCGTCGAGGTGCCCTCCGGGGCGCTGGCCGATATCCTCGGCCGCAGATACCTGCTGCTTGCCACCGCCCTGCTGATGGTGGCGGAGATGAGCCTGCTCGCCTTTGTCCCCCTGGGCAACACGGGCCTCATCTTCACCGTCTTTCTCGTCAACCGCGTCCTCAGCGGTCTCGCCGAGGCCATGGCCAGCGGCGCCGACGAGGCGATTGCCTACGACTCACTGGCCGCTGAGGGCAACCCGGATGACTGGCCGAAGGTGCTCAGCCTGCAGATGCGCCTCAGCTCCGCCGCCATGATTGCCACCATGACCCTCGGCGCCCTGGTCTACGACCCAAGCGTCGTCAACAAGGTGCTGGGCTGGTTCGGCTCGGATATCGTTCTTGGCCAGCTGGACACCATGCGTTTTCCGGTTTATCTGACCCTCGGCCTGGCCCTCCTGGCCACCGCCACGGCCTTTTCCATGCGCGAAAAGGCGGCATCAAAGGTCGCAGGTCAGGGTTCCACCGCCCTTGCCGCCCTGCGCAAGACCCTCGACGCCGTAAGCTGGCTGGCGAAGACACCCTTCGCCCTGGCGATCATCCTTCTCGGTACCGGTCTCGATCATGTGCTGCGGATGATCGTCACCATGACCAGCCAATATTACCGGCTGATTGACTTACCGGAGGCGAGCTTTGGCCTGCTTGGCTCGGCCATGGCCGTCCTCGGCCTGATCACCCCGAAAATCGCCGAACGGATGGCGGCACAAAACTCCGCTGCCGCCAACATGTGGTGGGTGTCAGGCATCGCCCTGCTCGGCCTCACCGGCCTCACCGGCTTTTTCCCTTACTGGGGCCTGCTGCCAATGGCCCTGGTCTTTGCCGCCCTGATGCTGACCTCCTTTTTCACCAGCCACTACCTTAATCGCGTCACCGAATCGCACCAGCGGGCAACCGTTCTCAGTTTTAAAGGCATGGCCTTCAACCTCGCCTACGGCCTGATCGGCTTCCTCTTCGCCCTGCTCATCGGCGGACTTCGAGAATCGGGGTTGCACCGCCATCCCGACTGGAGCCAAGAGGCGATCGGCACCTACGCCTTCCAGGCGGCCATAGGCTGGTTTCCCTGGTATGCCCTGGCCGGACTGGTCCTGACTGTCTTTTTTTGCCTGTACCGCCTGCGCGGCAGTGATGAGTATCAAAAGATCAACCAGGCGGACTGACCATCCTTCTCTACCTACCGAACATCCCCGCAAATTTCCGTCGTTGCCGCCGAAACTTGCAACTTGCGGTTCGAGTGACGACCTTTTATAGTGAATTTCATACTGCGATCCTGCCATTTCTATGGCCCGCCTAATGAAATCTGAGGAAATCGCCTGTTCGAGAAGACACCCTTTGCAAAGGGAGTAACAATTCCCCGTTTATCAATGTCCGGAGGAGCCGTTCCATGCTGAAAAGGTTTTCCATCTCGCTTGAAGAGGAGCTATTGACAATATTCGATGAACATATCACCTCCCGCAGCTACACCAACCGGTCGGAAGCGATTCGCGACCTGATCCGCAAGGCCTTCGTCAAGGAGGAGTGGCAGGCCGACAAAAAGGTCATGGGAGTCATCAGCCTGGTGTATGACCACCACCAGCATAAGCTGCAGGAAAAAATCACTCTGGTGCAGCACGATTACCATCACCACATCGTCTCCACCACCCACGTCCATATGGATCACGACAACTGTCTGGAGGTCATCGTCGTCAGGGGCAAGGCCAAGGATGTCCAGGAGCTTGCCGACCGCCTCAGCGCTTTAAGAGGGGTGCGGGACGCCAACCTGGCCATGTCGAGCACCGGCGAATTCCTCCACTGATGAGCGCAGAACAGGCCGTTTTTGTTCAGATCTTCCGATCCGGGCCGGCACTCGCCGGTATCGCCGCCCTTTTGCAGGCTTTCTCCGCAGGCGATGCGCAGCAATCTTGTGGAAGTAGCCGCTTTTTGTTAGACTGCCGTGCCAATTGGTTCCTCCGGCCGCTGACCTTCCTTTTTCCCATGTTGACAAGGTGCAACCGAAAGAAATGAAAACCATCGCTTCCGTATCCGTCCATGGCGGCCACAGCGGGCAGTTCTGCCACCATGCAACCGACATGCTGGAAGAAATCATCCAGCAATATATCGCCAAGCAGTTCCCCTGGGTGGGAATCACCGAGCACGCCCCCGGCCTCGCCCAGCATCTGCTCTACCCCGACCAACAGGCCGCCGGGCTGACCCCGGAGTTTCTCTTTGAGCGGTACGGCCGCTACATGAAAGAATGCCGGCGCCTCCAGGAAAAATACCGCTCACAGATCAAGATCTTTGCCGCTATCGAGAGCGAGACCTATTCGGGCTACCAGGAATTCATGCCCTACCTCATCGCTACCTTCCAGCCGGACTATGTCGTCGGCTCCGTCCATTTCGTCAGCGATCTGGGCTTTGACTACTCCCGCGAGCAATACGACCAGACAGCGGCGGCGGTCGGCGGCAAGGACGAGATGTACTGCCGCTACTTTGATCAACAATATGAAATGATCGGCCTGCTGAAACCGTCGGTGGTCGGCCACTTCGACCTCATCCGCATCTTCGACCCGGACTATAAGGCGCGAATCCTGCAACCAGAGATCATAGCCCGGATCAAACGCAACCTGCTTCTCATCAAGGACCTTGACCTGATTATGGACTTCAACCTGCGCTCCCTTTTGAAGGGTGCCGACGAGCCGTATGTCAGCAGGAAAATCCTGGAGATGGCAAGGGAGATGGACATAGCCGTCGTCCCCGGCGACGACTCGCACGGTGTCGCCAACGTCGGGGCCAACATGGAGACAGCCAAGGCCATCCTCTTGGAAATGGGCTTTGATACCAATTGGCGGGAACCAAAACTGCTGCAGTATTAAGCTCAACCCTTAAGGGAGCTGTTTTGCTTCGTCAAGTAGGCGGCGAACCAGGGTCAGGAAGTTTTTACCGACCAGGGGTTTCATCAGCAGGGCCCGGACACCCAGCTGCTTCACCGATTGCTCCGACACCCTGTCGGTAAAGCCGGTCATCAGGATCACCGGCAGATCGGGCCGAATCAACAAACATCCCGCCGCTAGAATATCGCCGGTCAAATGGGGCATGGTGACATCGGAGATGAGGAGATCGATGGCTCCTGGAGCATCACGGAAAGTATTCAGTGCCACCTGGCTGTTTTTCTCCGTCCGTACCGTATATCCCTGCATTTCCAGATAGGTCTTGGTGACATCGAGGACCACTGGTTCATCGTCAACCACCAGAATGGTCTCCGTGCCGCCGAGGAGGCTTGTGCCCTTGGCGACCAGGTCGAGGGCTCGGTCTCTTTCCACCGTCGGCAGATAAATGGTAAAGGTGGTGCCCTCACCTTCCTGAGAATCGACGGTAATATGGCCTCCGCAATCCTTGACAATGCCGTGCACCACGGAAAGCCCGAGGCCGGTACCATGCCCCGGCGGTTTGGTGGTGAAGTAGGGATCGAAGATCGAGGCCATCACCTCCTGATTCATGCCGCAACCGGTGTCACTGACCGACAGATGCAGGTAATCACCCGGCAAAAGGTCTTTATTTCGTTGGAAAATATCCGGCGGGACCTCCGCCTTGCCGACACTGACGGTGAGCACCCCCCCTTCCGGTTCCATGGCATGGCCGGCATTGGTACAGAGGTTCATGATGACCTGGTGTATCTGCACCGGATCGGCCAGGACCGGATCGACATTGCTGTCAATCTTCCTTTTCAACTCGATGGTACTGGGCAAGGTCGAGCGCAGCAGCTGCAATACCTCTTTAGTGATAGCCGGAATTTCGGTACTCACCAGCTTTCCTTCGCCGCCCCTGGTGAAGGTGAGGATCTGCCGTACCAGCCCGGTCGCCCGCTTTCCCGCCTGGGCCAGTTCCAGCAGATATCCCTTTAACGGTTCCTCGTTGCCCGCGACCGCCAGAGAGAGTTCGGTATAGCCGACTATCCCGGATAATATATTATTGAAATCATGGGCAATGCCCCCAGCCAAGGTGCCAAGGGACTCCAGTTTATGGCTCTGCCTGGCCTCCTTGTCGATGGTCAGGTAATCGGTGATATCGTCGCCGACAAAGAGCACATTTTTCAAATTCCCCTGTGCGTCGTGGATCGGCACTGTAGTTACCCGCCAGCGCCGTTTGTTCGGCATGGTCATCTTCCGTTGCTCGATCTTTTCCGAGGCAATGGTTGCCTCGACGGGACAACGGCCACAGCTTTTTTCCAGGCATCCCGGCCATATCTCGTGGCATTTTCTACCCAAAAGGTCGACCAGGCTGCCATGACAACTCCGGCAGGCGGTATGGTTCAGCCAGAGCACCTCCGACTGGAGATTGAAGAGGACGATATTGCTCGGCTGGGCGTCGAGGATGGTGTGTAACAAGGAATTGGAAGCGGCAGGAACGGATGGTGCTTCAGGGGAAGGCAGCGCCTGGACGAAGGTGAAATATTGCCCGCCATTGACCGGCGAGTAGCGGGTGCAGCAGTGCATGGCGAGGGTGGTGCCATCACGCTTGCGGTAGCTGGCGGTCCTTTGCCATACCGATGGGCTGGGCTGAAGAATCAGTCCAGTCTCGATATCGGTAATGGCGACAGCCTGGATTTGCGACAGGGAATAGCCGAGCAGACCGGCCAGTGTCTCGTCGATCTCCAACAATCGTCCGCCGCCATCGCTTAGCCAGTAATATGTTGATATTACTTGCATACACACCCATGCTGCTACATTTTTCATGGCCTTTAGAGACACCATCCTGCCCAAGCTTATCATCATCTTCAGAGAAAAGTCAAATTGCCGAACCGCCTATCAACGCCCCTGGTGAAAGTTGCTGTGAGGACATGACCGCTGCCCCTGTCGCGGTCGCTTCAGTAAGGTGTTTTCCCTACCAAAATGTCGCCATTTCCCAACAGTGCCGGTCGCCGGTCTTCTCGGATGATTCAGGGAATTCGCACCGGTATATCGACTCTTTCTTCATCCCCGAGGCCCTGGCATTCAACTTGCAAACTGTTCTTCAAATTCCATGGAGAATAGACCATGCGCCACAATTCTGTAATTATCGATACCACCCTGCGGGAAGGCGAACAAAGCCCCGGTGTCTATTTTTCGCCGGAAGTAAAGAGGCACATCATCGACGGGCTGGTGCGCATCGGCGTGACGGAGGTGGAACTCGGCATCTCCTCGCCTTTCCACCCCTGTGCCGGCCTGCTTATCGCCTATTGCCGTGACCAGCACCCGCACCTCCGCTTGTCGCTGTGGAGCCGGTGCCGGGAGGAGGATATCACCATGGCGGCAGAACTGCGGCCCGACCTCCTGTCACTATCGATTCCCGTTTCAGAAATCCATCTGGAAAAACGCCTGGGGAAGAACCGCGCCTGGGCCATGGATACCATGTCAGCGGCCATGCACTGCGCTGCAAAACTCGGGATACCCTTTGCCATCGGTTTTGAAGATGCCAGCCGCAGCGACATCGGCTTCTTGACAGAGATGGCCATGGCTGCCGAACGGCTCGGGGCAGAGCGTATTCGTCTGGCCGACACCCTGGGCATCGCCTCGCCCGGGACGATGACCGGGCTTATTAGACAACTGGGCGAGAAACTCACCACCTGCCCTGTCGCCGTCCATACCCACAACGACTTCGGCATGGCCACGGCCAACGCCGTTGCCGCCCTTGAGGCGGGGGCCCGGTTCGTCGACACCGTCGTTCTCGGTCTCGGCGAACGCACCGGCTGCGCCCGGCTGGAGGAGGTTGTCGGCTATCTGGCCCTCGTCAAAGGGGAATCCCGGTGGCAGGTGGAGATGCTCAAACCCCTTGCCGAGTATGTCGCCGAGTTCACGGGCAAGGCAATCGCCGGCAATCGGCCGATCGTTGGCGATGCCATCTTTACCTGCGAGACCGGCCTGCACCTCCAGGGCCTGCGCAACGATCCGCAAACCTACGAGCCATTCGCCCCGGAAAGGGTGGGCGCCAGGCGCAGCCTCCTCCTCGGCCCGAAAAGCGGCAGGCGGGCGATACTCGCCCACCTGGAGGAGTTGGACGAGCGGTTGGTGGAAAACCCGCCTGAAGAAGCAGTGCAAAAAATCCGCGAGGTGACCAGACGGCTGCGGCGCCCGTTACACGATCATGAACTGCGCCGACTGCTCAGCGCTGCCGAGAAATCCTATTCCAACCGAAAGGAATCGTAGCGGTTGAGGCCGTATTTCTTGATGCGGTAGCCCATCTGCCGCTCGGTAAGGCCCAGCTCCCGGGCCGCCCGCACCTGCACCCAGCCGTTGCGGCGCAGCGAGGCCTCGATCTCCAGGCGTTCGATGTCGTGCAGCGACTTCGGACTGCCGGAGGACCGAGGCGCCGGGCTGACCGGCAAATCCCTGGTCTCCTGCGCAACTGCCCGCTGGGGGATGAAAAGATTGGCTGGCAGATCGCCCAGGGAAAGGCGGTCCCCCTCCGCCAGGATGACCATCCGTTCGACCAGATTCTGCATCTCGCGGATGTTACCGGGCCAGGGGTAGTTGATGAGAAAGTCGAGAAGGTCCGAGGTAATCTGCGCCTTTTTGCCGTTCCGCTCATTGCTTTTGCTGAGAAAATGGCTGAACAGCAAGGGAATATCCTCCTTTCGCTCGCGCAGCGGCGGCAAAACAATGGGCACAACATTGAGACGGTAATAGAGATCGGCGCGAAACCGGCCCTGGGCCACCGCCTCTTCCAGGCTGACATTGGTAGCGGCAACGATCCGTACATCGACGGTAAAGGTCTTGGTACCGCCGATCCGCTCGAATTGCTTTTCCTGCAGCACCCGGAGCATCTTTGCCTGGAGCGACAAGGGCAGCTCGCCAATTTCATCGAGAAAGATGGTGCCGCGGTCGGCCAGCTCAAAGCGCCCCGGCCGCGCCGCATGGGCGCCGGTAAAGGCCCCCCGTTCATGGCCGAACAATTCGCTTTCGAGAAGGGTCTCCGGCAGGGCGGCGCAGTTGACCTTAATCAGCGGCTGGTCCTTGCGATTGCCGCCCTCATGGATGGCGCGAGCCACCAGCTCCTTGCCGGTTCCCGACTCGCCGAGCAACAGGGCGGTGACCTTGCTGCTGGCGATCTTATCGATAATGCTGAACACCTCCTGCATCGGTTTCGAGTGGCCAATAATAAAATGGCCGCCGTGAACGTTATGGAGACGGGCCTTGAGAGAGGCATTCTCTTCTATGAGTTTCGCCTCCTTTTTGGCGATTTCCCGGTGCAGGGTAAGAAACTGGGCGATGAGGGTGGCAAGCACCGAAAGAAAGCGGATGTCCTCTTCAAAACTGACGTCGTCGCCAAAGAGCCGGTCGACTGTCAGCACCCCCTCCGGCTTGCCCTGAACAACCACCGGCACTCCGAGAAAGGAGATGGTGGTTTTGCGCACCTTCGAGCGCGCCCCGGTGCGGTTGAGAAACAGCGGTTCGCTATTGATATCCGGCACCACAAAGGGCGAGCAGCTCTGGAAGATCTGGCCGCAGACCCCCTCATCCGGCCGGTACACGCCGCGCATTTCCTCCTCCTCGGAGAGCCCGCACGAGGCCTTGATGGTCAAGGTTTGCCGGACCCGGTCATAGAGGAGAAGGGTCGCCCTTTCCATCTTCATGGTCTCACCGAGTACCCCGAGGATACTGGCCAGGGTATTATCAAGATCGACAGCCGTGCCGATCAGCTCGGTAATTCTCGACAGGGCCACCAACTCCAGGCCCTGAGTCTTCCTGTCTCCGGTTGTTGCAGTCATTGGGTACGAATCCATCATCAAACTCCTCAGTAACGAATACCGGCAAACTGCCGCCGGCAATAATCCTTCACCGCTTGCACTCTGCACGGGGGAAATTTCCCCCCGGCGGCCGAACCCTTTCACTGTATTCCATAGCAAGCACCATTCCATACCACTATCATGCTGCGATAACTGACTTTTTATGAATACCACGAATCACCGGCACCGCTGTTACAACACTTTTGTCGGTCCCCAGAACCCCTTTTTTACATTTTTGTACTGTTGTTTACTTGCCAGAAACACTAGACTACAAATCCGCACTTTATTACCTTTTTGTCGGTTTCCAACTAAATTGACCCGCCCCTCCCCTCGGCCACGGAGAGCCCTCCACTCTCATATTCCCAAAACATCTATTTGATATACTTAATATTTTGCTACTATTCTCAGTATGGCACAGCTCTTGCCTAAGAAGGGGCAACAGCAACAACACTCACAACCCGGCACCCAATAAACACCACACCACAAACAAGGAGAACATCATGCGAAAGGTGGCAATTTACGGCAAAGGCGGAATCGGCAAATCAACAACAACCCAAAATACAGTGGCAGGGCTTGCCGAGATGGGCCGCAAGGTCATGGTCGTCGGCTGTGACCCGAAGGCCGACTCAACCCGCCTCCTGCTTGGCGGCCTCGCCCAGAAATCGGTCCTCGATACCCTCCGTGACGAGGGTGAGGACGTCGAGCTGGACAACATCAGAAAACTCGGCTACGGCGGCACCTGGAACGTCGAGTCCGGCGGTCCCGAGCCAGGAGTCGGCTGCGCCGGCCGGGGTATCATCACCTCGATCAACATGCTTGAGTCGCTCGGTGCCTACGAAGAAAGCGAAGGCCTCGACTATGCCTTCTACGACGTTCTCGGCGACGTCGTCTGCGGCGGTTTCGCCATGCCGATCAGGGACGGCAAGGCGGAAGAGATCTACATCGTCTGCTCCGGCGAGATGATGGCCATGTACGCCGCCAACAATATCTGTAAGGGTATCATGAAGTATGCCCAATCGGGCAGCGTCCGTCTTGGCGGCCTGATCTGCAATTCCAGGAACGTCGACAACGAAAAAGAGATGATCCAGGAACTGGCAAAAAAAATCGGTACCCAGATGATCTACTTCGTCCCCCGCGACAACGACGTGCAACGGGCCGAAATCAACCGTAAGACGGTTATCGAATGGAATCCAGAGGCGCCCCAGGCCGACGAATACCGAGGTCTGGCCAAGGCCATCGACGGCAACAAGATGTTCGTCATCCCCAAACCACTGGCCATCGAAGAACTGGAGCAGCTGCTCCTCGACTACGGCTTACTGGAAGCATAACAACAAATTACGTAGGGTGCACTCCGTGCACCGCGGAGATCGGGATGGTGCACAGAGTGCACCCTACCGCTGAATTATCAAAAAGGAGAGACAACAATGATGATCATGATCAGAGCCATAGTTCGACCGGAGAAAGCAGATGACGTACTTGCCGCCCTTATGGATGCGGGTTTCCCGGCGGTGACCAAGTATTCGGTGACCGGTCGTGGCAAGCAGCGCGGCATCAAGATCGGCGCGGTGACCTACGACGAGATCCCCAAGACCATGCTGATGAGTGTCGTCAAGGCAGCGGACAAGGACTTCGTCATCAATACCATCATGGATGCGGCCCGTACCCCCGGCAAGGGCGCCTTTGGCGACGGCAAGATTTTTATCACCGAGGTCGAGGATGTCTACACCATCAGTTCCGGAGTACGCGAGGATACCCCTGCGGAGGTAGCCCTATGAAAGAGATAATCGCGGTGGTCCGCATGAATATGATGAACAAGACCAAGGCGGCGCTCACCGCCGCCGGAGTCGATGCCTTCTTCGGCCACGAGGCGCAGGGCCGGGGTCTCGGTTTTGTCAACCGCGACCTGCTCAGAGGTGCGGAACAGGGCTATGAAGAGGCGGCAATCCTGCTTGGCGAAAAGGGCAAGCTCTATTCGAAACGGATGATCACTATTGTCGTCAAGGATAGCGAGGTCGACGACATCATCCAGGCAATTATCGAAACCAACCAAACCGGCAAGCCCGGCGACGGCAAAATCTTCGTCCTGCCGGTGGCGGATGCGGTTCGCGTCCGGACCGGCGAGAAGGGCGCGAAATCAATCGCGTGAGATAGAGACAGGAGGACACACAATGGCTAAGGCACAGAAACTGGTGCAGTGGGAACCGCACAATATAAAAGAACAATTGCTGGAGAAGTATCCGCCGAAGGTTGCCCGCAAACGCGCCCAGCAGATCATGATCAACGAGGCGCAGGGCAACACCACGCCGGAGATCGTCGCCAACGTCCGGACCATCCCCGGCATCATCACCATGCGCGGTTGTACCTACGCCGGCTGCAAGGGGGTTATCATGGGGCCGACCAGCGACATCGTCAACCTGGTGCATGGCCCGATCGGCTGCAGCTTCTACGCCTGGCTGACCCGTCGCAACCAGACCGACGCGATCAATGACACGAATGCCAACTTTATCACCTATTGCATGTCAACCGATATGCAGGATTCGGACATCATCTTCGGTGGCGAGAAAAAGCTGGCGGCAGCGGTCCAGGAGGCCTACGACCTCTTTCACCCGAAGGCCATCGCCATCTTCGCCACCTGCCCGGTGGGTCTTATCGGTGACGATATCCACGCGGTGGCCAAGAAGATGAAGGAACACTTCGGTGACTGCAACGTCTTTGCCTTCTCTTGCGAGGGTTACAAGGGTGTGTCGCAGTCGGCGGGCCATCATATCGCCAACAACCAAGTGTTCACCCATGTCGTCGGCAAGAGCGAGACCGAGAAAACCGACAAATATAAAATCAACCTGCTGGGCGAGTACAATATCGGCGGCGACGGCTTCGAGATCGACCGGATCCTTGAAAAATGCGGGATCAAGAACATCTCGACCTTCTCCGGCAACGCCACCTACGACAAGTTTGCCTCCGCCAACCAGGCCGACCTCAGCTGTGTCATGTGCCACCGTTCCATCAACTATGTGGCCGACATGCTGGAAACCAAATACGGCATCCCGTGGATCAAGGTGAACTTTATCGGCGCCGAGGCAACCGCCAAGTCGCTCCGCAAAATTGCCACCTATTTCGGCGACCAGGAGCTGATCGACAAGGTCGAGGCGGTCATTGCCGAGGAGATGCCGGATGTACTGGCGGTGCAGGAGCAGGTGTATCCTCGCACCAAGGGCAAGACGGCGATGCTCTTTGTCGGTGGCTCAAGGGCCCATCACTATCAGGAACTGTTTAACGAAATGGGCATGAAGACGCTGTCGGCCGGTTACGAGTTCGGTCACCGCGACGACTACGAGGGCCGACATGTCATCCCCAATTTGAAGGTCGATGCCGACAGCAGAAATATTGAGGAGATCGAGGTGGAGCCCGATCCTCTCCTCTACAAGCCGCGGAAGACCGAGGCGGAACTTGCCGAACTGGCAAAAGGCGGCGTTACCTTCAAGGACTATGAAGGCCTCAATCCGGATATGGAAAAAGGCTCACTGATCATCGACGACCTCAACCAGTACGAGGCGGAAAAGCTGGTGGAAATCATGAAGCCGGATCTCTTCTGCGCCGGAATTAAAGAAAAATATTCGATCCAAAAGCTCGGCGTACCGATGAAACAGCTGCACAGTTACGACTCCGGCGGCCCCTATGCCGGCTTTAAAGGCGCCATCAACTTCTACCGCGAGATCGACCGGCTGGTCAACAGCCGGGTGTGGAGCTATATGAAGGCGCCGTGGCAGGAGAACCCCGAACTTTCGGCAACCTACGTTTGGGAATAACCAGTAGAAGGTGCACGGAGTGCACCCTACGTTTGACCTCAAACGGCGGCTACATGTAGGGTGCACTCCGTGCACCGCCGCTCCGGTGGTATGGGTACCGGGATGCATCCTACGAAAAACAAATGCGAACAACATGTAAGAGATGACGCGCATATCGGCGCCAAAAGGAAGGTACGACCATGCTACTACGACATACACCAAAAGAGATAACGGAGCGGTCGGCTCTGATGATCAACCCGGCCAAGACCTGTCAGCCGATCGGCGCCATGTACGCGTCGCTGGGAATTCAAGGCTGCCTGCCGCACAGCCACGGCTCGCAGGGCTGCTGCGCCTACCATCGCAGCACCCTGACCCGCCACTACAAGGAGCCGATTTCCGCCGCCACCTCGTCGTTTACCGAGGGTGCCTCGGTGTTTGGCG
Source organism: Desulforhopalus sp. (assembly GCA_030247675.1). Lineage (NCBI taxonomy): Bacteria > Pseudomonadati > Thermodesulfobacteriota > Desulfobulbia > Desulfobulbales > Desulfocapsaceae > Desulforhopalus > Desulforhopalus sp. Next base: position 270,536 of record JAOTRX010000003.1, on the reverse strand, counting down.
GCCAGGCCAATCTGCTGCAGGCCATCGACAATATCTTCACGGTCTACGAACCGGAGGTCATTGCCGTGCACACCACCTGCCTGTCGGAGACCATCGGCGACGACCTGCCGCAGATCTTCGACAAGGCCAAAAAAGAGAAAAAGGTGCCCGAAGGCAAGACTCTGATCGGCGCCCCGACCCCGAGCTACGTCGGCTCGCACGTCACCGGCTTTTCCAATATGGTCAAAGCGATGGCGGCGCTTGCCGAACCGAGCGGCAAAAAGAACGGCAAGATCAATATCATCCCCGGCTGGGTTGAACCCTCCGACATGGAGGAGATCAAAAAGTTATCGGCCACCATCGGGGTCAACATCAACATGTTCCCGGACACCTCAGGGGTGCTGAACGGCCCGCTGACCGGCGAGTATAAAATGTTTCCGGATGCCGGGGCAAAGATCGCCGACATCAAAGACAGCGGAAAGGCCATCGGCACCTTAGCCCTTGGCGAATGGTGCTCGGCGGATGCAGCACGGCTCCTCGACACCAAGTGTAAGGTACCCTGCTCCATCCTCGACATGCCCTTTGGCCTGAAGGCTACCGACCGTTTTGTCGACGCCCTGCGCACCGTCGCCGGGGTCACGGTGCCTGAGGAAATCATGATCGAACGGGGCAAGCTGGTGGATATGATCTCCGATATGCACCAGTACTTCTACGGCAAGAAGGTAGCGCTGGTCGGCGATCCCGATCAGGTTATCGCCATGACCGAGTTCCTGGTATCGATTGATATGTGCCCGATCCATATCGTCACCGGCACACCGGGCAAGAAGTTTGAGGAACGGATCCACGAAATCACCGCCCCCATGGGCCGGAAGGTCAACGTCCGGGCGAAGGGTGACATGTTCCTCCTCCACCAGTGGATAAAAAACGAGGCGGTTGATCTGATCATCGGCAATACCTACTGCAAGTATATCGCCCGCGATGAGGATCTGCCCTATGTCCGCTGGGGTTTTCCGATCCTCGACCGGCAAGGCCATCAGCACTTCCCGACGGTTGGCTACAAAGGTGGTTTGCGTCTTTTGGAGCAGATACTCGGTGTGCTCCTTGACCGCAAGGACCGCGACGATCCGGAATCGAAGTTCGAGCTGGTGTTATAGGCTCGTCTGGGCGGCAGCGGCAACGCCCTCGCCGCTGCCGCCCCTTCTTTACCCATGGTGGAAAAAATGTGCACTCCCCCACTTATAGAACAACACGGCTGCAGTTGCTCGGCCGAGGCGCCAAAGGCCTCGGTCGTCTTTCTGCTCATTGCCCCGCAGACGGTGGCCAGGACGCGGTTTTCACCGCCAACCCCGGTGCGCAATCAGTGCCAGTCGGTGGCCGAGGCCATGGCTGCGCTCGACGACCTCCTGGCCAAAGGAACACCCGTCAGCATGGTGGCGATAGCCGGGCCGGGCGACCCGCTGGCGAGCCCCGATATCACCCTGGAGGCGGCACGGCTGGTGCACGAGCGTTATCCGGAGCTGCTCATCGGCCTGAAGACCCTCGGCCTGGGCAGCGACAAGCTGGCCGGTGACCTGGCCCGGGCCGGAGTCAGCTATGTTGAGGTGCAGGTTGATGGCATCAAGGCGGAGATTCTTGAGAAGATCTATGCCTGGATCAGACCGGGTCTGAAGACCCAGAAAGTCGGCGAGGCGGTCGAGCTGTTGATCCGCGAACAACGTAATGGCGTCGCCGCCCTGAAATTCCACAACATCGAGGTGTCTATCCTCACGACTTTATACCCCAACCTGAACATCAACCATGTACCCAGGATAGGCGAGGCGATGCAGGTCCTCGGGGCGGACGGCATGGCCCTTATCCCCTATCTCCCGGAAGCGGGCGCCGAGGTGGATCTTGCCTGCCCAAGCCCGCAGGAGGTACAGACGGCGACGGATAAGGCACGAAAATATTTGCCGATAGTGTCACCGCTTCTTGCCCGGAAACAAGGGGAAACCCTTGAAAAAGCCGCAACCGAGACACCGATGGCGACAGCGCAACGACCCAATGTGGCGGTGGTCAGCTCGAACGGCATCGATATCGATCTGCATCTCGGTCAGGCGATTCGCCTCCTGGTGTACGGCCCTCGTGCCGATGGCCTCACCTGCCTGCTGGAGACCCGCGACGCCCCGGAACCGGGGACCGGCCCCGAGCGGTGGGGAAGGTTTGCCGCCGTCCTTGACGACTGCTTTGCCGTCCTTGCCGCAAGCGCCGGAGAAACTCCGCGCAAGGTACTTGCCGAGGCCGGGCTCAAGGTACTGGTCGCCGAGGACAAAATCAAAGGAAGAATCGATGCCCTCTACGGCGGCGGCAAAAAGGGCAAGAAAGGAAAAAACTAAAAGGGGTCTTACACCCAGAAACACTAGAAAAAGGAGCTACAAATGGCAACACCGGAAAGGCAGGTTCTGCTCTGCCAAAGTTTTCGAGTCAAAGGCGACCCAAAAGGGATCTGTCACAAGCAAACCGACGGTTTTCTCCAGTACATCGAAGAGGAGATCCTCGACCGCGGCCTGGATATGCAGGTGGTCGCCACCGGCTGCCTGAAGCAGTGCGAACAGGGGCCGATCATGGTCATCCAACCGGAGAATTGGTGGTTTAAAGGGATCGACAGCGAATCGGCCATCGACGCGGTCCTCGACGGCCTGGAAAGCGGCGAGCCGCCAAGCGAATACCTGATCGGCTAAGCATGCACGACCTGGCTGCCATCCGCCCGGCCACCGCGGCCGATATCCCGGCCATGGTAGGTCTGCTGGGCCGGCTCTTTGCCATTGAGGTGGACTTTGCCTTCTCACCGGAGCGGCAGCAAAGGGGCCTGGAACTGCTCCTTGCCGCCCCGCAGGCGATGGTCCTGGTCGCCGAGACGGCGGGCGGCGGCGTGGTCGGCATGGCCACTGCCCAGCAACTTATTTCAACCGCCGAGGGTGGGCCAGCACTCCTTGTCGAAGACCTGGTGGTAGCGCTGGATTGGCGGGGTCAGGGCATCGGCACCGCCCTCTTGGACGAACTGGCGGCTTGGGGGCAGGGCCTGGGTGCCACACGCATGCAGCTCCTCGCCGACCGAACCAACGCCCCGGCCTTGCATTTTTACCGGCAAAGGGCCTGGCAGGAAACGCCGATGGTCTGTCTGCGAAAATTCTTAAAGGGGGAAAAGGTCCAATGAAACTTGTGCAAATCGACAACTGGCGCGACTACCGACGTGACGGCGAGCAGTTTCTCAAAACTGCCCAAGGGGCTTACAGCAAAAAGAAAACCACCTTCACCTCCGATACCCTCTACAACCTCACCTGCATGGCCATCGAAAAGCTGATCATGGCCTTCTTGATGAAAAACGGCGATCTCGCCGAAAACCACACCATGGCCGACCTGCTCCGGGCATTGCAACTCCACTTAGGCGAGGTGCCAGAGCTTACCGAGGGCCTTCTCTACCTGAACGGTTTTCAGGAGATCTGCGACCTCGACGGATATACCTTGTGCACCCCGAGCGAAGAAGATGTCATCAGATTCCTCAGCATTGGCGAGGAGGTGCGGACGATTCTCCACCCGCATCTCTATGACAGCTCACCCGGCGCAAGCCATTGACCCCCAAACGAATCGGAGGCACCTATGCCAGAAAAGCCCCTCATCCCCTTCCGGCCCATGGGTATCATCAAGATGGTCCTTGAGGGCCTCGGATACCAGGTGACCTACTGTTATGAGGACTTGATCTTTATCGAACACAATGCCTTTCTCCTGCGCATGGAGGACAGGGGCGAGGCCGTCTCCATCTTCTTCAACGCCGAGTCGGAAGCCGATAAACGGGCGGGAATTGCCAAAGCCATCGCCACCGCCGGCAACACCGCCCATCTCGCCTTCACCCGCCAGGGTACATATGCAATGATACCGACATCAGACGAATCGTCCTTTTCCATCGAATTCCGAGAAGGCGAGCTCTAGCCTGCCGGAGGCCGGTCCTGTCGCGTTGCCCCCGCCTGCAACGCTGCAGGGCTGCGCCTCCTGCTTTCTTTTGCCTGTAAGGTAGCTGCAACGAAAGACGCTCTCCTTTGCCGCACCGAGTGGCACCCATCCCCTATTGCTGAGATTAATGGTTTACAGGTAGTTTTTGTTAGCAAAAGACGAAATAAATAATCTCCAGGATGCTCATATATCCTCTTTGTAAAGTATTACGGGCATGACAAATACCCACAAGTGAAACCTGACCTGATTCCACTCCCCAAAGAATGATCAGAGAGTGAAACATCTAGCTGATAACATAAAGTAATAACAGGACTAGACTGTCACCAGAGTGTCCACTTCAAAGTGCTTGCGGAGAATCGAACAAAGGGGTAGTAATCTCAAACTTCATTTCCTTCAGATACTTTGAAAGGACATGGAAGTTTCTGGAAGACCCGTTAGTGAATTTGAGTGCAAACGTTCTTAAAAAGGAGAGAACAAAGATGAGATTTCAAAGAGTATTTGCTGCACTACTGACGCCATTCGTGATGATGGTGAATTGCCCGGTACTGGCAGTTGAAACAGGGAGCCAACAAGCGATGAAGCTTGTTACTGAGATTAGGCATACGCCAGTTGAAAACGCCGAGGCAGGCGAACGTATATCCCTGTTCACAGATGTTAGTGACCCCAATGGAGTCGATGTCGTCCGGGTTTACTTCAAGTCCCAGGACGCAGCTGATTATAGTTTTGTTGCGCTTAAGGCGGTTGACAAAAAAGAGGAAAGCCTCTTGGAAAAATTTAAAAACCTCAATTCAGATTTTAACGGTCAAAAGTACTCTGGGGTTTTGCCAGCTCCTGCTAACGGAGCGAAGTCGTTCGATTACCTGATTTTGGTCAAAAATAAAGCAAATATGGTTGTAAAATCGCAGAGCTACAAAGTGGTTGTTAATGACAATGATAAGGCAACTGCTACTGAACCTGAACCGGTCAATGTTTACTCAGAGTTGAACAACGCCCCAACCCAAATAGAAGGATTTACAGATAATATTACAATTGACTTGGCCGAATCGACAGGCAAGGTTGGTGTTGTTGCGGGTTTATATAATGGCATATCGTCAGGCGGCGCGGGAAGTGCTTACGGAGGAACGGTGGTAGCCTCCAGTGCTGGAATAACAACCACGGCTGTTGTTGTCGGTGCGACTGTAGCGGTTGTCGCCATAGGCGGAGGAGTGGCGATTGCTAGTGGAGGGTCTGATGGAAACGGAGACGGGGGAGGTAGCAGCGGCGAACCGTTGACCGCAACCACGATAGTTGGTAGCTGGAATACTAGTGGCAGGAATACTACTGGATTTACCTCATCAGGCAGTGCAAATTTTGCTGAAAATGGCGCATTTAGTTCGAGTTATACACTAACAACACCTGCGGGTGGCACTATTAGTGGGAGCCCCTCTAATGGCAGTTGGAGTTTGAGTGGCTCGACGCTGTCAATTACAGATTCGCAAGGGACCCATGCAGAAACAATAACAGGGGGAAATTCGAGATCGTTTACAACGACAAGTGGTGGTGGGTGGACTACCACCTACACTCGGTGATTTTTCCTCGGTAATTAGTACCATTGTTGTTAATTCAACAGGTGCTACAAGACATCCATAAGTCAAGCCTGGCACAAAAGGCATTTCCCTGAGTTGGGTCAGGAGTAATAAGATCAGGCTTGACTGTTTGGTAGTACGATTAAAAAGGAGGCAGCACACCGGCCAACGGGCCATTTCATCCGTACCCCCCTTTTCCCCTCCCAACACACCATACGTCTCACGACAACTTTCCCTACTACTGGCGGGCAAGGTCTAGGCAAATTCCTTCAACACATATTCCAGTGACTTTTTCTGCGGGCCGCCCTGGTCCTTCTTCGGGTGGCCGATGGGGATGACCGCCATGAACTCGCCGTTTTCCTCGCCAAGAAAGGCCAGCACCTCTTCTTTTAGGAGGTAGAGGATGCCGAGCCAGACGCTGCCGAGACCGAGTGAGGTGGCGGCGAGCAGCAGGTTTTCAACGGCGGCGGCGGAACTCTGGATTTCCATGGTACGGAAGAAATCGAGGCTGCGGTCGTGCTCCAGGTTAAAAAGCTCGCTGCCGTGGGCAATCAGGCTGCCGGTGTTGCTGACGCTGATCACCACCGGGGCGCTGGCCAGACAGCGCGATGCCATGCGCAGGATTGACGAGGACGGTTTGGGGAAATCGTTTGCCCGGGCGGCCACGAGGTGCGCCAGCTCCAGCCGCTTTTTCTCGCGGAGGACAACAAACCGCCACGATTGCTGGTTGTGGGCGGAGGGGGCTTGGTTGGCGGCGTCGAGGATCGTCCGGATCATTTCGTCGGCCACCGGCCGGTCTTGAAATTGCCGGATACTGTGCCGGGCGTAAATCGTCTGCAGGGTCTGGTTGCTGATCGAACTGTTCATCTGTCTTGTACGTTTCAAAGTGGAGGAAAAGAAAGCCTCGGGTAATCGCCTGGCGAAGACCGGGGAATATACCAGAAGACGAGCTTCCGGGAAATGGTTTGCTGCGGGGTACCCTGCCGGTTTTGGCAGGCCCGGCCATTTATGAATCTCCCAAAAAACCTCACTCATTGAGGTAATTGAGCAGCAGATTGGTGATATACAGGCTGCCGGGGGCGATGCTTCCCAGATCGACCTCGTATTGGCTGTGTTTGGCCAGCACCGTCCCGCTCTTGGTTTTTGCTATACGGACCCGCGGCCGATCGAGACGGGCGCCGACAGCGGCAACCATGCCGATATTGCCGTCGGACAGTGTGACATAGGTGCCGGGCGGATAGATGCTGATCTGGGCCATAAAGGTGCTGAGCAGGCCAGGATGGAAGGCCCCTTTATCGTTGATCATTATCGAGAAGGCCTGCTGCGGGGCAAGGGCCATTTTGTACGGGCGGATGGCGGTGAGGGCCTCAAAGACATCGATAATCTGGAGAAGCTCTATGACCGGATTACTGGCCGCCCAGGCCGGGCGCAGTGGGTAGCCCCGGCCATCGTGGCGTTGATGATGGCCCCATGCGGCGGCAACATCCAGGGGTGAGGCATCTTTCTGGGCCAGCAGCAGCTCGGTACCTATCCGCGGATGGTCTTTGATAAGACCGAACTCCTCCTGGCTGAGGGCGCTGGTTTTGTAGAGAATCTCCGGCGCCACCTTGCTCTTGCCGATATCATGGAGGATAGCGGCGGTGGCCAGGGCCAGGATATCCTCTTCCGGCCAGTTCAGCTGCATCCCCATATAAACGGCAATAGAACTCACCCTGACTGAATGACCTACGGTATAGCTATCATAATCCGGGTAGTGGATGTATTGCATGACATCGGCAAAATTCGCTTGGGTGAATCGCAGCATGAACTCACTGACCGACCTGGCGCTGTCGATATCGAGTTCCCGGTCGAAGGTCGCATCGCCGTGGGCCCTGGTGACGACGTCAAACATCGCCTGGTAGATCAGGGTTGGTGATTGCAGGAACCCGCCCGTTTCCTCACCCTCCCAGGGTTTCTTGCCATCAACGCCGCCGATCCCCGGTTGATCACTGTAATGACCGGTGAGGGTAATATTTTCGATGCCTTCTTTTATGAAGAGTTCCCTGGCATCGGCAAGGCTTGGTAGTGGCTGTTTCACTCCGTCGGTCAGGTCCATGAACCGGCTTACCGCGTCGACCGTCACCGCATCGGTGAAGGAGACGCCGCCGCAACGGAGCATTTCCAGAAAGACAATGAGCTGGCGTCCGACCACGGTAGGACCAAACAGCCGTTGACCATCGAAGATGAAATGGCTGTCGACGACGCCGATAAAAAATTCCTTCTTGCCATTGGCCTTGAAATAACCGGACAATTGCTTGACAAAGACCTCGGCGTAGCCCCGCACCTTGGGATGTTTGGCAAAGTAGAGCTTTCTGTTGGCAATACCCTTGCAAAGCAGGATTATGATATCATTGACAGTGTTATCCATATCGACGGTCAGTATCAGCCAAGAGGCCGGCGTTTCAGATTCTTCAGGGCCTGGGTTGCGGCCCGGCGGCATGGTGTCGACCATTTCGGCACGACCATCATCTTCTTTTCGGCAACAATTCTTTCAAGAAGATCCCGGGTGCCTTCAACCTGCATCTGCCCGGTCGCGGCAATGGTTTTTACCACCCACTCCTCATTTCTCTCCGCCTCGCCAAGCTCCGGCAACAGATCAACCACCAGATTCCCCGCCATCACCCGCAAGCCGACCGACTGGATATTCTGCTGGGCGACAGTCAGGTAGGCATAAAGGAATTTCAGGTGCTTCGGCTCGTTCAGTTGCAGAAGCGGGGCAACCGCCTCGATGAGCCAGTCGGGTGGCGCCGCCTTCAGGCCGCTGAGCACCCGGGAGGCGATGGGCATTCGCATCGAGGTCTCCATGAGAACGGCGTAAAGTGGATAGGCGATTCGTACCTCCGGATCAAAAACCTCAGCAGCTATCTTCCGGTCCTTGAGGGCATCCAAATCTTCCAGGGCCTGCCGCTGCTCCCGCATGGCCTTGACCGGCAATTCGGCGGCAACGCTGGCCAGCTCGGCAAAAAGCCGCCGTTTCTCGGGCTGTAGACCTGCCGCCAGCATCTCGTTTACCACGGTTGGCCAGATGAGTTGTTTAAAGGCCGGCTGTAACTGGTGGCAAAGCATGACCAGGAAAGGCTGCGAAGAGTAGTTTGCCGTATTGCGCAACTGCACGGCAAGAAAGGCCACCGCCTCGGAAAAACGCCCGGGGTCCGGGCACTGCGTCAATTCCAGCACCCCTTTGATCAGGACATCCACCTCCCGGGGCGACAGGGATGTGGTGAGGATATGGCGGATGCTCCGGCGGATGCCCTCGCCGGCTTCGCCCTCCTGCCGATACTGCAATAGCTGTAAAAGGATGGCCAGTTCGTCGCGGCGATCGACCTGCTTGATTTTTTCAATGATTCTCGAATCCGAACCATTATCCCGGACGAATGCCTGCAGCTGGCTGATCGTCAAGTCGGTGGCGCTGTCTTTGGAACGCAGGCCTTTCTTCTTGTCATCCGCCTCTTTGGTCTCCGGCTGTTTGACGAGGTGGCCACGATTGAACATGGAAACCAGCAGGTTGATGGTGTTCCGGGACTCCTGGTCGCCGAGCTCCTGCTGCAGACCGTTGAAAATTGCCGAGAGGGCGTTCAAATCATTGTGGCCGAACACCTTGCCGGATTCGTCGCCGATATGGTTAGCGCTGGACACCACCTTGACCAGCAATTTGCGGACATCGTGCCAGCTGACGGCAGGCAGCCCTTTCAGGTTCATTGGTTGATTTGCGAACTTTTTTGCCAGGGAATTGAGAAAGTCCCGGCACTGGGTGATCTGCCCTTGGTCGAGCCCCTGATCGGCGAGCAGCTGGAAGATCGAATCAAGGCTTTGCCCCTCCTCATCGCTCCGGCCTTCGGTAAATACCGCCGCCTCGTCGACCAAAAACTCCTTCTGTATGACCTTGATTGATGCGGGCACATCAAGGAATTTGGCCTGGGTGAAATGCTTGACGCTATGCAACTGCGAACGGCCGCGCAAGAGGGCCCGGGAGAACTGCAGCAGGTCGGCGGTACTGATGGCCTGGTCTATCTCGATCCGGCCGATACCCAGATCGCGACAAAGCCTCTGCAGCTCACGCACGGCGCTGGACAGCTCGACGAGCTCCTGTCCTTCGACCAGCAGCGTCTCTCCCTGAAAGTCAATGCGGGCTGATTTTTTAGACTGGGAAATCTTTTGAAGATTATGTTGAAAATTGTGAACAGCCTGGTCCAGCACGGCGTGTCCCGCTGGATAATAGGTGCCGATCTTAAAAATACGCTGCAGTGACTCGAGAAATTCGGTGAGTTTTGTTGGCGCGAGGTGTGGCGGCACCTCTTCTTTTGCTTGTAGCGGATCGCTCATCTGTCAGACCACTTCATGAAACCCTGCCCCCCGGCTGGAAATAGTCCCTCTAGCTGTCAACGCTCTCTGGCAATGCGACGCGCAACAAATACCACCCCGGAAAAAGAATAGTCCGCGACTATGCCAATTCTGTTACCTCAATGCTCTCGCATTTATAGAGGGCGTCGCCGAGCAGTTTCTCGAACTGGGCAAAAACCACTACTTCCGCAGATTTGCCAATCGAGCGAACGACGCCGATAACGGCCGCCGCCACTGAATGCTTTTGTCCGGACGACAGGCGCAGCGTACACTTCAAGGACCAGTGCTGCAGTCTGCTTATTTTTTCAGTATGTTTCACAGGCACACACAAGCCCAGCCCACCTTGCAGTTTTCGCAGGATCACTGCATGCTGCGGCTGGCCACCGGTCTTGACAAGCCGCACCTCTTCCCGGGCAGATCCGTAGGAAGTATCCTGCATCCTCAGCAATGTCAAGAGGATATCTCGTCCGGCACAGTAACTGAAAATTTTATCGGCAAGCTCTGGAAAGTCGACCTGGGTCTCAAGGAGCTCCTCAAGATTGAAGACATGACCACTCGCTTCCATTCCTGCATACAGGGAAAGGTTCCAGGGTTCGCCGGACAAAAAGATGTCGCTGCCGATCAGATCACCTGCGCTCAGGTCCCGCAGGTAGGACTCCTCCCCGGCCTTGTTCCTGACCAGCCGGACTGCACCGGTGTCAAACAGATGCAGGGAGGGTTGCAGGTTACCCCGGGCGACTATCATCTCGCCCGGCTGATAGGTCCGGAATTGCAGGGCTGCGCGAAATACCTTACTTTCCTCTTCGGTCATCGCTGCATAAAATCGTTTCCATACCTGACAGTGGCGGGCCATTTCATCGTTGTCCGCGACCTCGGCGATCTTTTTCCCAGCCTTTTTCTTTGCTGTTTGCTTTTTGTCGACCTTGCGTGCCTCTGGCTCCACTGTCGGCTGTATCAACTTTTCCTGGGCCATGGCGGTCATTTTTTCCTGCAAGAGCCGGTCAAACTCTTCTTCGGTGGCCACCGGCACAATGAACAGATCGTCTTCTATGGGGCTGACTGTCTGTTGGACTGGCGGCAATATCTCAGTCTCAGCCTCGGCCTCTTGGGGCATCTTCAACTCAAGGCTCATCAAAGCGTCTTCGGCCGCCAGCAAAACCTTTTCGCCTTCATCGACCTGCTGTTTTCGCTGATTCAGGAATTGTCGGACCGACTTCAAGGCCCGGGGTGACGGTTCAAATTTGATCTTATTGCAGATGGTCAGGAGCAGTTCATCCCGGACATGAACGGCAAACTGGTCGCGCTTCTCAAGAAGATCACACAGGGCGTTGCCGACGTCCTTGCCCCCGAGGTTGCCGAGCTGGACTATGACCTGGGTTTTCAACTCATCGCTGATATGCGCCAAGGCCTCGATCAGCCGGTCGCGCATGCTTGCCCCGCCAAGCTTGGTGATGCAGTTGAGGATCTGCATCTGCACCCGGATGTCCTTGTGGGTGAGGTGTGGCCGTACCATTTCATAAAGATTTGCATCGGCCAGGCGGGAAATGATGATAATCAGGTTTCTGACCACATACCAGGGGGGATTTTGTTTCAGACAGTAGTCACAGACCGGAACGACAACCTTGCCGGTGGTGGGGATGAATTCGATGAGGGCAAAACGCTTTTCCTTGTCCTGGCAGTCGATCAAGGTCTGGACCAGAACAGCCGCCGCCTTGCTGCCGAGGTTCATCAACAGGCATTGGGCGATATCCCGCCGGTCCTCTTTCTTGTCGAGCAGGACATCAACCAGTTTACGCAAGAAGGCTTCGTCGGCCAGGTCGGCATGGACTTGGCAGATTATTTTACGAATGATATCAGATTTTTGGATAACACCTTTCTGTATCTGGGAGAGGACGATGACAAGGTTTTCCGTCTGGTACCAGAGACCCAGGCGAAGCATATTCTGCAACATCGTCTGCAGCTGCAGACAAATAAAATGAAAACCGGAAAGATACTCAGTCTCGACCTGCAACCAGTTAACCAAATGGAGAGAAACGATTTCCAAGAATTCCGCATCGTTATTGTCATGCAAAATCTTTTCGGCAACAACTGAGAGAATAAAGACCGCCCGTTCTCGCTGCTCCTTATTGGTCGAGCACGCACAACTACCTATTTTATCAAGTATTTTACGAATGGAATTGGTGGAATTTTCTTGGTACTCGGTGGGCAGATAGTCGATGAGCGCCTCAACGAACTCGCTGTTTTCAAGAACAGCAAACCGGTCGTTGTGCAGTTGGGCAATTCCCCGCTGGAGCCTGAGCAGCCTGCGTTTCCGTTCGTTGGTATGCAGGAACTTCTGGGTTTTGACGATGATCTTCTGCTGCCTTTCCTGATCGATGTCCATGGCCTGATTAAGGTAAAGAAGTTATTGAATGAGGCTTGGCCAAACTGTCGCTTTGCTGCCCCTTCTCCTGAGTTACCACCGGCATTTTATGGCTGTGGAACTCTTGTGGAATACTGCAGGCCTTGCCGGAGATCTTTTGGAAAAAAAGGGGAACGAGTATGAACCATTCAAGTCGTTTGTCAAATTCGATGGCCACACCTTGTGTTTCGCTCCGGACAATTTTCCCACAGACACCTTCGACAACCAGGCGGCTGTGATCACCGGTAAAGGTAATGCTCAGATTGCATGTCCAGCCCGCGGTCAGCGGCGGTCCGTCTACCTCGCCATAAAGTCCGGTTATGCTGATATCGCGCAGCATTCCCTGAAATTCTGCATCAATTTCCTTGATATAACAGGAAATGTTCGTCACAAAAGGCATCCGGAACGACTTTCTGCGATTTTCCAGCTGGAGCATTTGTCAATTACCTCGTATCCCTTGGATCCCACGGCAACGATCGGTCCCCATTCTTTTGTGGACACAACACCCATCAGCAGAGCGGCGATGGCAAAACAATCGCATATCAGGCTAGCAGAAACACAAGATATATACAAGTGATGTAGATACCGGTATTTCAATAGGTATTTTTACTAGGAAAAGACAAATAAGATTTAAAATCAGGAAGATAGAAAAATGCTTAATGTTACGAGCTGCAGCTTTCGACGCTCTTCAGGTAAGAATTTTTATTAAAGAACAAAACCCTCAGCTGGTAGATTGCCGGGATCAGTTCCGTTCGCTCGTGCCAATCCACCGCCGCATTCTGCCGTAGCCGGCGAATTGATCGGCCAGGAAGGTGACAAGATATTGCAGCGGCACGCCGCTGACATTTTTCCGGCACAGGCGGTCGCAACGGCGGCAGACGGTCAGCTGGTCATTTTTCTCCAACAAATTGCTGCGCAGGGCCCGATACCCGGTCCCGTTCCAGACCTCGCGAATTGATTGCCCGGCCAGATTGCCTAAAGGCAGGGTGCCGCGATAATCCTGCGGGCAGGGCGTTACCGTCCCGTCCCAGCCAATTACCATCGCATACCAGGGGAAGGTGCACATATTAACCATCTCTTCTTTTGCCAGGAGCGGTGCCTCATCAGTCGCCCAGGCATATTCTTCTTTGACAAGGATTTCGTCGACACCAGCCTCTGTAAACCGGCGGGCCAGTTCGTCTATGGCACCTGCCTCGGTCTGTTCCCGATATTTGGCGAAATCAATCCGTTCAATAACAATATACGGCGCCTTCTGGCCTCGCTGTTTCTTCAGCTCGGCAAAACGCAGGATATTTTCGACGGTTGTTTCAAACCGTGCGCCAGCCCGGACCTCCTCATAAACGTCCTTGGCAAAACCGTCGAAAGACACGGAAACCAGGTCGGGACCGGCTTGGAGGATGACCTTCGCCTTTTCCTCATCAAGGAGCGTGCCGTTGGTGTGAAACCGGACTTTCAGGCCCTGCTTCTTGGCATAGGCGATCATTTCCCCCAGATTGGGATTGGTCAAAGGTTCGCCGCGATGGTGAAGGTTGATGTCGTGGACGAAATCTTTGGCCTCGTCGATTATCTTGGTAAACAGCTCAAAGCTCATGACGCCTTTTTGCGAGGCCGTTATCTCCTTGTTGGGGCACATGATGCAGCGAAGATTGCAGATTAGACTGGATTCGATCCACAGACGCAGAGGCATGGCCGGAACGACGATTGCACGTCTTTTAAAATGTAAAAGCGTACGCGCCAAATGATACATTTGGGACAAGGTATTCATAGTATTGGTACTCACGGAAAACGGGAACTTTCGAAAAAACTCTGGGGCAACGGCAGGATGGGAGATTCGGATTACCACGATATGCTGCTTTTACTAGCGAGGGACTGTTGCCCTGTATCCCTGCATCAAGGACAAGCCGCTTATATACACCAAAAAGCCGAACAAGCCGATGGAAATCTTCGATCAGGCCCAAGATACTTCGCGGAGAAAGGCAAAACATTTTGGTAGTACCCTTAAAAAACCGCAGGTTACAAAATTTGAAGGGCGCTCTTTAATTTGTTCTTTCCTTTGAGAAGGCCGCCCTGGTCTGCTATCATAATCCAGTCACATCTCCACGCCCAACCAACCTGGCAACGTATGCTGCCTTTAATCTTTCCCGCAAAATTGGAGGACTGCCATGGCGCAAAAAAAGAGAATCCTCTTGGCAATTGACGGATCGGAACATTCCCGCGCTGTAGTGGAAACAGCTATTGCATACGCAAAGCTGCTAGACTCTGGAATAATTCTTGTGCATTGCCACGAGAAGTTTCCGGTTAACCTCGGCGAGCCCTACCGGGACAGTCAGATTGCCGGCATCATCCGGGCAAGTGAAAAACTGATTGCTCCTTTTCTGCAGCGCCTGAAAAGTGAGAATATCGATGTTGAAGATCGTCTCATGGAGGAACCGGCGGGAAAAATGATACCGGAGATTGCCGAAATAGAAAAATGCGAATTGATTGTCATGGGATCGCGAGGCATGAGCAATCTGGCCAATCTCATTGTCGGCAGCGTCGCCACCAGAGTCCTGCAGACCGCTCCCTGCCCGGTTCTGGTGGTACGGTAGAAATACGACCGACAAGAATTCAGAAACCCAGGGATATTGAAATACCATATTTTACTGTAAACATGGATATATTCGTTTTTTCCTGGCAAACTTTCGGTTTATTTTCATCCACCAGGTGAAATTTGACTTTTCAGAAACATTCGTTGTAGTCTTGGGGAAATCGCTCCTGAGATCAATATGTAGAGAGCGTTGATCAATGCTTCACAAAACGCAAAAATTAAGCGGTGTGCATCCACAATTGCTGATTCTGCTATTTGCCAATTTCCTCAGACACAAATAGTGGATGAATGGAAGATTTGAATGAATAGCAATACCTGCAAGTACACCGTCGAACCGCTTATCACGTTTTTTTATGTTGTCTCAAGTACCGTTTAAAAACAGGAGATTGACTGGCATTCTATTTATCCCCCCACCCGCATGAAAAGGAGAACATTGTGAAAAAATTACTTTCAGTCGTCGTAACGCTTGCCATCGGCGTTTTTACGAGCCTCTCGTGTTTTGCGGAAACACCCGCATCGGCCGAAAAGACTGTCATCAAAGATTCCACCTCATCAGGACTTGTGACCTATGAAGAGCCTGGGACAATGGTTCGCTGGGAACTTTTAGCCGACGGCAGTGACTGGGAAAGACTATTTGCCTCGGGAGAGGCTGACTTGGTGTTTGGAGATGCTCAGGATGTTCGAACTGCAAAGCAGGCGGCGACTCTTCGTGCAAAGGCTGAGTTGGCAAAATTTTTGAAAGAACGCATCACAGATGAAGAAACACTCGAACAGATAACGAAAAAAAATGTGAAAACCACTGCCGGCAATGATGGGCAATCTACCGAAGCCACTAGACATGCGATAGAGACGATCGCTCAAAAAATTTCGAATCAAGCTGATGAATTACTGAGAGGTGTCGTTGTTCTTGAAGAGAAGGTTGATCCCACTGCAAAAATGGTGAGAATTACAGTTGGAGTTAGCCGAAAATCGATGCGAATCGCAGGGAGCGTTGCACAAAATATCAAAACAAGCGGAAAGGGCAACGAATCTGCAGCTCCCTCGGAAGAGACCAGTAAAACTACAAAACGAAGTCCAATGTACAATAACTTTTAATCGTGTTGATGAATCGACAGAGGTAAGGCCACTTCTGTCGATTTGGCCGTGTTTCCAAACTCAACCTGCAAGACATCTCAAATGAACAGATTACTTGTTGTCATCTTTTTAGCGGTATTGAGTGTATTCTCTCATTCAATTTGGGCAATTGCCACTACCTCCGAGATTGAGGCCGAGGGAACCGGAAAAACCGAGCGAGAGGCCGTTGAAGACGCCCTAAGAAACGCGATCGAAACGACGATCGGAGTATATGTTGATGCGGACACACAAATGAAGAACAACCAGATCATAAAAGATAGCATATTGACTGGTTCAAAAGGGTATATCGATAAGTATCGGCTTCTAGGTGTCACTAATACTGATGGATTGGTCAACGTTCAAATCAAGGCTCTGGTCAAAATTGAAGACGTTAAGTCCAAACTGACCGGACTAAATATTTCGACCCACGATATCAGCGACTCGGCCAACACACATGCCAGGCTTTCCACAAAATTGAAACGATCACAAGATATTGGATTGATCTTAAAAAAAGAGCTTAATGAATTCACAAAGCTCTCGGAAGTCTTGAAGATGCTAACAGTAAAGGTCGTCAACTACACCATCAAAGAAAATCAATTAGCCTCCGATGGGACTGTACCATACCATGTCACTTTTCAACTTGAAATGGACGTTCAAAATTACAACACTCGCGCAAAAGAGCTTATGAATGCCCTACGAGATCTTGGAGCAACCGAAGATATTTATCCCCTTGATCTCAATTTCGAGAAATCCAGGTTGTCGATTAAGAATAAGAACTTCGTAAATTATGCCGACAATTTACGAAACTCTCGTTCCAAAAAAGATAATTTTGTTCCATGCATCGGGGTTGTTACCATAGCCTCAACGACCCAACAGGACTTTCACAACTTTTGTTATCCAACTGAATTTAAAAATATTTCCTATCCGTGGAAAGATGAAAAATCTCATAGAGATACAAATAGCCACCTCAGATTTAATGATCAAAATTTCGAGATGATCTTAACTTTTAGCAGTGACACATCTCCAATTTTTAAAAAAATTATTCGGGTAGGCGACCTTCGAAATCGTGCAATCCAGCTTTTGAAATATCAAGTCCTGTCTCCCGGAGGAGCGCATTACCTATACCCAACCTGGCAAACTCAATCCATCGTTCTTGCACCATTTATGACAGCCGAATCATGCGATTCTACGTGTGTCGGTCCTTCTGTAATATTTAGCATCTCCGACCGAATTCCAGTCAAGTTATTGTACGATATACGCAAGGTTGAGGTCAGGATAGGGGAAAAACTTTAACATGTTTAAAGAGATAGTTCTCAATCTTTTTGTTGTGACTGCAATCTCGATTATTGCTCTATCTTCCTCGGCCGCGGAGTTGCGATCTTTTCTTCCCGAACATGTCGTTGCTCGTTTATCCACGGACAAATTTCAGCAGATTCAACAAGACGATCGCAACTATTATATTGTGGTATCGTCAATCTTTAAGGATGTGATAGAAAAACAGAATCTTCTTCTCCTCGCAAAAGCCGAACTATATTATTTTCTTCGAGGGTTTGATGAGAAACTTACCGGTATTGAATTCTCTGCAAGCAAACTGGAATATTTTGAGGATACTAGCCGACTCTTTCTTGTCGTTGAGATCAATAAAAAGAGAGTGATCAAAAACTACAACACCAAAGATACTGAAAAACATCTCATACTAATCAGGGAATCAATTGAAAGGCTGGATAAAATCCCGAATAAAAACCGGCAGGTATATGAACAACTGAAGGACTTGTATCTGATAATCGGCGATTTTGATGGGTATGATAAGGCGTCGAGTCTACTCATTGAAGCCATCCAAACCGAAGAGTAAATCGTGATGTCTTTATTGCATACCACCAAATATTGGGTAAAGGAAAACAACGCTATTGTACCTGTTGGAGATTGGCCATAATAGAAGCTTCAAGAAGAGCGAAATTGATGGAGTTTACGAAAATGATTCACCTGGCAAGGTTTTTTCTATTCTTTACGGTTACCATTCTCTTTTCTGCAGACAATGTCAGGTCGGAGACCCTGTTGGAGACGATAAAAAATATTGAGTTTCTCAAGACTGGAAACGCACAAATTATTGAGCATTTTGGCGAAACATATCTTGTGTCGGTTGGCGTGGAGGATTTAATGGATGCCAAACCGGACCAGCTCCGTTTTGCCAAGACCGCGGCAAAAATGAAAGCCCAAAAGCAGTTGTCGGCACTGAGCAACGGAGAAAATATTAACGTATCGGAATTATTGATGGAGTCTACGGTAAAGGAGACTGGGAAAAAACCGGTTGCAAAAACTTCCTATAGTGAAGAAATACGCAGCAAATCTGAGGGATCCCTTGGAAATCTCCAATTTGTCGGCTCATGGACAGAAAACAATCAGCTCTTCTTTGCTGTTGCAATAAAAGTAAAGAAAAATGGCTAATCTTTACAACTCATTTACCCAGGCTACGGCAAAGAGAGATCTGAGACCTGTTCGACATAATCGTTGTAAGTAACATAGAGTTGCCAATCGCGCATAGCAACAATACAACCCAAACACCATTCTTGGCTCAAAACAGATCTCACAAAAGCGATTATCCCGAAAAATCCTTTCTCTGTAATTAATCCCCGCCTACCAACCACTATCCTTTTAACATTGCTTCCGACAGTCAATTTGGAAGTTGGTATCGCCACCAAATGCGCGACTATTCACACTCAACAATGACCTGGTAAATGGAGCTTCAACCTTCGCAGTCTACAAAATGCGTCGTCTTCCTGCATTTTTGTAGCCTTTCATACAAGGGCCTGTCCGTACCTTGGTGGTGCCACCGGAAAAACCAGACCAACTAATTGCTTTAATTGATATATCACGACATCGGCAGACATGGCATGACCCTTGCGTAAGGGTGGATAAGCAAGCAACCAATCCACCTTTACCAAGAGGACGAAAGCCGATGAGCACCCTGCCCCTCCTCAATGAGAGATCCAGCCAGATCCACAGAAAGGGCACCGCCCCGTTTGAACTGGAGTGCAATAAGGACAGCCTTGCCGGTGCGGTCAGCCAGCGCGCCTGCGTCTTCTGCGGCTCACGGGTGGTGCTCTACCCCATCGCCGACGCCCTGCATCTGGTGCACGGACCGATCGGCTGCGCCGTTTACACCTGGGACATCCGCGGCGCCCTGTCGTCCGGGCCGGAGCTGCACCGTCTGTCGTTTTCAACAGACCTCCAGGAACTGGATGTAGTCTTTGGCGGCGAGAAAAAGCTGGAAAAGGCCCTGAATGAACTGATTCCTCTCCATAAACCAAAGGCAGCCTTTGTCTACTCGACCTGCATTGTCGGCCTGATCGGCGACGATCTGGAGGCAGTCTGCAAAAAGGTTGGGGCGGTGCACGGTATCCCGGTACTGCCGGTACAGTCGAACGGCCTGAAAGGCAATAAACGGGCGGGCTATGAGGCGGCCTGCGATGCCATGGCGAGGCTTGTAGGAACAGGTGACATCACCGGCATCTCCAAACATTCGATCAATATCCTCGGCGACTTCAATCTGGCCGGGGAAATTTGGCTGATCCGCGAATATTTCGAGCGCATGGGCATTGAGGTGGTCGCCAATATCACCGGTGACGGCCGGGTGGACGACATCCGCCGCTGCCACGGCGCGGCACTAAACGTCGTCCAGTGTTCCGGGGCGACCATGGATCTCGCCAACCGGATGCAGAAGCGCTACGGCATCCCCTCGGTTCGGGTTTCTTACTTCGGCGTCGAGGACATGGCTGAGGCCCTGTATACCGTCGGCCGCCATTTTGGCGACCAGGAGATGCTCGAAAAAGCCCGGCAAATTGTCAAAAAGGAACTGGTGACACTCCTCCCCGAGCTTGCCAAGTACAAGAAGGCTTTGAGCGGGAAAAAGGCGGCAATTTATGTCGGCGGCGCCTTCAAGGCCTTCTCCCTCGTCAAGGCCTTTCGCCTCATCGGCATGGATGTGGTGATGGTCGGCTCACAAACCGGCACCAAAGAGGATTATTTGGAACTGGAGCAGATTACCGATCCGGGCACCATCATCGTTGACGACTCGAACCCCCTCGAACTCTCGGCATTTCTCCGGGAAAAAGACGTCGACCTCTTTGTCGGGGGCGTCAAGGAGCGGCCCATCGCCTACAAACTAGGGGTGGCTTTCTGCGACCACAACCATGAGCGCAAAGAAATGCTGGCCGGCTTCCAGGGCATGCTCAATTTCGCCCGTGAGGTCTACGGATCGGTCATGAGCCCGGTCTGGAAGTTCGTCCCACGAAGGCTGCCATTGCAGGATCAAGACGGTACCGAAGTGGCGAGCGAGCAGTGACGAGACAGTACTGTGCAGTACGGCGAGGAACCGCACAGCGAAGCCGCTGAAGGTAACGCTTGATTTGGAATTGGAAGAAGAGGAGAAAAAATCATGAGCAAAATGCCCAGCTACACATCAACCACCAACGCCTGCAAACTCTGCAAACCCCTCGGCGCCTCCATCGCCTTCCGGGGTATCGAGGGCTGCGTGCCCTTCCTGCACGGCTCCCAGGGCTGCGCCACCTATATGCGCCGGTACATCATCAGCCACTTCAATGAACCGATTGACATTGCCTCGTCGTCCCTTGGCGAAAAAAACGCTATCTACGGCGGTGGGCCGAATCTGAAACTCGGCCTGAAAAACGTCACCAGTAAATACGCCCCGCAGCTGATCGGCGTTGCCACCACCTGCCTGACGGAAACCATTGGCGACGATGTGCCGATGTTATTGGCCGAATACCGGAACGAATTCGGCGGTTCCGAGATGCCGCTTCTGGTCCACGTCTCGACCCCCAGCTATTCGGGAACCCATATGGAGGGCTTCCACGCCGCCGTCAAGGCAGTGGTCGAACAGCTGGCGAGTGACACGATTGCCAACGGATCTATCAACCTCCTCTCCGGCTTTATTTCGCCTGCGGACATCCGGTATCTGCGTGGGGTCTGCGATGATTTCGGCATGGCCACAACCATCCTCCCCGACTATTCCGACACCCTTGATGGCCCGGCGGAAAACGACTATCCGCTTATCCCGGCCGGCGGCACACCCCTTCACGCAATCAAGCAAATGGGCGGGGCGCGGGCAACGATCGAACTGGGGGCAACCCTGCCGGCGGAAAGCGGCGGCACCGTCCTCCTCCACCGCCACGCCACGCCGCTGCACCGCACCGGGCTGCCGATTGGCATCCGCGCGACCGATGCCTTCTTTGCCCTGCTGAGCGAGCTCTCCGGCAGAGCGGTTCCAGCTCCGCATGCGGCGGCCAGGGGCCGGTTGATCGACAGCATGGTCGACGGCCACAAATACATCTTCGGCAAACGGGCAGTGATCTACGGTGAGGAGGATCTGGTGGTGGGCCTTGTGTCGTTTCTCGCCGAGATCGGTGTGCAACCGGTGCTCTGCGCCTCCGGCGGCAAGAGCGGCCGATTTGCCGATGCAATAACCGCGGCCCTTGCAGGCCTTGACTGCGAGCTGCCGATCGTGCGTGAAGACGTCGATTTCTTTGATATCGAAACCCTCGCCTTGGAGCTTGGGATCGATCTGGTCATTGGCCACTCGAAGGGCTACACCTTTGCCCGCAAGGAAAACCTACCGCTCATCCGCGTCGGTTTTCCAATCCACGACCGGGTCGGCGGCCAGCGGATTCTCCACCTCGGGTATCACGGCGCCCAGGCCCTCTTCGACCTTATCACCAATACCGTTATCGACAGAAAACAAAGCGAGTCGCCGGTCGGCTACAGCTATATGTAATTTTTCCGAATCTCTTTACCGCAAGGATCTGCCATGAAAACTCCCGACACCAACGATTTTCGCAAACACCCCTGTTTTAACGCCGACGCTAAAGGTAAATTCGGGCGGGTGCACCTGCCGGTCGCCCCGAAGTGCAACATCAAATGCAATTTTTGCGACCGCAAATACGACTGCGTCAACGAATCGCGGCCGGGAGTCACCAGCACCCTGCTGACCCCCGCCCAGTCAGAGGTGTACATGGAGAAGGTTCTTGCCAAGGAACCACGGATCAGCGTCGCAGGCATTGCCGGGCCGGGCGACCCCTTTGCCAATGCCCCGGAAACACTGGCCACCATGCGGGCTCTCAGGAAAAACCATCCACAAATCCTCCTCTGCGTCTCTTCGAACGGCATGGCCATCGGCCCCCATATCGAGGCCCTGGCGGAACTGGCAGTCTCCCATGTCACCATCACCGTCTGCGCCGTTGATCCGGAAATTGGCGCCAAAATCTACGCCTGGGTAACTGACGGCAACATTGTCCACCGGGGCCTGCGAGGGGCCACCCTCCTCCTTTCCCGGCAACTGGCAGCGATCAAAAAGCTCAAGGCCCACGGCATCACCGTCAAGGTCAACTGCATTGTCATCCCCGGCATCAACGACCATCATGTGGAAGCGGTGGCGAAGACCATGAAGGAGCTAGGCGTCGATCTCCTTAACTGCATGGCCATGTTCCCCAATGTCAACACCCCCTTCGCCCACATCCCCCAACCGGGCAAGGAGATGATTGAGAATATTCGGGCAAAGGCGGAGGAATACCTGCCGCAGATGCGCCATTGTACCCGGTGCCGTGCCGATGCTGTCGGACTGCTGGATAACGATCGGACCGACGAATTCCGCAGCTGCCTGACCGCATGTTCAAGCCTTGCGCCATTGCCGCCGGAGAAGCGGCCCTATGTGGCAGTGGCCACCGAAGAGGGCATCTTGGTCAACAAGCATCTTGGCGAGGCACGCAGCCTGGAAATCTGGGAGGAAACTCCGGAGGGTTGCCGCAAAGTCGAGGAACGGCATACCCCGGCCATCGGTGGCGGAATCAAGCGCTGGCACCAGCTGGCGAAAATTCTTGGCGATTGCCGGGCGGTACTGGTCAGCGGCGTCGGTCAGACACCCTTTGACATCCTGTCAAAATCGGGAGTGAAGCCGATAGAGGCCTCGGGGTTTATTGAAGAGGACGTGCACAACGTTTACACCGATAATATCTCGGTCATCAGAAAACGTCGTAACCCCTGTGCAGGCGGGACGTGTTCAGGTGGAGGTGGCGGCTGCGGCTGAGCGTTACAGGCAGAAACCGTTTAGCCATGACTCCGAATTTTAGGAAAGAAGGCGATAATAATCAGCACGATAAACAAGGGGAGGCAGGCGATAACCGTCAACACCGGCCGAATGGTGTAGGTGTCCGCCAGCTTCCCGATAACCGGGGTAATGACCCCGCCAAGACCATAGGCAAAGCCCATCATCAGACTGGCCACCATCGAGCGTCCCTTCGGAGCAAGGGTCTGGGCCATGGTGACACCAAGGGGCAGTGACGCGAAAACGACGGCGCCGGCAAGGGCTGCGCCGCAGTAGACCCAATTGCCGCGTAACTGCAACAGCAGCCAAAGCGCCGGGGCCATGATCAGGAAGGTAAAAATAAAGACCGGTTTAAAACCAATGCGATCGGAGATATGGCCGGAGAGCAGACCGCTGACCGTTCCCGCCACCGTAAAGAGTGAATATATAGCCCCCGACTGAACGACGCTGAAGCCCTCCTGGACATAGAGGACCGGCATAAAGGTGAGAAAGGCCTGTCCGACTATTGCCCTTAAAAACATCACCAGCCAGATGATGGCAATCACCTTCCAGGCACTGCCCAAACTTTCCTGAAGTGCCCCGAAAAAGCCGGTGCGGGTCAGTCCCTCGCTTTGCGGCTTGGGAATCACCCTCAGCAGATAGCCGATGACCAGCAGGCCGGCAATCATGGTAAGGGGCATCGCCGTCAACCCGAAGGAGGCGACGTACCAGGTAATAAAAAGCGGGCCAAGACCGAAGGCCAGCGTTCCGCCGGTATTGAAAATGGACATGGAAAAACTCGCCTTCGTCCCGGCGTACAGCGGAACCATGCCGGTAACCGAAGGATGGAACATTGACGAGCCGATGGAGCCAAGGGCAACACAAAGCAGCAGCAACCAAAAATTGGGAGCAAGACCTGACAACGGAATAAAAAAAACCGGGAGTACCACACCGACAAAAATAAAGGAGCGCGTCGGACTGCGGTCCGCCAGATAGCCGACGGTCGGCTGGATAATAAAGGCGAGAAAGCGCATCGTTCCGGCAATTACCCCTATCTCGGTAAGCGACAGGCCCAGCGTATCAACAAAAACTGGGAAAAGTGGGCTAATAAAGGCCGAATAAAAGTCACCGGTAAAATGGAGGAGTGTTAGAGCGCCCAGTATCTTTATATTGACTGACATAGATTAAAAATCTGCAAAGATGATCAACATGTTTCGTTGCTACATCACGACTGCAACGGCAAGGTGACAGTAATAACCATCGATTTTCGAGATGCACGGATTTTCAGGCGATATTGCCCATCAACCTTACCTTCAAAGTCCGTTCAAAATCATAACCACTGTCACTGGGGCATTTCACAACCTTAGACCGAACACAAAAAACCCGCAAACCATTACTGGTTGCGGGTTTTTTGGACTTCGAGGGGAAGTCTATGTACTAACAAATGGTGCCGAAGGCCGGACTCGAACCGGCACGGGTCTCCCCACACGCCCCTCAAGCGTGCGCGTCTACCAATTCCACCACTTCGGCAAATTTGTCATCTGCTATTTCGTGTTCTTCTCCGTACTAGTTTCGGGCTCAGCAGTTTTCTCAACCGGTGCTTCAACCGCCGCCTCTTCTTTTGCCTGCGGCTCTACAACCTTTTGCACCTGGGCCGGTTGACTGACAGTAACCCCGCTCATCACCGAAGAGCTTCCGGACTTGGATGAAATATACGCTAATGTAACGGAAGTCAACATAAAAATTATCGCCGAAGCAGTGGTTATCTTGTTCAGCAACGGCAGCGGTCCTTCGGTTCCGAAAAGAGACTGGCTGGATCCGCCAAAAGACGCACCGATATCCGCTCCTTTACCATGCTGGAGCAAGACTATGCCGACCAGAAACAGGCAGACAATGACGTGTACGATTATGAGCAGAGTATCCATGCAGCTTTCAGAGGTACAATTTATTGAAAATGAATAATTCGACCGAATGACTCGGCATCCAAGGCGGCCCCGCCAACCAAAGCACCATCGATATCGGCCTGCGCCATCAATTCGTCAATGTTGGTTGGTTTAACCGAGCCACCATACAATATCCGTGTTTGCTCAGCAACGGTTTTTTCAAAAATCTGCGCAAGAACTCCCCGGATAAAGGCATGGGCCTCCTGGGCCTGCTCTTTGCTCGCTGTCTTGCCGGTGCCAATCGCCCAAACCGGTTCGTAGGCAACCACGACATTGGCCATATCCGTAGCAGTCAACGAAGCAAGTCCTTTTCGCACCTGATCGGCCAACACTTCAAAGGTCCGGCCGCTCTCCCGCTCGCTCAAGGTTTCGCCGATGCACAGTATGGTTAAAAGACCAAACTGCACGGCCCCTTTCACCCTCTTGTTGATCAGCTCATCGGTCTCGCCAAAGATCTGCCGTCGCTCCGAATGACCAACGATCGCCGCCCTGCAGCCGGCATCCTTGATCATTACCGGAGAAATCTCACCGGTGAACGCGCCTTTCTCCGCCCAGCAGACATTTTGTGAAGCGAGGATAATCGAGGTGCCGGCAAGGACATGCGCCACTTCACTGAGGATGGTATACGGCGGGGCGAGCAGCACCTCGCGGTCGCCAAAATCACTGCAGGTTTTTGCCACATCGAGTGCCAACCGGCACCCGTCGACGACCGTCGTGTACATCTTCCAATTGCCGGCGATTAAGGCCTTACGTGTACCCATAATATTCTCCCATGCTCCGCCGTTCTATTATTCAAGCACCGCTACTCCGGGTAGCACCTTGCCTTCCATGAGTTCCAGAAATGCACCCCCACCGGTGGACATATAGGAGATATTTTTCTCCTCTCCGGATTTTTTAACCGCGGCGTTCGAATCGCCACCACCAACAATCGACAATGCATGGGCAGCGGCCACGGTTCGGCATAAGGCCATCGTCCCACCGGCAAAGGCGTCCATTTCGAAGGCCCCCATCGGCCCATTCCAGATTATTGTTTTCGCATCCTGCAGGGCTTCCTGAAAGAGCAGCGTTGAGGCCGGACCGATGTCAAGGGCCATCCAACCGGTGGGGATATCGCGGAAGGTCACGAATTTGGTCACCGCATCAGCGGCAAACTTGTCAGCTACCACGAAATCAACAGGAAGATAGAGTTTGACACCTTTCTCCTCAGCTGCCTGGACAAAACGTTTCGCGGTATCAAGCAGATCATCCTCTACCTTCGATGCGCCAACTTCCACCCCCTGACTTTTCAGAAAGGTATTGGCCATCGCCCCACCGATGATCATACAGTCGACCTTGCCCAACATATTCTCAAGGGCGCCAAGCTTGGACGAGACCTTGGCTCCGCCGATAACCGCCACTAATGGCCGGACAGGTTCCGCCATGGATTTCTTGAAATAGTCCATTTCCTTCTGCAGCAAAAGCCCGGCGCCTTTATCCGCAACCCGCTCCGGCACTCCAACCACCGAGGCATGCGCTCGATGGGAGGCGGCAAAGGCATCATTGATATATATATCGGCAAGACTCGCCAGTTGCTCGGAGAACCCCGGGTCGTTAGCAGTCTCTTCAATGTGAAACCGCAGGTTTTCAAGGAGCAAAATTTCCCCATCCGCCATTTTATCGACTAATGCCCTTACCTCCGGGCCGACACAATCCGGCGCCAAGGTCACTTTTATGCCAATGAGTGATTCGAGATGGCTAGCGACCGGCGCAAGACTAAGATCAGCGACACGCTTTCCTTTCGGTCGCCCCATATGCGAACAGATAATAAGTTTGCCCTTTTCCTGCTGAATATGACGGATGGTCGGCAAAACCATGCAAATCCTCGCGTCATCGGTAATTCGTTTCTGCTCATCCATCGGCACATTAAAATCGACCCTCAGCAGCACCCGTTTCCCGGAAAAAGAAAAATCACCAATTGATTTCATAATATCTCCCAATCTAATTGTTTGCCTTTTTGACCCCAGGCAAACAGGATTCAAGACTCAAAATGGCTACCCCTCGCTAAAGAGGTGGGATGATACTCTTTCCACCCGAGGGGTAAAGATCCTTTCGTAATAGCAGGGCATCGTCTTTTGGCTCTGAATAATACCCCCGGCGACGTCCAACTTGCTGAAAACCGTGGTCGTGGTAAAAACCGGCCGCAGCCACATTTTTTGCCCGAACCTCTAAAAAAAGGTTCGAATACTTTTCATGCCGCAGATTTTCAAGGAGATGGTTCAATATGCCGCTCCCAACGCCCCTTCTTCTCACCCTCTTGGCAACAGCGATTTTTAGTAGTTCCACCTCTGGCCACATCAATCGGCATGCACACCAACCGACTATTCGCAACGCCGCATCCTCGGCAACCAGTCGCAATCCCGATCGAACCTCTAGTTCTTGCCGAAGTGCAGCAAGTGACCAAGGCGACGGTTCGCCATTTTCAATTTCCAAGACAGCGCCAAGATCAGCCGGCTCCATGGCTCGTACAGTGATCAAGATCTGCTACAACATCCCCTCGCTGATACGAACAGTTAAGTCACCGAGCATATTGGTGTAACTGCCGAGCTCATTATCATACCAACCATAGACAACAGCCTGGGTAACCGGCACATTGACGATCGGATCGGCCCCTGGGCGAAGGCTGTCTGCTTTTACCTTTGCCAGGTTCACCTGGATATTGGCCGTTCTGGTGTGGGTCTCGGAGCCCTCAATCACCGCCGCGGCAGCCGGCAAACCGATGATATCGGAAGACACGTTTTGTTCCTCGGAGAATTTAAGATAAGGGTTAACCGTAGAAAATTCCTTGTAAATTCCGTTTATTGCATCCCTTTTAATTGGGTATTCCAACTCATCCTGAAGATTTACTACCAAGATGATCAGAGACCCTGTTGTCGTCGGAATGCGCACCGATTCCGCCATAAATCCGATGGAAGACATCTCCGGAATAACCAGTGCTAAGGCCTTGGCAGCACCCGTAGTGGTAAGAATGATATTGTTCTGGATGGAGCGGTTTTTGCGCAGATCAGTGGCCCCGGTCTTTGGCAGTCGATCAAGAACTTGCTGGCTGCCCGTTGCGGCATGCACGGTAACCATTGACGCACTGAGGATCTTGTCCGCGCCGACTTTCTCCAAGAGCGGTTTGATCATATACGACAGGCAGGTCGTCGTGCAGGAGGCCGCAGAAATGACCGAATGTGTAGCTGCGTCGTACATCTCGTCATTGATGCCCATAACCGTGGTGATGGCATCAGCCGGCATATCCAATCCCTTTGATTTAATCTTAAATGGCGCAGAGAGAATGACCTTTTCAGCTCCAGCGAGCATGTGCCCGCGCAAGGCGCCCTTGTCAGCACCGGGATCAGTCGTTGGATCAGTGAACACACCGGTGGTATCAACCACCAGCTTGACACCGTTCTCCTGCCAGGCGATATCCTTTGGGTCGCGAGCGGCACGCAAAATAGTCACGGGCACGCCATTTACGACCATGGTACCCTTTTCTTCATTCAGTTCTTCGATAATCTTTGGGCACTTATAGCCGTACAGATACGAACCCAAGCGCCCATAGGTTGAATCTTTTTCAAGCATTGTTGCGAGATCGCTGAGATTTCGTCCGACCTCCCGGCCTATATTGATAACAACTCCGGAAAAGTGTTTTCTCGCGACATGGTGCCAGAGAGAAAGTTTTCCAATTCGTCCTAACCCGTTAATACCTAATTTCATAGCCCGACCTCCTCTTTTCTATTAGAATGGAAACTCAATAAGAAATTTTCATTTTTCACATCCTGAAAATTTGATCTTATTGATTCCACCTGCAAATTGTTTTGATACAAATATGTATCACTATCCGCAGTTATAAGCAACCTCAAGATGAAATACACCTCGATATCATGCAATTCTTAACTCCCCTCACCAAGGGACTTCTCATCAAGAGATACAAGCGTTTTCTTGCCGATATTCGGCTGGAAGACGGCAGCATCATCACCGCCCACTGTCCGAACACGGGCACCATGCTCGGCTGCTCAACACCCGGCTGTGCGGTTTTCCTGTCGAAGTCGAATAATTTGGCGAGGAAGTATCAATATACCCTGGAGATGACCCAGAACGGGACGATCTGGGTAGGAGTTAACACCGCAAGGACAAACACGCTTGTTGTTGAAGCTATTCGTAACGGACAAATTGCCGAGTTTGCAAACATCGACGCAGTGGTGACCGAAGTAAAGACTTCATGCCATACCAGGCTGGACATTCAGGTAATTAAAGGAACACAGAGCACCTTTGTTGAGGTTAAAAATTGCTCCTTGGCAATTAACGGCTGCGCGATGTTTCCAGACGCAGTTACCTCACGGGGCTCAAAGCACCTCCACGAACTCATACGCCTGGTCGAAGATGGCTTTCAAGCAACCATATTTTTTCTTGTCCAACGCATGGATGCGGACCGCTTTTCACCGGCAAATGAAATTGATCCGAATTATGGAAAGACCCTTTACCAGGCGATAGCAAGCGGCGTTCAAGTGCTTATTTACCAAGCCCAAGTCAGTCCCGAGGGGATACATGTCGTCCGTGCACTGCCATTTGTAGACAACACTATAGTGCAACACATCTGAATCGTGGAAGAATTGACCAGGGAATGGCTAAAATGACGGGGTAATTATTTAATGATTATCAAATATCACAGTAAGTAATTCTACCAGCGAGGATGGTCAAGACCGCTTTGCCTTGAAGGTCCCAGCCATCAAAAGGACTGTTTTTGCTTAATGAAAAGGTTTTTTCTGTAGAAAAGGTAAAGCGCTTTTGCGGATCGATAACCGTCACATCCGCTGTTCCGCCAACCCGAAGAGTCCCTCCGGCCACCCCAAGGATCGCCGCCGGAGCACAGCTCATAAGCTCAATAAGACGATCGGCACCGATAACCCCTTCACGGACGAGGGCAAGACCAAGGGGTAAAGATGTCTCCAAACCAACAATCCCATTTGCCGCCAGATTGAATTCAACCTCTTTCTGCAATATTGAGTGGGGTGCATGATCAGTGGCAATAGCATCAAGAGTACCATCACGTAAGGCTGTTCGAATGGCCTGCAGATCTTTTTCCGTGCGCAGAGGCGGACTCATTTTAGCGTGGGTATTATACCCAAGAACCGCCCGTTCGGTGAGAGTGAAATAATGCGGCGCTGTTTCAGCGGTAACCTTCACGCCTCTGGCCTTGGCATTACGTATCAGAGCAAGGGATTGTTCAGAGCTTACGTGGGAAATATGCACACGGGCACCTGTCAATTCTGCTAGGGCGATTTCGCGATATACCATTATGCTCTCGGCGGCGGCAGGTATGCCCCTTAGCCCCAAGCGGGTTGAAATTTCTCCCTCATGCATACATCCGCCTCTGCTCAGGGAGACCTCTTCCGCGTGGGACATAATCAACATTTCGTGGGAGGAAGCATATTCCATGGCACGTCGCATCAGCCGGCTGTCGAGGACAGGACGCCCATCATCTGTTAGGGCAACAGCTCCAGCAGCCTTCATCTCGCCGTGCGCAGCAAGTTTCTCACCGTTGCTTTCCTGGCTTATTGCGCCAACCGGATATACTCTGGCCGCGCATGAAGCGGCCTTTTCTAAAATGAATCTGGTGATTGCGCCATTGTCATTAACCGGTTTAGTGTTCGGCATGCATGCTACCGCAGTAAATCCGCCCGCAGCTGCAGCTCGGCAACCAGTTTCAATGGTTTCTTTGTATTCTTCTCCGGGCTCGCGAAGATGTACATGCAGATCTATGAGTCCAGGAACAAC
Source organism: Desulforhopalus sp. (assembly GCA_030247675.1). Lineage (NCBI taxonomy): Bacteria > Pseudomonadati > Thermodesulfobacteriota > Desulfobulbia > Desulfobulbales > Desulfocapsaceae > Desulforhopalus > Desulforhopalus sp. The sequence goes on along the minus strand of JAOTRX010000003.1, from coordinate 239,689 downwards.
CCAACACCCCTTTACGTCATGGACCTCAATGGCAGTAGCAGGAGTTTTTGGAGGGTTGACAATAATTCCGTTTTCGATCCATAGATCAGCAATTTCATCTCTTTTTTGTGTTGGATCTATTATCCGACCATTTTTCAGCTGAATTATTCCGTTCATCTGATCTCACCCTGTCCATCTCCGCCTTTATTTCCACCAAGCACCAAATATAAAAGAGCCATGCGCACGGCAACACCGTTGGCGACTTGATCAAGAATGACAGATTTGCCGCCATCAGCGACATCGGGGCTTAGCTCAACACCTCTATTAACGGGGCCCGGGTGCATGACTATCACATCCTCTTTAGCAAGCTCAAGAAGTTTCCGGTTTATCCCAAAAAACTGTGAGTATTCCCGCAAACTTGGTATGAGTGAATCGTTTTGGCGTTCCAGTTGAATGCGCAGAGCCATGACCACATCTGCACCACTTACAGCTTCTTTCACAGAAGAACAAACCTTGGCGCCAAGCAGAGAAATATGAGAAGGCATAAACGTCTGCGGTCCAGCGACAGAAACATTTGCACCCATTTTCGTAAAACCGATAATATCCGATATCGCTACCCTGCTATGAGCAATATCACCGACAATTGCTATCTTCAGTCCCGCGAGATGCCCTTTGTGCTCCATCACCGTCATCATATCCAAAAGGCCCTGACTGGGATGTTCATGCGCCCCATCTCCCGCATTGATAACAGCGGCATTGATATGTTTGGCAAGTAATTGCGGGGCACCCGAGCTAGAATGACGAACAATGATAACATCTGGACTCATTGCCTCAATGTTTTTAGCTGTATCGACGAGTGTCTCTCCTTTCGTAGCGGAGCTGGTTGAGGCGGCAATATTAAAGGTGTCGGCACTCATCCTTTTTGCGGCGATTTCAAAAGAAAGTCGGGTCCGAGTGGAGGGCTCAAAGAATAAGTTTACAATGGTTTTGCCACGGAGAGTCGGAACCTTTTTGATCGGTCGCCCAGATATCTCACGAAAAGATCGGGCTGTGGCGAGAATGTGGGATATATCGGCAACAGACAACTGTTCAATTCCAAAGATATTTTTATGCCGGAACTGATAATCCTGCTCTGAGTTTTCTGTCATATCCAGTATTAATCGATAATTTTTGCCAATCGCCCCCAACGAACTGAAGCGAGGCGATCAATAGAAAAAAGTGATTTATCAATATCCCAGGACCAGTAGAGAAGGAATGCCTTTCCCAAAATATCATCCTGGTCGACAAAACCCCAAAACCGGCTGTCATAACTGTGGTCTCGATTATCACCCATTACAAAAATCTTTCCTTCTGGCACCTGCACTGGACCGAAATTATCACGAGGACTCGAAGCTGCACTTAACACTGCGGGAGAACTGATGCTTGCGTGAGGATCATCAACCTGTTCGCCATTGACAAATACTTTTTTAGTTCGAATTTCGACGGTATCCCCAGGGGTACCTATAACTCTCTTGATGTAGTCGATAGATTTATCTTTCGGATATCGAAAAACAACAACATCACCACGAACCGGCTTCTTGTAAGGAATCAAGAGTTTGCCAGAGAACGGAACTCTAACCCCATATTGAAATTTGTTGACGAGCAGATGATCTCCTATCAACAAGGTCGGCAACATTGATCCCGAAGGAATCTTAAAAGCCTGTACGATAAATGTCCGAATAAACAATGCCAGAAGAATGGCAATGCATATTGCTTCAAAATATTCCCTAAAAACACTTTTATCTCTTCCTTCCCTAGCCAAACTCCACCTCATTTTCGCTTAATAGACTTCATTTGCCCTAAAAATACCTTGCCAAAACTACTTGAAATACGACTCAATTACAAGGGAGTTGATGAGAACTATTAAAAATCCCTTCAAGAATCAAAAGGCTATGATACCCCACAACATAAAGAGCTATCCAGACAAAAGACTTCCACCCATAGTGTGCAGACCTGCATTCCTAGCTTGAAATGGTTTTTAAAGTCCTGTTAAATAAGCACATTTTTCCAACGAATCTACCTTCTTTTTCTTGACAAAAGGAAAATTTTATGCGCTAATAGCGTTATGTATACGGAAAGTCAGGTGTTTTGGTATATTGCCAACTCGGGCCTAATACAACCCGATCAATCTCCTTGATGTTTTCTGCTATGAAATTGCCGTTTGGATCTCAAAAAGACTTAGTGGTCGGTTTGGACATTGGTTCCCACGCTGTCAAGGTGTGTCAACTCAAAAAGACATCCAATAGTTACGCCATTGTAACTCTTGGCAGTACCGTGCTACCCGAAGGCGCAGTCGATGATGGGACGCTTAACGAGCCAGAGATAGTGAGCAAAGCTATATCCGACCTGTTCAAGAATTTAAAAATCAAAAACAGAGCGGTTGGGTTTTCAATTTCTGGCTATTCGGTAATTGTCAAAAAGGTTAATCTTGCGGTTATGGACGATGCTCAGCTGGAAAGCCACATCACATCTGAAGCTGAACAATATATCCCTTTTGATATCGACGACGTTTATCTTGATTTTCAAGATCTAAAGACCAACACGAAAGATAATGATCGTACTGATGTAATGCTCGTCGCTGCCAAAAAAGAAATAGTCAATGACTATTTGGAAATGTTGCGCAGCATCAATCTCAACCCAGTTATTGTTGATGTAGACGGTTTCGCCCTTGAGAACAGCTACCAGCATAACTATCGAACTCAAGAGAACGTCGCCTTAGTAGATATCGGGGCAACAAAAATGAACATTAATATAATATCCCAAGGTGTATCAGTCGTGGCCCGGGATATTATTGTTGGCAGTCGCCAGCTCACAGAACAAATAATGAACGTTTTTGATATCGACTTTGAAGAGGCCGAGGCAATAAAGCTGGGCTTCTTGCCTGCAGAAGAGAAAAAACACGAGGTTGAGGAAATTTTCTCAGCAACTTGCACCCAGTGGGTATTAGAGATAAAGAAGGCTATAGACCTTTACCACTCTAATCATCCGGATCAACCTCTTAATAGATTGATTTTAAGCGGTGGAGGCGCAAAGGTCACCGGTCTTATTGATTTTCTCGCCCAAGAGACAAAGGTGGCCGTAGAGCTTTTTAATCCATTTCTCAATATGGAGTTCAATCGTAAAAAAATTGATCCAGATTATCTCCTTAGCATAGGACCAGAAATGGCCATTGCTACCGGGATCGCTTTGAGGCCATCCGCTATCTAACTATCATTTTGGCAAGGATTAGGAATGCTTAAGATTAATTTATTACCAGTTAGGCAATTAAAGAAAAGAGCCAGTGCCCAAAGGCAGTTGATGGGGATGGTTGCTCTTTTTGTCCTAATTCTGGCCTCTCTAGCTATTGTTGGTGTTCTCCAGGCGCAAAAGATCAAAGGCCTTGAAGAGAATATTAGCACCCTTAACGCCAAAAAGGCCTCTCATACTCCTACCCTGAATAAGATCGCACAGCTGAAAAAAGAACGCGAAGAACTTTCCAGGAAAACGGAAATCATCAAAAAATTGAAAACCGATTCCTCGCTAACGGTTCGACTTCTCGACGAGGTCGCTACGAGAATTGATAAGCAAAGGATGTGGCTGGAGGCCTTGCAACAACAGAATAATGCTCTCACTCTATCTGGGGTTGCACTTGACAATCAGACTATTGCCCAATTCATGGACAAACTGAAAGAATCTCCGTTTGTTCAAGATGTTACTCTCACAAATTCATTGCAAAAGGTGGTATCAGGAAGAAATTTAAAAAGTTTCGACCTTAGTTGCGCAGTTGCACAACCGGAATCAAAAAAACAAGAAGTTGCTGAAGTTAAAAAATAACTCTGTTTAACACTTCCAGTCATGAAAGCATGAAAACGAGCAATCAAAAATTAGCAGTCTTCATTGACGAAAAATATATCCCACTCTCGCCAAAGATCAAACTCGGTATTGTGGCTGCCATTGCCTTGCTCCCTATTATTGCCTTTTATTTTGCCTTTTTTGAGCCGAATAACACAAAGATAGGTCAACTTGAAAACCAGAAAGTAACACTGACTAAAGAGCTTAAGGAAGTTGAAGCAAAGGTCGCCGATCTCCAAAAATTTACAAAAGAGCTTGAGGAGGCAACGGCAAAGTTTGAAGAAACCTCAATGCTTCTTCCCAAAGATAAAGAAATTCCAAAGCTCCTCAAAGATATTTCAGCTCTTGGGAGAAGTGCCGGTCTTGATTTCTTGACATTCAAGCCACTTGCAGATGTTCCAAAGGACTTTTATGCAGAGATTCCTATTACCATAAACGTTCGCGGCCCCTACCACAATATGGGCTTCTTCTTTGATAATGTCAGCAAACTGGAGCGAATCGTTTCTGTTTCAAATATAAAAATGAGCTCCCCTAAAAAAGAGGGTGAAGAGATGCTTCTAAGCTCTGATTGCACTTTGGTCACCTACCGATTTACTAACGTTGAGCTGCCCAAGGCAGGTGACCCAAAAACTAACAAAGCGCCTAATACGGCACCTACCAAATGAGACTCATGAGCCTTATTGATGATTGTTCATTTTTGCCTCTATCACGAAATGTTTGTGCGAAGAGTCTTTTATTTGTGTCCGTTAGTTTTTGTACTCTTCTTCTACATTTAAATGTTGCTGTCTCGGCTGATAATGAAGGAGGGATCCTCCCGGCATCACCTCCAAATCAACCGAGCAGCAGTGTACAATTCGAATACAAACTCGAAAACCGACCGGATCCGTTCGTGCCATTCATAACAGAAAGAGCTACTGCTTCCACTGTTGATATGGACGAAATAGTTGATGCAGGCGAACCGCTGACGGGGATGCAGCTTTTTGAACCTGGTCAACTGACTCTCGTAGCTCTGATAAAAAAGGGTGGGGAGAATCTCGCGATGGTTCAAGATTTCACCGGCAAGGGATATGTCCTCTCCGAAGGCACAAAAGTTGGTCGGAGGGGTGTCGTCAAGAATTTCACGCCACAATCGGTCGTCATTGAAGAGACAGCTGTGACTCGAGCAGGAAAGAAAACCGTCACCGAGGTCGTTATGCTACTCAAGAAAGAGAAGAAAGAGGGAGAAAAATAGAAAATGCTTAAATGGCTAGCCAAACTTCAATCGGCTGTTTTGTTCGCATTTTGCCTTTTGTTCGTTTTTCAAATTCCGGCTGCAAAATCCGAACTTGCTGTTTCTTATGAAATCTCAGACGTTAAGGTCGATATTTCAGACAATGTTCTTACCTACAATCTCACCGGAAACTCCCCGCCTGTTTACACTGTATCCGAGCGATTCTCTCCATTTCGCATAATGATTGACGTAGCTGGTGCTTCTTACGCTCAGAATTTGGCGGAAAAAGTCGAAAAAATTCCTGAAAATCGTTTCGCTCGACTTGCTGTTTCTGATCTCAAGAATCAGAGTCCACAAGTGATGCGCTTTGAATTCACCTTGGCTGACAGCCATGATTACGTTGTAACAGCTAAAGACAATAGTTTGCAGATAAAGCTGCACCCAGCCAATTCAAAGGCAACAACCACAAACTCTAATGATCAAAAGGGAGGCCCCTTAGTTTTAAAAGATTTCAAAGTAGCAAGTAGCCCTAGTTCAACTACGATTACGATTCTTGCCAATAGTTCGATTGAGAATTACAAAGTTGACACTATTAGTGGTGCAACAGATCAACCCCCCAGGATGTATATTGATATAAATAATGTGAAATTCAACGAGCTTCCCAGTGAGAAACAAATAGGTACCTCTGTGGCAAAGGTAAGAGTAGCCCCAAAGGATAAGGGGGCGAGGATTGTTTTCGATTCTGGGAACTCCCAGCTGTTCAAATACACTGTTGCCCCGGTTCCTAATGGACTGAACATAGTCATAAATGAATCATCTGGCGCACCGAATCTTACATCAGGCAAAAGTCAATCTCCCGAGAAATCCAAGCCTACCGACAGTACACTTGATACACTGATTGGATCGTCGCAACAGCTACTTAACAAAGGGTCAGAGAAGCAAGACGCCACATCCACTTCTGCCAAAATAGCAGCTCTTGAAAATGACTTTTCGTTTTCAGGATACAACAAACAAAAAATCAGTGTCGATTTTTATAAAATTGACATTCATAATGTATTTCGTCTTTTTAGACAAATTACTGATCTTAATATAATCGTTGACGAAGAGGTTCAAGGTGCACTTACTCTAGCACTCAATGACGTGCCTTGGGATTTTGCCTTGGATATCATTCTCAATTTGATGGATCTGAAGAAAGAGGAACGTTTTAATACAATAGTAATATACCCTAGCAAAAAAGCCTTTGTTTGGCCAACTAGAGCGGAAGACAATCTCGCTTTTCAAGCTGACGTTCAGGTCATTGAACAGGAGGCCTTGGTTATCGAAAAATCTTCAGCCCAATCAAAAGAGATCATGGAGGCTAAAGAGTTAATGGCCAAGGCCAAAAAACTCGAAGATAAACAAGAAATTGAGGAGGCAGCCCTTCTGTATTCGAAGGCCTATGAACTCTGGCCCGAAAATTCCATGCTCTCTAACCGGTTAACGGCCCTCTATCTTGTCAACCTCGGCCAAAACTCAAAAGCGCTTTTCGTTGCAAAACAAACTTTACAGCGCGATCCATCAAATGCTCGTGCAGCTCTTTATGCGGCAATTGGTTCTGCCAACATGCAAAAGATTAATGAGGCAAAGGACTACTTTGCCCAGAGTATTAGCGGCTCACCACCGATGAAGGAAGCCCTTATCAGTTATGCCGCATTCAGCGAAAATAATGGCTACAACGATGCAGCTCTCAAGCTCTTGGATAAATATCACTCTATACACGGAGAAAATATCGACACAATGGTCGGCAGGGCTCGAATTCTCGACAAACTTGGTCGCGCCAAAGAGGCCACTCAACAGTATAAAGCTGTTTTAGCATCTGGATTCCAAGTGCGCCCCGACTTAAAAAAATTTATTGAAGGTCGTCTCGCGGTTAAGGATTTAAATTGAGAGATGAGTTATGAAAATAAATGATTTTTTTAAAATTTCAGTTCAAGAGGATATCATGAAGTCTATAATGAATATTACCTGCTGCGGTGGCCTCTTGCTGCTAACGCTCTTTCTCAGCTCGTGCATAACTGAAAAAGCAAAGTCTCCAGATTCAAAATCTTCAGTTGTTAGTGACTCGACTACTCTTGGTGATAAAAGCAAATCTGCTCTTGATGCTGCACAATCTGCCAGTCTCCCTGTAAAATATCAAACTGCCGCCTACGTAGTTGATAAAGCAGAAGGAGAGGATATTGCTATCGCTAATGAAGGAAAGCTAAAAGTTGGAGCGCGTATAACGTCAACAAAAGGCCCCCAACCTCTTTGGGATATAGTCAAAAGGCTTGCCACTTTGAAGGGTATGAATGTTTCCTGGGCAAGTGACGTCGATAGAGATGCTTTGGTTGACGTTGATATAAACGCCAACGATGATTTTTATCAATCTCTTGACCAAATGCTCCGGCAAGTTGACTACTATCATGAGATGCAGGGCAACACTATCGTTATTAAATACAAAGAAACACGGCAGTTTCAAATTGCCATGCCCTTCACCAAACAGAATTACACAACCGCGACAGGTGGAAATGTTCTCGGAAACAGTGATAATGCAAAGAATATTGAAGGAACAATTGCCCTTAAGAGCAAGGACAACGAGTTTGATATCTGGGAAAATATTAAGCTTAATATTGAAAGTATAATGAATATTTGGTCCTACCGCCGGGAACAAAGTATGGTGGAAAAAACTGCTACTAGCGCCGGTAAAGGTGAAGAGGCAGCACGAAATTACGATACGAAAAATAAATCAGGCGTTGATACCAACAAGGATTCTGAAGGTCAGAAAGAAACTGATAAAACTGCTGCTAAGCAGGACAAATCAGTAGGAGGCCAAGGATACTATATTATCGACAAGCCTGTTGGACTGATTACCGTCACCGCTCCTCGCCCTATACTCGATAAGATCGATGCGTATATCACAACCCTCAAGAAGTCGCTCTATCAGCAAATTTCGATTGAAGCTAAGATAATCGAGGTGCAGTTGCGGGATGCCTCTAGTATCGGCATTAACTGGAGCAGTGTTTTAAAGAACTTTAACCTCAATGGTATTGCTACATTTGGAAGCCCTATACCCGGCACTGATTTCGGGCAAGTTTACCCGTTCATTTATAATAACGACGCCAAAAGTGGTCCAATAACCTATACCGACGACACCAAAAAAGCCTACTTCAAAACAATCAATCCGGGCCAGTTTGTATCGAACATATTTATGGAGAATGCTCCATTTGATCTTTTCCTCAATGCTCTGAATGAACAAGGTAACACTAAAATTCTTTCCAATCCTAAAATCAGTGTTATGAACGGTCAACCAGCGATGATTACTGTTGGTAGAAACGTTACTTACATTGACAATATTGATTCCAAAATTGATTCCGACACAAACATTATTACGTATACAGTCAAGACGGAGAGAATCCTCTCGGGTGTGGGTATGGCATTGACCGCAACCATTCTTGGAAAAAATGAGGTTATCATGAATCTGGTTCCTATTACCTCGGAGTTGCAAGAACCGATTCTTTACAAAGACGTCGGTAACCTCGGTGGAACAGTCGGCCTCCCAATCATTAATGTTCGTGAGATGAGTACAACCGTAAAGGTAAATGACGGTGAAATGTTGGTTATCGGCGGTCTTATAACCGACTACAATGATTCAACCGGAGAGTTTGCCCCTATGCTCGGAGACGTGCCATTTCTCAAATACCTCTTTGGATATGAAGAAAAAGAACATCTGAAACGGGAGCTAATCATTCTCTTAAGGCCTCGGATTATCTAATTTAGTGTTAAATTTATAAATTTCAGTAGGGAGATCAACATGTATAGGTTGAAATGTCTCGTCATAGGGTTTTTTGCAATAGCTCTTGCAGGTTGCGGGCAGACTGTGAAAGAGACCCTGAATGTAACAAACGGTCCTGCATTCAATGCCCCTGGAAGTGGTAAAAGTATTGTCATCCTCCCTTTTGCTGATTACTCCCAGGGGAATCTTGAATCCGCTAAAAGACGAGATATGACTATTACTGAATCGCTGACGGACCGTTTGGTTTCAAATGGTTTTGGCCTGCCTATTCAAGAGGATGTTTTCGATTACCTTGTTCAAGAACGAATCATTAAACTTTCAGGGTATAGCAGTGCCGACACCAAGTCTCTTTCGGATGAACTGACAAATGACTGGTCAGAAGAAATGAAAGGTGAAATTAGCAGGTATAAAGAACAGGTTGAACAAGAAGTAAATCGAAAATCCGAAGATAATGCTGGAACCCATGGATTAACCGCCCAAACTGTTGCTAAAATTGGCAGGCACTTCAATGCAGATTACGTAGTTCGAGGTAGAATTCTTGAATATAAAACCCGAGACGAGGCCTCGTGGGCTCCTTGGAAAAAAGGACTTCTGCCCTTCGTCAACGGTGGGGCTAATCGAGTCCTTCATGGTTTCGCGAGTTCAGACGAATATGACGAGAGGAATGAATCTCTAACTGGTATGCTTATCGCCGGAAGAATGGGCTATAAGCAGTCATCTCCGGCGTGGCCATATTCGAAAGGCGAATCTGTTTTTGGCAAATCAGGAAAAACTGCCAACAGCATCCTTTGGGCAACAGTTGGCTACGCTGCCGGCGAGGTATCTCATACCAGCGGCAAAGTTGATCAGGCCGTTGTACAGATGCGAATATGGGTACAAGAAGCATCAACCGGCAATGTTATCTGGACGAATAGGGTCAGGGTTCTTGTTTCTCCCGAAACCTTTTTTGCCGATAATCAATACGACGCTTTATTCAATAAGGCCATTGATAAAGGGGTCGCTACTCTCGTTGATCACTTCGTGACCTACGGACTATAATCTTTTTAAAGATACTTCTCAGTATGTTAAGGGGGAATTACCGTAACTGGTGATTCCCCCTTTGGTTTTTCTAGTTCTTCGCTTCTTCTTTTTCTTTCTTCTTTTGTGCATTCTGAAAAAGAGCCATAAAATTCACTGGTTCCATCAGAAATGGAATGTATCCTCCATCAACAGAAACCTGACTCACGATCTGTCTGGTGAATGGAAAGAGAAGAGTAGGACAATCTACTCCCAATAGCATCTCAATGTGTTCTCCGGGTATATTTCGCAGCATGAAAACTGCAGCATGTTCAATTTCCAAGATGAAAAGCACCTTGTTTTCATCCTTTGATGTGACTTTTGCCGTTACCTTTAGAACAACCTCCCAATGATCATTGTCAATCTTCGTATTATTGAGCTGTAAATTCACTTCAACCGCTGGATCCATCTTCTGCTGAGCAGTAAAGATCTGTGGCGAATTAGGATTCTCGAAAGATAAATCCTTTATATACATCTTTTGCATCCGAAATTCCGGTCTAGTCGAATTGCCATTATTTGCGTTTTCTGTCATTTTCTTCTCCAGTGAAATTGCATGTTATTGTATTGAAGGCCTAAGAATAAAAACCATTTACTATGTTGGGCGTTATAAAGCTGCTTTGATCAGCTTTCCTGTTCAAACGAAACGTATACCCTTGCAATATAAAGGTGTGATTAAAACGTACTTCGCACCAAGTAACTAGCGAGACCACCCACTTTGCTATTCTGCTGGAAGCACCTTACGAAGGAACTGTCCTGTATACGAGGCCTCCGAATTGGCAATTGACTCTGGGGTGCCTATCCCGACAATTTGTCCACCACCAGCTCCCCCTTCCGGGCCAATATCGATAATCCAATCGGCAGTTTTAATCACATCGAGATTGTGCTCTATTATAACAGCAGTATTTCCTTGGTCGACGAGGCGATTAACCACGCCAAGCAAATGTTTTATATCTGCAGAATGCAGACCAGTTGTTGGCTCATCAAGGATGTATAGTGTTCTTCCACTGCTTCGGCCGGCGAGCTCTTTTGCCAGTTTGACTCGTTGAGCTTCTCCTCCTGATAGGGTTACGGAAGACTGCCCAAGTGAAATGTATGTAAGACCAACGTCATATAATGTCTGCAATTTCCCATGGATTGAGGGTACATTTTTGAAAAAATTTAAGCCTTCCTCGACTGTCATCATAAGGACTTCATGGATGTTTTTTCCACGATACTGGATTTCTAAAGTTTCACTATTGTAGCGTCTCCCTTTGCAAACATCACATTCAACATAAATATCTGGAAGGAAATGCATCACTATTCTATTGACACCCTCACCTTCACATGCCTCGCAGCGCCCCCCTTTAATATTAAAACTAAACCTCCCTGGTAGATACCCTCGGGAACGGGACTCAGGCAATCGGGCAAACAGCTCTCGTATAGGTGTGAAGACACCTGTATATGTTGCAGGATTGGAACGGGGGGTCCTGCCAATCGGACTCTGGTCGATGTCGATAATTTTATCAATGCACTCTAGGCCTGACAATTCCGCTCCATCTTGCCGGTAAGTTGTTGCTTTGCCGCTCAACCCTCCCTTCACAAGTTTATAGAGAGTTTCAATTACCAATGAGCTTTTTCCTGATCCGGAAACACCCGTGACCGCGGTTATGGCACCAAGAGGAAACGAAGCTGAGATGTCTTGCAGATTATTAGTCTTACAATGTTTTAAGTGCAGCCACCGCCCTATCCCTTTTGTTATCGGCCGTCTGAGCTTTGGTGTCTCAATTGCCAGCCGCCCTGCCAGGTAATTACCGGTCACCGAATTCTCGTTTGCGAGGAGACCTGCAATCGATCCATTATATACAACCTCTCCACCGTGTATCCCCGCACCTGGGCCCATATCAAGCACGTGGTCAGCGGCGAGAATGGTATCGGTATCATGTTCAACAACAATAACACTATTACCTAAATCTCGTAGCTCAAGCAAGGTGTTGATAAGCTTTTGGTTGTCCCGTTGATGCAGTCCGATACTCGGTTCATCAAGGATATATAAAACCCCAGCAAGTCGAGACCCAATTTGCGACGCCAGACGAATTCTCTGGGCTTCCCCTCCTGAAAGAGTTCCGGCCCTCCTTTCCAGCGAAAGATATCCTAAGCCTACATCTTCAAGAAAGGACAGGCGATCGATTATTTCCTTAAGAATTGGCTCGCCAATCTTTCTTTCGCGCGTGGTAAAAGGCAAAAGAGGTAATTCCTGGAGAAGCCCTTCTATAGGTAAACATGTGAGTTGATAAATCGACCAGTTGCCCACCCGCACCGCCAATGCCTCAGGTTTCAACCGAGCTCCCAAACAAAGTGGGCATCGCTGTTCGTTCATGTACTTGCCGAGTTCTTCACGGATCATTGATGACTGGGTTTCATGGAACCGTCGATCTAATTGCGGAATGACACCTTCAAATCGATTGACTGCCGACAAAACTCTTTGGCCTTTTTGATAGTGAAAAGCAATCTCCTCCTCTCCTGAACCATAAAGAAAGACATTCTGTACTTTCTCAGATAGTTCGGCAAAGGGTGTTCCGAGCGATACCCCGAAATGTTTTGCTACCGATTGAAGCATATGTCCAGTGTAAGACTCCTCCTTACGCCATCCCCATGGGGCAATGCACCCCTCGTTGATTGACTTATTCCGGTCTGGAACAATAAGTGAAGGATCAAAGTATTGCTTGACGCCAAGGCCATCACATTCAACACAGGCTCCTTGTGGATTGTTGAAGGAGAAAAGTTGAGTAGACAGCGGGGGCATAGAAATTCCGCATTTATGACATGCAGCTAATTCACTGAACAGCTTTTCCGATCCATCTTCAGGAAATAGCGCCAAAAGCAACCCACCGGTTAGTTTTAAGGCGGTACTCACCGATTCTGATAATCGACGCTGGATAGATTTTTTTATAACAAGCCGGTCAACAACAATTTCAATAGAGTGTTTTTTGTTTTTATCGAGCGGGGCAATATCATCAGCATGAACGATATCGCCGTCGATTCGGACACGCACAAAGCCCTCTTTCCGAATTCTTGCCAGTAATTGCTCATGCCGCCCCTTTTTCTCGGTAACAAGCGGAGCCAGTACGATAACCTTCGTATCATCGGGCATGGCACTGAGCGTATTTACCATGTCCTCTGCCGACTGGGCCTGAATTTCGTTGCCGCACTGATGACAATGAAGATGTCCACAACGGGCGAAAAGAAGGCGCAAATGATCGTATATTTCCGTTATCGTGCCAACGGTGGAACGCGGATTTTTACTCGTTGTCTTCTGTTCAATCGATACTGCAGGCGACAAGCCTTCCAGTGCGTCCACATCCGGCTTATCCATCTGACCAAGGAACTGTCTGGCATAGGTCGAAAGCGATTCTACATAACGGCGTTGTCCCTCAGCATACAGAGTATCAAAAGCGAGCGTTGACTTACCAGATCCTGAGATTCCGGTAAAAACGACGAGACTATTTCGTGGTAAATCGACGTCGATATTCTTTAAATTATGCATTCGTGCACCACGAATGCTGAGAATACTTGGTTCCATGTTCTGGGCGAGAGATATATGGGAGATATTGCTAAAGGAAGTGTCTTTAATGGCGGAGTCTTTCGTGCTCAACTTTTATGCAACGATCCATGACCACAACGATACCCTTGCTTCTCGCAAGCTCCGCGGCCTCATCATTTCTGATGCCTTGCTGCATCCAGATTCCTTTGGGAAGAGCTGGCAAGGAGATGATCTCTTTAACAATTGGCAGAATTTCCTCAGATTTTCTAAATATATCTACAATATCAACCGGGTAAGGCAATGACTTAAGATCTGGATAGCATTTTTCGCCCAAGATTTCACTTTGGCCAGGATTAACCGGAAAAATCGTATAACCAGCCTCAACGAGATATCGCCCAACCATATTGCTCGGTCTATTTTCTTTTGGCGAAAGGCCAACTACAGCTATAGTGGAGGCCATTTTAAGAAGTTGTACAATCTCAGGTGATTGCTGTAATGAGGATAATGTCTGCATACCGGTACTTCCTTAAGTGAAGGGAAGATAAAACTGAGTTGAGCAGTTTGTCAGTCCAAACGAAACTCAAGCCTTTACAGGATAAAATAATTATCAATATGCTCGTACAAAGCATACACAATGATGACCCCATGGACAAAAGTCAAGATAGCAATTATATACTACGGGATCTTGGCGGCTATAGAAGGGAATCTGTTCTTTTTGTGTAAAATACCAACAACATTTCTTGTCTTACCCTGACAACGAGGAATTGCTATGAATTTTCAAGATATTATCTTTGAACTGAGTAAATATTGGGCCAACCATGGGTGTGTGATCCAACAACCTTACGACATGGAGGTCGGTGCCGGAACCTTTCATCCTGCAACACTACTCCGCGCCCTTGGCCCAGAACCTTGGAAATCAGCATACCCACAACCTTCCCGCCGACCTACTGATGGAAGATACGGTAACAACCCAAACCGTTTACAGCACTACTACCAATATCAGGTTGTTATAAAACCGTCACCTTTAAATATTCAGGAGCTCTACTTAGGGAGTTTAGAAAGATTTGGACTCAACCTTCTGGAACACGATATCCGGTTCGTGGAAGATGACTGGGAATCACCGACACTCGGGGCATCGGGCTTAGGCTGGGAGGTGTGGCTGGACGGAATGGAAATCACCCAATTTACATATTTTCAACAAGCGGGTTCAATTGATCTCTATCCTACAACAGTGGAAGTTACCTATGGCCTTGAACGTATAGCCATGTACCTTCAGGGGGTAGAAAGTGTCTATGATATCGCTTGGAATGATCAAATTACCTACGGTGAAATCTTTCATCAGGCGGAAGTTGAGTTTTCTACCTTTAACTTTGAAGAAGCAAACGTCGGAAAACTTCTCGAATTCTTTGAAGTATATGAGACAGAAGCACTCAAACTTGTTGATAAAAAATTGATTCTTCCGGCTTATGATTATTGCCTTAAATGCTCACACACCTTTAATCTGCTCGACGCCCGTAAAGCAATCAGCGTTAACGAACGTACCAGATACATTGGCCGCATCAGAAATATTGCACGAAAAGTCGCGGAAGCATATGTTGAGCAACGTCAAAATATGGGACATCCTCTCATCAAGTGAGATATAGCCATCGAACCTTGAAAAAAAGAGGGTGGCTCATTAACTCTTTATTGCTGCGGATATTTTGCTGGGAGCCAGAATTGAAACGAGGCGGGAGGTAAACATCACCACGGCGTGGAATGCCGCAACCTTTGGCGGAAGTGCATGGGAATCGAACCCACCTAACGGGCTATTAACCCGCTACACCGGATTTGAAGTCCGGGAGAGCCACCAGTGCCCTATCCACTTCCGAAATACGCTGCAAAAGGAGAGCAATATACTAATAAGTGTTGACCTTGAAAACAACTATTTATTATACTGCGGCGCTTTCTTGTCTTAGCGATTGTGCACTAAACTACGATTTCAGCTTCTCTAATAATTTCAGGAACCAGGCACCTAACCCGCATGCAGTGTGAAAGATTAGTAAAAATGATCAAATCATGGTATCTCAGCGTTCGTGATGAGACCATGGCCCCAGCTCGAATGGTGACATTTATGGAACAGCATGTCGCCACCTGTGAAATTTGTCTTCAGGATCCCGACCTGAAAAATGAGATTGCCAAAATCACCGAACTGGTTCTACCTGAATCGAAAATTCCCAAGGCAATCAGACAACAAACCAGTCTTGATGACGAAGATGACTCCGACATTGAAGACAACGGTTTCTTAGAAAGCGGTGGGGAAGACGACGATGATATTATCGACGATGAGCAAGAGGATGAAGTAGATGACCTCGATCCAGAAGAGGATGAGTTCCTTGAAGATGATGCAGAAGAGGACTAAGCCTTTATTCGTGTAATCCCACAAAAGAGAAAAACGATATCACCAGACTCTTCTCCCAAAAAGACACTGTGGCCCCAGCTGAACAAGCTGAAAATCAAGGACTGCAAATTCGCGCCGATTTCGCTACACGAGGTTCAATGCATTGGAGTTTCATTGGGAAATTTTTGATGGCTCCCACTTTCTCAAAGAATCCACAATAAACGCATTAACGGCAGTTTGCTCCTCTTCGCCCTTCCCTGCCACCATTGTCGGCACGCCAAATGAAAAACAAGCCGCTTTGGTGGTATCTATCTTACCAAAATCTTTGAGCCAGGAGCCATTCTGCCAGCAATCTGTTTTCAAGGCCACCGGCACAATCGGTACCCCAGCCTTTTTCGCAAGCTTCACCCCGATAGAACTCATCTGTTCAGGATCGAACAAGTGCGACCGCGTCGTTTGAGGAAACACAATCACCGATATCCCAGCTCGCAACCTTTCTACTCCTTCAGTCATAACTACCTTCAAATCTTGTCGTGGATTAGTCCGAGTGACGGCGACAGGATTGCGAGAGCGCATGATATGTTTAAAAACCGGGTATGACAGAAGACTTTCTTTAACAACGAAGGTCACTGGACGAACAGGCTGAATTATCACAGGCAAGACCATTGTCTCCATCATACTCATATGATTGCCGATAAAAACAGCTGGGCCGCTTAGGCTTTCAATATTCTCAATTCCCGATATCTCTACTTTAACACCAACTTGCTCAAGACACCGTAGCACCGCCAAGCTACTATCTATCCAATTATTATCGCCATATTCACCTTTTTTCGCCACCCTGCTCGATCGGCAAACGATCCCAATGAGTTGTACGTAAAAGAACAATGATGGCATGAGTCCCGAAAACATAGAGCCAGACTGGCCTGGTGTCTGATAAATACCTTCGCTATATTGTAGTCTATGCATATGTTCTTAAAGGCAAAAATAAGTAAACATATCATGTGTCACGAACACCGATTCCCAACCAATCTCACGTCATCTTTCGGAGATAAAAGGCCAGTATAATTATGACAACAACCGGTACGATAAGCGCTGTCGGCAGCCAGGTACCAGTGCTTAACATGACAATCTGATTGAGTGCAACGAATAGCACATAACTATAAAAGCCCCATTTCTTCATCTTCCAGAAACCAATATTGCAGATCAGACCAACCACCCCAACAATTGCAAGATACGGGGGATACCAGAAGCCTATCTCGCGAGCAACTGTCGAAAACACTTTTGGCACGAGAAATGCCACGCCAATGAATCCCAAAATGCACAAAATGGTGATAACAGCTGGCCTTTCCTCAAGATTCTGAGCGATATCAGTCATAGCTTTCCAAACATACGGGCTGTTAAATGCAGCATATACGCCGTTGGCACACCGGGTTCAGTGTACGACACCTGCCAACAAGTATTCCGCATTACTTTTTCAGTAAAGTTACTCCGGCCAAGCATACTCATCCTAGCACCTTACTGACTTTTTTTGTTAATAGAATTGAAGCAGAAACACGAGACGTGGAAGAATACCACATTTGCCGGTGTTGATGTGTAGAAAAACAGCGCCAATAGTGCAATTGCCTCTTATAAACAGTGAGGAGAAAATTAGGCAAATAGAAAAACCCGCATTCCGAATGGAATAGCGGGTTTATATGTAAAGCCGGATAATTCCGGACGATAGGCTGGTGGCGATGCAGGGACTTGAACCCCGGACACTGCGGATATGAGCCGCATGCTCTGACCAACTGAGCTACATCGCCTTGAGATAAGGCCGGGAATAAATACCCCATCAGTTTCTTCATGTCAAGACTTTTTGTGTAACAAAGGCTTGGTCCCGACAAAACAAAAATTGGAGGGATCCACAACCATGAAACCCTCCAATCATTTCATGCTCCGGGATTACCGGAGCAAGCCGAATGATTTTACATCATTCCGCCCATTCCGCCCATTCCACCCATTCCTGGAGGCATCCCGCCGGCAGCAGGAGCATTCTCTTCCGGAATCTCGGCAATAGTGCACTCAGTGGTGAGGAGCATGCCAGCTACAGAAGCAGCATTTTGCAGCGCTGTTCTGGTAACCTTGGCGGGATCGATAACACCGGCAGTAATCAGATTCTCATACTCCTCGGTGGCGGCATTGAAGCCCATTGCTCCCTCAAGACCTTTCACATGCTCAACAATGACAGAGCCTTCACGTCCGGCGTTATTGGCGATTTGACGAATGGGCTCCTCAAGGGCTCTCAGCAGAATATTTCTTCCGAGACCTTGCTCACCTTTCAGATCCATTGCCGACAACGCTTTGAGGCAGCGGATATAGGCTACGCCACCACCAGGGACAACACCCTCTTCGACCGCAGCGCGAGTCGCATTCAAGGCATCCTCAACGCGTGCTTTTTTCTCCTTCATTTCAATCTCAGTAGCAGCACCGACGTTGATGACCGCAACGCCACCAATCAGTTTGGCAAGACGCTCCTGCAGTTTCTCGCGATCATAGTCAGAGGTTGTATCCTCTATCTGGGCACGGATCTGCTTGACGCGTGCAGCCAGTTTGTCTTTGTCGCCAGCACCATCAACAATCGTGGTGTTGTCTTTATCGACGACAATGCGCTTGCAGGTTCCGAGATCGTTGAGAGTAACGTTCTCAAGCTTGATGCCGAGATCTTCGGTGATAACCTGGCCGCCGGTGAGAATGGCGATATCTTCGAGCATTGCCTTACGACGGTCACCAAAACCAGGCGCCTTTACCGCAGCAACACTCAGGGTGCCGCGCAGTTTATTGACGACGAGAGTGGCGAGGGCCTCGCCATCTACGTCCTCTGCCACGATGAAAAGTCCTTTACCCATCTTGGCGACAGACTCAAGTACCGGCAGAAGATCCTTCATGCTGGAAACTTTTTTCTCTACCAGGAGGATGTACGGCTCATCCATGGTCACTTCCATTCTCTCCGGATCGGTGACAAAATAGGGAGAGAGGTAACCACGATCAAACTGCATACCTTCAACGACATCAAGGCTGGTGTCCATGGATTTTGCTTCCTCCACGGTAATAACGCCTTCTTTACCAACCTTATCCATGGCCTCGGCAATAATATTACCTATGGTCTCATCGCTGTTTGCAGAAATGGTACCAACCTGGGCAATCTCTTTTTGTTCTTTGGTCGGAGTGGCAATCTTCGCCAATTCGGCAACAACACAGGCAACACCCTTGTCGATACCGCGTTTGATTTCCATCGGATTACCGCCGGCGGCAACAAGTTTTACGCCTTCGGTATAGATCGATTGGGCAAGTACTGTAGCGGTGGTCGTTCCGTCACCGGCAACATCCGAGGTCTTCGAGGCAACTTCCTTGACCATCTGGGCGCCCATGTTCTCGAACTTGTCTTTCAGTTCGATCTCTTTGGCAACAGTCACGCCGTCCTTGGTGATGGTGGGGGCTCCGTAGGATTTGTCAATCAGTACATTGCGGCCTTTCGGACCGAGGGTCACTTTTACCGCATTCGCCAGGACATTAACGCCGTTGAGTATCGACTCACGGGCCTTCACTCCATATTTGATTTCTTTTCCAGCCATTATTATTTCTCCCTTTTCAACGAGATATTATCAATTTATTAAAGATTACGGTGCAAACAAATTCCAGATATTCCTGAAACTATTTAACAACGATCCCGAGGATATCGTCTTCACGCATAATCAGAAAGTCGTCGCCATCAATTTTCACTTCAGTGCCACCGTATTTGGAAAACAATACTCTGTCACCGGCAACCACCTGAAGAGCAACTCTCTCACCTTTATCGTTGAGTTTTCCAGGACCAACAGCAACGACTTCACCCTCGGCCGGCTTCTCTTTGGCGCTGTCAGGGATGATGATACCACCTGCTGTTTTTGCCTCTTCTGCAAGTCGCTTCACCAAAAGACGATCATTCAATGGACGAATCTTCATTACTACCTCCTAACGATACAAATGATTTGTGACGGAAAAAGGGACCCACAAGTGAACAAAAGGAGTCCCAAATTGAATTTTTGCCCGATTTTCAGGGTGGTATATCGAACTGGGCAAAAATATAGGCTGTCATCTTCAAAAATCAAGGGGCGATTTTTAAAAAAAACAGGAGATGCCGGACGTCCCATGCAAGCCGATGAAACGCCCGGAAATATGATGTTTTTATAGAATCAGCCGACGCGAACCACCCATTTGAACGGGTCCTTTTGATGTCCCCTTTGAATGGCCTGCAGTTCGGAATAGAGCCTCGCCGACAGTTCACCGGTCTGGCCGTTACGTATCTTGTAACCGACATTTTTGTACAGTAACTCACCGACCGGCGATATGACGGCAGCGGTTCCCGTGCCGAATGCCTCCTGAAGCGTCCCGTCCGCGTTGGCCTGCAGAACTTCGTCAATGGAGATCTTCCGCTCGGCCACCGCCACCCCCCAACTGGAGGCCAGTTTGATAACGGAATCCCGGGTGAGACCGCCTAAAATCGAACCCTCCAGGGGCGGCGTGATCAACTCGTCATTTATCTTGAAAAAGATATTGCTGGTTCCTACCTCTTCAACATATTTATGTTCGCAGGCATCAAGCCACAACACCTGGGTACAACCCTCCTTTTTGGCTATCTCCGACGTAAAGAGTGAAGCCGCGTAATTGCCGGCGTTCTTGACATAGCCAACACCGCCTTTCACCGCCCTGGCATACTGATCACTGACATAGATCTTGGTAGGATTACAACCTTCGGCATAATACGAACCGACGGGGGTCATAATTATATAAAAATAATAGAGCGAGGACGGCTTTACACCCAGAGTCGGTTCAATCGCAATCATCGTCGGACGGATATATAAGGTTGCCCCCTCTGAGCGTGGCACCCACTCTCTTTCCAAGTAAATCAGAGATTTTAAAATATTGACGACCTTTTCCACAGGAATCCGCGGCATACACATCCGTACCGCCGAATTGTTCATTCTCTCGAAATTGTCCTTGGGACGAAAGAGGAATAGTTGATCGTCTTTGCCGCGATATGCCTTGAGACCCTCAAAAATTGCTTGTCCGTAGTGGAAAACCATTGCCGCAGGACTGAGCTGGAAATCCTGGTTGGCGCATATTTTCGCGTCATGCCAGCCATTCTCCCGGCTCCATTTCATCAAGAACATATGATCGGTAAAATGAAGTCCAAAACCCAGTTTGTCCGGTGACGGCTTTTTTTTCAAACGATCTCCAGCAACCTTCTCCAACACCACTTCAAGATCTTCCCACATTGTCCAACTCTCCTCGGCAACACGATTTTTTCTTTGCTTAATCAACAAGAGACTATATCTTTATCCAATAGGCGATGCCACCAAGCCTTATCGCTCAGTTCGTCTGGAAGGGTTTAGGATACCTCAGCAACCGGAATAATTGCAACCCCATTTCATTTACCCATAAACCTCGAACTGCCTCAGGAAACCAGGAATGACAAGACCTGCAACCGAATATCAGCCAAACGGGCAAGCGCCCAGTCCGATTAGTATCCGGTATTTCCTACTGGTCTTCGCCATCTCGATCTTTTTTTTCGGCCTGATCCTGTCGCCGTTCTGGTCGATCCTGGTACTGTCCTTTCTCCTCACCAATCTTTTTCGCCCGATCTATATCTTCCTCAACAGAAAACTCCCCAACCAGATAGCCTCAGCTGGCACCTGTCTGTTGATTATTGCCATCGTCTTTATTCCTCTCATTTTCTTTGTGTTTTCCTTGGCCGATGAGGCATTCAACCTCTATAGCTGGGGCCGCGACAGCCGGATCGGCCTGAAGCTCCAGGTATTTATCCAGGAAAGTCCGATAATTTTACAATTTCACGCACAATTACTCCAAGTTGGATTCGATTTCGATCCATCGGAGATCTCCGATATCTTCTCCTATCTGGTGAAAAAAGGCGGCCTATTTCTTTACAACCAGGCCAGCTCCTGGGCAGCCAACGTCTTGCAATCTGTCGTCCTTTTCTTTTTGATGATTTTAGTGATATTCTTCCTCCTCATTGATCAGCCCAAGCTGATAGACTACCTAATCCGCATCTCGCCCCTGCCAGAGGACGAAAATCGCCTGCTCATCGACAAGTTTCAGGAAATCGCCAATGCAATTCTTAAAGGCAACGGTATCTGCGGATTGATACAGGGGGTCTTGGGCGGCGCCATGTTTTCCATCCTCGGCCTCAACTCCCCGATTCTTTGGGGCTGCGTCATGGCGGTCATCGCCTTCATGCCGATCTTCGGCATAGGCCTGGTGATGATCCCGGCCGCTGTGTTTTTGATGCTCAGCGACAGGATGAATGAGGGAATTTTCCTCCTGTTTTATTATTTAATTCTTTCCTTCGGCGTTGAAAATTTTGCCAAACCGAAGATGGTCGGAACCCAGGTGAACATGCATACCCTCTTGGTTTTCCTGTCGATTCTTGGCGGGATGACGATCTATGGGGTGCTCGGGATCATCTATGGCCCGCTTATCATTACCGCCTTCCTGACTTTATCGGAAATCTACCTGAAGAAGTATGACCGCTATGTTCGCCAGCTATAGGGATTACCTGCGAATCTAACAATACAGCCGCGAAAGACTTACCGGAAAGGGTATACAGAAATTACGCGAAATCGATGGGAATGACATCCCAGCATGTCACCTTGTCTTTGCTCCACATGACGACGCTGGCCTTGGCATCCTGGGAAACAATGATGCCAAGGACGTCATGCAGCTTGTTACAGAGATAGTAAAGAGATCTATGCCTGGTACCGACACTTTCAACGCGCTCGACCTGGCGGTGAAGGCCTTCTGGATCCATGGCCCGGGCGACGATTCCTCCCATCTCCATGGCTCCCTGGATGATTCCGCCAAAGCCGATTATCTCCAGGCTCTCGGTGGTCACGACAGCACCATCCACCCCGGTGAGTCTGGCGATAAATCTGGCATACTTAAACACCCGCTCATCAAGCTGACCCAATTCCTCGGTCTGCAAGGACACATAGTCCTTCCACCCAGCCAGATAATCTGGCCCATATAACCGCCCGCAATTCCGGGATAAAACCTCCATAATCTTCAACACGATCTTGCGCAGCTGATAACGGGGATCGCCTTCATTGAAACGGTACTTCAGATCGATATACGGGTTGTCATGGGCCACCAAGTCATCCATGCCGGCGGGAAAGGAGATGATGGTGCCACCGTGCCCGGAACGCCGCACCGTACTGATAACATGCTTAAAGAACTCAAGATACAGGGCAGGAATAAAGGCAGGATCGATGCGCGACCATGTGCCCGGATCGCGGTTCGGATTCTGTTCATGCAGGGCGGCAAGCTCACTGCGCACCTGCCCGAATCGCCTGGCAACCCATTGCGAGCGGAAGACATTGGTCGACGGGGTGATAATTTTGCCGCCGCTCAGCTGGGCAAGAATCTCTATCCCCCGGCAGACAATCAACCGGCCGGCACCGAGAATATTAATACCTAAGGCCGGCGGCAGCGGGGTTGCCTGCTTGCTGCCGCCATGAATGACGTGCATCCACCGGGAGCCGGAGTGGATCAGACCCCAGATCTGTATACCTTCCCCCCGGCAGCGAAGACCTATGAGCGAGTTATTATAGTCAATCGAGGGGCCGAGTTTGAGGAGTTCGTACTCGTTATATGGCCGTGGCTCGGTAAAACTGAGGGTAAAGAGCCCGAGCGCCTCGCCGCTGCCATCTTCATCAACGTCTTCCGGTTCGCAAAGCATCAAGCGAAAACGAAGACCACGCGCCTCCTCCCGCATCTGGCTTACCTGATAGGCGGTCGACAGCAGCTCTTCCAGCACCGAGGAATCGGGCAGCCGCCCATATCCCGGACCGGTACCCATCCCCGGCGGCCCAAGCCGCCAGAGCTGGAGAAGCTCCTGCACCAAATCCTTTGGATACCTATGGGCCATTGCCGACTCCTGTCTTGAGGTGAACTGCCAATCCTCAGGTTTCTGCACCCCACATTTTTCCCGCCAAATCCCTGCACGCGGTATACGGCAAGGAAACAACGAAGCATAAAGTGTCTGGCGAGGTCTCCCGCCGCACACCGCGACAGGTACCATGGCCACAAACTATCACTTTGATTTATTTTATAAAATTACTGAAAACAAGCAAGACTTTTCCCGGCAACAAGCGGAAAAATCGCCCTGTGCAGACATGCGATGCTGTTAGACAAATTTAAGGAATCCTGTTGCCAGGTCAAGAGTCGAAAACCGCTGCGCAATAAATGCCAGACCAGGCCCACTATTCGACCTTTAACGGCAGGCCGTAACTGTCTTTGCCAAGAAGGTGGATAGCATCGCCCCCTCCAAAGAGATGGAGAAAGCTGTCATCGACAAGATTGCAGCGAAAGCCCCGGCAGGTCCTTGGCCGGTAGTGATAGATTTTACACCGGTATTTGCCGTTTCGGTGCTCAAGAAAGACACATCCCTTATCGTCAGGATGAATCATGTACAACTTGTCGTTATCTTTGGCCTTGGCTATTGCGGTTTGCAGGTCACTTTCCCGGATATCCTTCATACTCACGTTGACCCCAACATGGCCACCCATTTTCGTTATAAACTCGGCCTCATCCGGCTGCACGACAATTTTCCGGTAGCCCTTGCAACAGGTACCGCACTGGCGGCACTCATGAAAAATGGTCTTCAAGGCATCTTCATCTATCTTTTTATTTTCCATGATTTCCTTATTGTAAAAGCCACTTGGCCTGGAGAGGGTGATCCTTCAACAACTGGTTGGCGCGTTCAGAATAATATACCCCTATCTTATCCCGCCGGTTCGTCAGCAGACTTTCAATGGTCGCCAGCACCGATGCCTCAAGGCTCAAAGGGTTGTAGCCGCCTTCGAGAACCATCAGCAAGCGGTTGTCGCAGAACTCCCGGGCATATTGTTTAAGCATGGCGGTGACGAGACCGAACCATTCGGTGGAGAGGTTGGTACCGCTGATGGTTTCGTCTCTGTGGCCATCATACCCGGCCGAAACCAGGATTATCTGCGGCAGATACTGCTCAACCACACTCTGCAGAATGCGGCCGAGAAGGAAGGTGTATTCGACATCAGCAAACTGGGCAAAAACCGGCACGTTAATGGTATAGCCTGTCCCCTTTCCGCTCCCTGTCTCTTCGGCTTTGCCGGTAAAAGGAAAGATATCCCGCTGGTGCAGGGAAAGCACCAAGACCTCGTCGGTGTCGTAAAACACCTCCTGAGTTCCGTTGCCGTGATGGGCGTCAAAATCGAGGATGAGTATCCGCCTGAGCTGATAGTGGCGTCGTAGATACTCAGCTACAATCGCAACATTATTGAAGATGCAGAAGCCCATGCCCCGGCCGGGCTCCGCATGGTGGCCGGGAGGACGGACCATGGCAAAACCATGATCGAGTTCGCCGCCCATGATCCGGTCGGCCAATGCCATACAGCCGCCGGCCGCCAACTCTGCGGTTTCCAGGGAATGTCCCATCAGGTAGGTATCGCGATCGTAGGAATAGGGATCAGAACGCAACTGGTGGTCGCGCAGCTGCTCCAGATAAAACCGCGAATGGACCGCTTCGATGTCGGCAAGATCTGCCGGCCGTGCCGGCAAGAATACACAATCCTGCCGGAAGCGCTCCTGGACCACCGCCGAAAGACGGCGGATTCGCCCTGGATTTTCCGGCGAGTGGCCTGAAATTGCGTGCCTCTGCAAACGGCCATCGACAACCAGGCCAAGTTTTTTATTCATAATGATACTGATACACAAGACTATTGGAAAAGGTAGCGGCATCCAACCGGAACAAATGGCCTACCCGCTTGACGTTGTGATCATCGTAGTTGAGAGTTTCCAGCAACTCGAAACCAAGTTTTGTCAGACAGCGTTGCTGCGAGCGATTGTTGATATCGGTATACATCTCAACGCTTGCAACCTTCACCCGCATAAAGAGATGGATGATCAGATATTTCTGGGCCTCCGTGCCATAGCCCTTGTTGCGCTGACCCGGATCGGAGATCTTTATGGCCATTACCGCACAACTCCGCCGTTCCGGCCGGAGCCAGTAACGCAGGGTACCGATCGGTCCAACGTCTTTCTGCTCAATGAGAAAAATACGATTTTGCTCCTGCCAGCATGCATCGCCGGCGATTATCTCCCGCCCTTCGCGCGTGTCGATGCGATCGGGGCTTAGATACTCACCGTGGGCGATATCACTATTGCTCCAGCTGACGAAGAGGGGCAGGTCCTGCTCCATCAAGCGCCGCAACCGCAGCCGCGGAGTCATTATTTTGTCGCCAAAAATCATAATCAGCTACACAAGTCTCTGAGAATACAGTCATAGCCAGCAACAGGGAATCACCGAGTTAGGACGGGAGGCGTGGAGGTCCTCCCGCCCTAAACGATACCGCTAGAGATTCTGCACCGCTTCCTGAAGGTTTTTGTTTGATTGCACCAACCGGTCTAAGGCCCCAACCGTTCCAGCCAGGGATTTATTGACAAGGCCGGTTGATTGCTGATTCTCCTTTGAAGACACCGCGACATTTTCGATCTCGGTCATGACGCTTTGGCCGCTGCTGCAGAGATTTTTCGATTGCTGGCTCAAACCGTCGACCGCCCGGGAGATGGTCTCGATTCCCCTGGAAATAGTCTCCATGGAATCGAGGGCGGTATTGATAACCTTGCCACCTTCATCGAGCATGACCATGCCGTTCTGCATGGCGTTGATAGTCTGCAGAGAGTCTTTTTCCACTTTCTTGACGATATCGGAGATGTCGATGGCCGATTTCGAGCTGTTTTCAGCAAGTTTTCGCACCTCATCGGCGACAACCGCAAAGCCGCGCCCGGCATCCCCTGCCCGTGCCGCCTCGATCGCCGCGTTAAAGGCGAGGAGATTGGTCTTCGAGGCTATATCCTTGATGATATCGACAAAACCCGAGATCTTCTCCAGCTGGCTGACCAGGCCGCTGACCATCTCATTGTTTTTCTTCATGGCGCTGTTGATGTCCATGAGCTTCTGTTCGGCGTTTTTACCGGCCGCCTTGCCCGTCTCCGCCTCTTTTGACAGATCAGTCGCCAGCCGGTTCGATTCGCTGGAGAGACTGACCATCGTTCCGGAGCTCTCAACCATCTCTTTCACCGTCTGCAGCGAGACATCGAGCTTACGAACCTCGGTGTCGATCAAGGTGTTCATCTCATCGACCTTGACCTTGGCTTGATCCATCTCCCGCTTTGACTCGCCGACCAGGGCATCGACATCATTGACGGCGGCGCTGATCAGCTTCTCCACGGCCTTTTCAGCGGTAACGTCGGTGATATATTCTAGAGCGCCCTTGATATTGCCCTTGGCATCCTTAATCGGCGAGGCGGTGTACTTGATCGGGATAATTTTGCCATTGGGCTTGGCGGTGGTTTGTTCCTGAACAATCGAATCGGTGCGCATGGCCTTGCCGCAGGCGCAGTTATCGGTCCGGCAGTGGTCGGTCTGGAAGAGATCGTAACATTTTTTGCCGATCACCTCGTCCGGGGTCCGCCCAAGTACCGCCGAACCGGCCGGGTTCATGAAGGTGATGTTGAAATCGGTGTCTATAGACATTATCGGTGTCGGGATGGTGTTGAGGTTCTCGATCTTCTCATCCGCCGCCTGCCTTTGCCTGGCCTCCTCCGTCATATCAAGGACGTACTCCAGGGCGCCCTTGATGTTGCCCTTGGCGTCCTTGATCGGCGCCCCGGTATATTTGATCGGGATAATGACTCCTTCCGCAGGTCTTGCGATGGTCTGCTCTGTCACCACCGAATCAGTACGCATGGCCCGGGCGCAGGCACATTTTTCGGTCTTGCAGTGTGGTGTTTTGAAGAGATCATAGCATTTCTTGCCAACCACCTCGTCCGGGGTCGAACCAACCACCGCCGCCCCGGCCGGGTTCATATAGGTGATGGTGAAATCGGTATCAACGGCAAGAATCGGCGTGGGGATGGTGTTGAGATTGTCGATCTTTTCCTCGGCGGCCTGCTTCTGCTTAGATTCTTCTGTCATATCGAGAACATACTCAAGGGCTCCCTTGATATTGCCCTTGGCATCCTTGATCGGTGCACCGGTATACTTGATCGGAATGATGACCCCTTCCGCCGGCCTGGCGATGGTCTGTTCGGTCACCACCGCATCGGTGCGCATGGCGCGGCCACAGGCACATTTATCGGTCTTGCAGTGAGGCGTCTTAAAGAGATCGTAGCACTTCCGGCCGATGACCTCATCAGGGGTCTTACCAACCACCGAGGCACCGGCCGGATTCATAAAGGTGATGGTGAAATCGGTGTCAATGGCCAACACCGGCGTCGGCAGGGTGTTGAGATTCTCGATCTTTTCGTCAGCCATTTGCCTCTGCTTGATTTCCTCCGTCATATCGAGGATATATTCAAGCGCTCCCTTGATATTTCCCTTGGCGTCCTTGACCGGTGCCCCGGTATATTTGATCGGCACGATGACACCGTCCCTCGGCCTGGCGATGGTCTGCTCGGTCACCACCGAATCGGTCTTCATCGCCCGGGCGCAAGCGCATTTCTCGGTCTTGCAATGGGGGGTCTTAAAGAGGTCATAGCATTTCTTGCCGATCACCTCATCCACCGTCAGCCCGGCGACAGCGGCACCCGCTGGATTCATGAAGGTAATGGCAAACTTGGTATCTATCTCCATGATCGGTGTCGGGATGACATCGAGATCGGTGGACAGCTGCCGCAACCGGGCCTCGGTGGCCTTCTGGGCACTGATGTCCTGCAGGGTGACAAAGGTGCCGCCACCACCATTCATCGGTACGGCCTTGCTGGTGAAAAATGTTATGCCTTTATCCCCATCCTTGTAGATCACCTCGGTGGACACCGGCTTGTTGATCCTCCGTGATTTTTCCACTGGACAATCCTTGGTTCCGCAAAGCTGGGTGGGACAGGCCTCTTCACAGGTCATCTTGGCAAGGAGGGCCTCCTTGGTGAGATTAAAGCGGGTCAGAAAGGGCTTATTGGCCCAGGTGACAACCTTCTTTTCATCGACGATATAACTTGGCTCCAAAAATAGATCTAACATCGCGGTATCCTGTTCCATATTTATAGTCCTTTGCTTGTTTTCCATATTCCGCCTCTCCCTGGCTCAATTATTTCTAGAAGTAGTGATGTTTTGAAAACCTCTTAAGAGTGCTCCACCTCAAGATGATTCCGAATAAGATTGTGAATGTTGACGACCAGCACGTGCTCGGTTTTCTGACCTTCCTGCTCAAAGAGTATCAATCTGTCGAGGGTGTCCTTCCTTTTTGCCAGCTCCTTTTTGATTGACGAGGTATTTTGGCACTGCTCCTGTTTATAAATGGTGACAATGCCATCAACCTCCAGGGCTATTGTCATCGACTCATTTCTGCAGATAATGAGCTTATGCTCCGCCGTGCCCTGCGGCCCGCCGGAATACCCGTAGAATTCGCGGAGATTGATGACCGGGACCACCAAACCGCGCAGATTGATTACCCCACTTTTGAAAGCACTTGCCCCGGGCAGACCCAAAACCCCGGATTTCTGAATAATCTCTTGCACATCCTTGAGCTGCACCGCCATATATCTGCCGATCCAAAAGACCAGATAACAGTTTTCGGTGATGAGATGATGGGCACTGGTCATCGATTCTTTGCCTTTGTCCCTGACGGTCTCGGCACCGCTGCTCAAACGGGCCAGGGTCTGCAATTCATCGGAATGGCCGTGGATCAGGGTATCCATGTTCAGGAGCATGATATTCGACCCGTCATTCTTCTGATAAATACCTGATATTGAATTATTTCCACGCCCCAGAGGAAGCACTTCATCGTCGGGTATGGGGATAATGGCCTTCACCTCTTCGACAATCAAACCAACGGTAAAGGTCTTGTCCGATACCACGAGAATCCTGGTGTGCTCCCCAAGATATTCATCACTGGAGACACCGGGTCCTCCCAGCAATCGTCTCGCGTTCAACACCGGAATGGTTTTCCCTCTGAGAGTCAGGGAGCCGTCGATATTGCTGTGTTTGAAGAGGTCCTGGATGGAACTGCTAAACGGCGGATTCTTCTCCTCGACGCCACCGCGATACATCTGATTGACCGCATCGAAGAAGGTTATTTCCTGGGTATATTCGACCGGAATGGCATAGAGTTGTTCAGCAAAGGCAAAGACCACGTGGCGGGTGAACGGCGATGATTTTGCCTCTCGCGCATCGCTGAGCAAGGCCTCGCCGATCTTCTCAAGTTCGAGTGCCTTGCCGGGAAAGAGACTGTTGAGATCAAGGAGTTCCACGGTCCTCTTGCCCTTTTCCAGGGAAATCAGTGATGAAATAATCGTATCGTCGGTCTGCAAGGCAGTGTCGACCTTGCGGATGTCTTCCGGACCTACCGCGAAGACCTCGCGGATATCGTCAAAGAGCAGCCCATAGCGACGATGAAAGAGTTTGACAACGGCGACCTTGGCCGTTGCGTCGTAGTCTCTCCCGGCCAGGCCGAGTCTTTTCTTCAAATTGATGAGTGGGATCACCTCTTCCCGGAGGTGCATGATACCCTCAACAAAATCGAGACTGGCGGGCAAACGCTGGATACGCCCGGTAACGGGGGTTGCCTCGGCAACGTTTTCCGCTTTCAGGGCAATCTCCAGGCCTTCCGATCTGTCGAGAAGGAAGGACGCAAATAATTGCGGCTGGGCCATCGTTATTCTCCTTGTGTAGTGCTCAGTTGACATATCCGGTCATTTTGCAGATTACCGCTTCCAGCTCGGCAAGGTTCCGCCCCGCCTGGGTTATGTAGCGTGGTTCGAGCAGGTGGTATTTCCTGTCGTCACCATCGATCGGTCCGGCGATAACCAGAATCTTTTTCAGACCCTCAAAGGCATCGCGGGCCCCGACCATGGCATCAAGGTCCTGCAGGTTCTCAATGTAGAGGATAACAAGATCGCCGCATCGTGGGGCTTTTGCCTGGAACTGGCCAACACCGGAGGGCTGGTCGTCGAGGGCGCGAATATTCCGCAGCTCGTCGATGTTGCGGAGCGCCGCCAGATACCGCTGCGGGCAGGTCTGCCACCTGCAGGCGGTAACGCAATCCGGTTTCTTTCTGGAGAAAAAAAAAGTCGTCATGCTTTTTCACGTTCGGAAGGATGGTAGTGTACACCGCAAGGGCATACGTTTCGTATGAGTAGGCCAACTGCTCAACTCAGCTCCAACAATCTCAGACAAAGAGCACCTTGCCCGAGGAAATAGCAGCAACCGTGCCAACCCCGGGAAAAACCCCAAATCACCGACACATATTTTTTACATTCAAATACTTACAAGGTACGACAAAGACATAACATGGACTCTAAGGCCGGACACAACTGTCAATAAATATGAACAGCATCCTGCTTTGTTGACAACAACTCGGGAATACGGCGAGCATTGCCCTCCACCGCTAAGGTCGCCAGTGAACCGATACGGTGCCCAAACCCTGCGAAAAGTGTTTGGATTGCCATGGCTTCTTGCTGTACACTCACCTCTTACCCCGGCTCATGGCGGGAAGGGTTCGGCCAGACGGCTGATTCACGCAAATCGATAAAAATTTTTCGGCAACTGCCAGGCTGTGTCGTGTACTGCGGCTGAGGTGCAATTATGGTTTTTAATTCGTTTTCCTTTCTTCTTCTGTTTTTGCCGGTCACCTTGCTCGGCTTTTACTTCTTTGCCCGGCGGGACAGGCGATGGGCGGCCGGTTGGCTGGTGGTTGCATCGCTGTATTTTTATGGTTCATGGGATCTTCGCTATATCCCCATCCTCCTGGCCTCCATCTGTATCAATTACTGGACATGCAGGCGGATCCTTGCAGCCCACGATACCCATCGCAAAAAATGGCTGACGGCATCGATAGTGTTCAATCTGTCCCTCCTTGGCTTTTTCAAGTACGCCAATTTTTTCATTCATTCGATCAACCAGATCACCGCCGCCGATCTGCCGGTGCTGCACATCCTCCTGCCGCTGGGGATTTCATTTTTCACCTTTACCCAGATCTCCCTGCTGGTCGATGCCTATCACCGGAAAATAAAGGAGGTCAATTTCCCGCATTATCTGCTCTTTACCTCGTATTTCCCCTATATCATCGCCGGACCCATCCTCCATCACCAGGAGATGATGCCGCAGTTTTCCGACCCGGAGCACTACCAGGTAAAGGCCGACAACTTTGCCATAGGGGTTTCCCTTTTTGTCTTTGGCCTCGGCAAGAAACTCCTCATCGCCGATAATCTGGCCTCGGCGATTCAGCCGGTTTTTGCCGGCGGCGATCCGCAATTTTTCCAGGCATGGCTGGGCATGCTCGCCTACACCATGCAGCTGTATTTTGATTTCTCCGGCTATTCCGATATGGCCGTCGGGGTGTCCCGGCTGATGGGTTTTCATATCCCGGTCAACTTTCATTCCCCTTACAAGGCGACAAGTGTCAGCGATTTCTGGCAAAGATGGCACATCTCCCTGTCCCGGTTTCTCCGCAATTACCTGTATATCCCTCTCGGAGGCAACCGTGAGGGCCAGCTGAAACGCTACCGCAATCTCATCCTGACCATGCTGCTCGGTGGCTTATGGCACGGAGCGAACTGGACCTTTGTTGTCTGGGGGGGACTGCATGGGTTGTACCTCTGCGTGCAGCACGGCTGGCAACACATGATGGAAAAATATCCAAGGCCGCCGGCGGCGCTGACCGACTTCCTCGGCCGGATTCTCACCTTCATTGCGGTGGTGGTTGCCTGGTGTTTCTTCCGCGCACCGGACGTAGCATCGGCCTTCGGTGTTCTCGCAGGAATGATAGGCTGCAACGGAGTCTCGGCGGTTACCGAAATCGACTCCCTCGGCTACACCATGCTGGTACTCAGTACTTTTGTCGCCTTTTGTATGCCCAATACCAATGAACTGTTTTTATATTCCGACAAGGAACGAAAAACCAAACTGCGATCGCCATCCATTATCACCATACACTGGTCGCCCCGCCTGCTTTGGAGCATTACCGTCGGCTGCATCCTTGCCCTGTGCATCCTCAGTATCGAGCGAACCAACGATTTTATCTATGCCCAGTTTTAGCAATTATCGAAAATATTCAATGCTATCTTAATAAGTTATGACTCATTCCTTTACCAATCGCACAGTACGCATATACCTCCTCAACACCAGCCTGGCCTGCTTGCTGCTGCTCACCATTCTGGTCCTTCTCAACTACGTGGTTGATCCGTACTACACCCACCAATGGGACAGCGCACTGATGGAACGCCTGAATCCGGCCCAACAGAAGATCATGCCCTGGGCCAAGACCTACGCTGCCTACCGCTATCAGCCGGAGGTGGCCTACCTCGGCAGCTCAAGGACCGAGATCGGTCTCCCGGCGGAAAGCCCGGTCTTTTCAGGGAAGCGGGTCTTCAACCTGGCCCTCAGCGGCGCCTCGGTGGGCGATGCGATAAACATGCTGCGCCATACCAGCTTCTTTCACCGCCCGGAAACCGTTGTCTGGGGCCTGGATTACGGCTGGCAATTCCGCGAAAAATCCGGCAACACCGATTTCTCAAGCGAACTGGTCGCCAAGGGACCGTACTACCCGCTCCGGCGGGCCCTGTTGAATATCAAGCGGGCAATTTCGATGGCGATGACGGTGGATACCCTGAAGATCCTGCTCGGCTATTCCGAACAGAGCTGCCGGTCGCTTCTCGCCTCCTTCGGCCACAAATCTGCACAGTGCCTGGAAATCATCATGCGCAACGAAGGCGGCACGGAAAAGGCCTTTGAGGAGGTCTTAAAGAAAAAGGCCCCGCTGGGAAAGCCAGAAGACGTCCCCGCCACCACCGAGCTTCTCGGCAGGGTGCTCGGTGAATATTGCCGGCAGGGCACCGTATTTCGCCTGTACATCCAGCCGATTCACGCCCTTGCTGAGCTATCGTACTGGGCGACGCTTGAGGATGATGTCGACGACTGGAAAAGGGCATTGGTACGGATGACCGACGCCCAAAGACAGGCTGGATGCAACATAGAACTCTTTGATTTTTCAGGCTTTAACAGCATAACCACCGAGGATATCCCCCAGGTGACCGGCAAGGCCGACATGCAGCACTACTGGGAGCAGTCCCATTATCGCGGTGAAGTCGGCCTGAAAATTATTGAGGAATTATTTGCGGGAAAAGGGAGGGAGGTGGCAAAGCCGTTTGGTGTTCTCCTGCGCGGCGATACCATTGAAGAGCACCTCCGCGACTTTCGCCAAAAGCGCCTGCAGTATCTTGCCGACCACCCACAGGAGACTGCCGACATCACCCACTAGCACCTCACTGTACCGAGGCCCAAGCGGCCTGCTTACAATGCCGGCCCGGCTGCGCTCTCAGGTAAACTCGACGTCGTGCTTTTGAAAGAGCTGATACAACCGGGTCCGCGATATCCCGGAAAGCCGTGCCGCCTCGCTGACATTGCCGCCCGAGGCAAACTTCAGCCGACGCAGATACTCGGACTCGCAAACACTTTTATGGGCGGCCCAAGTCGGCAATCGCTGGGATGCCTCACCGGCAGCTACCGGCTTGGCCTTGACCCCGGCCCGCGCCTGCCGCACCCGAAATCTCTCCGGCAGATGGATGGCAAAACAGGTTGGGCCAAGCAAGGGGTTGGTAAAGACGTGCTCCATGGTCTGGTAGAGTTCGCGCACATTGCCCGGCCAACCGTAGGCGTCCAGGGCATCAAAGAAATCATCGGCGATCCCCTTCACCTCCATGCCGTAGCGCTGACAGAGCTTGGCGGTGAAATGTAGGGCCAGTTCCCGAACATCCCGGTCGCGGTTCTTCAGTTCCGGCAACTCAATGGTAAAGGCCTGCAGGCGAAACAACAGGTCCTCGCGAAAGGTGCCGTTGTGCACGCATTCCAGGAGATTTCTGTTGGTCGCGGCAACCACCCGGAAGTCGCTGTATAGGTGTTTTGTCGAGCCCACCGGCCGGTATTCATGCTCCTGCAGGAGGCGAAGAAAGGTCTTCTGAATGCTTAAGGGGAGTTCGCCCACCTCATCGAGGAAAAGCGTCCCCTGATGGGCATGTTTGACCAGGCCGTCCTGGGCCGTATCGGCGTTGGTGAAGGCCCCCTTGACGTGACCGAAGAGGGTGCTTTCAATAAGGGTTTCCGGCAGGGCGGCGCAATCAACCACGACGAAGTTTTTGTCAGCCCTGGCACTATTTTCGTGGATGGCCCTGGCAAACAGCTCCTTGCCGGTACCGGTCGCTCCGGTCACTAGGACGCTGACATCGGAGGCGGCGGCACGGGCCACCAGATCAAGACAGCGGCGCATGGCCGGGCTGCTGCCGATAATCCTGTCCCGCTTCAAGGATACCAGAAAAGTCGCCACCTTGAGTTTTTCTTTGCGGTATTGCAGGACACGCATCAGCTGCAGAGACAGGTCACGGATAACATAGGGCTTTTCGATATAGGTCCAGGCGCCGCTGACAACCGCCTTCTCCGCCCCGTCCGCCTCGCCCTGACCGGTGATGATGATGACCTCGGGCTTGGTCGCCGCACCGGTTATCATTGGAATATAATCAAGGCCATTGCCATCCGGCAGCTGCACATCGAGCAGGACGACGTCGATCGGTTCCTTCAGCAACAGCAACAAACCGTCGCGCAGATTGCCGGCGGAGGCGACTTCGTGCCCCCTTTCGATCAACTGGTCGGTGAGCATCTCCACTAGAATACGATCATCGTCAATTATCAGAATTCCTGCCATAATCCAGCGCCTTCCGAATTGCTTGTTGAAGTTTCCCCTTCTTTACCGGCTTGAGGATAAAGTCGCGAATCCCCCTCTGCCGGGCCCGATGCACATCGAAATTATCACTATGACCGGTTACCATGATGACCGGTATGTCCGGCCGTAAGGCCAGCACTTCACGGGCAAGCTCCGCCCCGGTCATATTGGGCATCAGCATGTCGGTCAGTACCAGGTCGCAGCAATGGGGATCCTCGCGGAAATGCTTCACCGCGGCAATACTGTCGTTAAAAACCAGCACCTTATACCCGGCCTCCTCAAGGATCATCCGCAACACTTCGCTCACTGGAATCTCATCGTCGACGACCATTATCCTCTCACCGCCGCCACTGGCGATGACCGGGATCTTCTTCCGGGTCTCGATGTCCCGGCCATCAACAGCCAGATATACATGAAAGGTTGATCCGGCACCGACTGTGCTGGTAACGAAGATCTCTCCCTTATGCTTTTTGATAATCCCATGAACCACAGCAAGACCGAGGCCGGTACCCTGCTCCTTTCTCTTGGTGGTGAAAAACGGATCGAAGATTCTATCCAGTTTCTCCGCCTCTATGCCACAGCCGGTATCACTGACCTCCAGATCAAGATAGGCACTTGGCCCAACCCCGCCGCCACCTCCCAGGCCATTCATCTCGCCCCGGATCTCCGACAACTTGATGAAAATTTGCCCGTGGTTGTCGCCGATCGCCTGTTTGGCGTTGGTGCAGAGGTTCATTACCACCTGATATATCTGCCCGGGATCGGCAAAGATCGAACGACAGGTAGTATCGATGTCATGCTGCAGACTGATAGTCGCAGGCAGGGAGGGTCGTAATAATTTGATTACCTCCTTAATAAGGTACTGCAACTTGAGCAATCTGAACTGGCCATAACTCTCTTTGCGGCTAAAGGTGAGGATCTGTTTCACCAGATCAACGGCCCGGTCACCTCCCGCCAGCACCTGCTCGATATCTTTTCTCGCCGGGTGTTCCGGTGCCAGCCGGTCCTTGGCTATCTCACCGTAGCCAATCATTGCCGCAAGGATATTATTGAAATCATGGGCAATCCCTCCAGCAAGGGTCCCCAGGGCCTCCATCTTCATCGCCTGATGGAGCTGTTGCTCTAGCAACTCTTCGCGGGTGGCATCGCGCTTTAAGGCGACAAAATTGATAATCTCTCCGGCGGCATCGAGCACCGGGGAAATTGTTGCATCCTCCTTGTACAGGGTGCCATTCTTTCGGCGATTGGTCAACCGGCCCCGCCATACCTGTTTATTAAGGAGGGTCTGCCACATATCCTGGTAAAATTGCCGGTTATGGACCCCACTCTTTTGGATATTGGCTTTCTGTCCGATCGCCTCCGCCCGGGTATACCCGGAAGTGCTTTCAAAGGCCGGGTTGACATACTGAATCTCCCCCTGACGATCGACGATGACCACCGATTCCGATGCCTGTTCGATAGCCGCCATTAAGCGGTTTTTCTCCGACTCGTTCTGCAGATGCTCGGTGACATCGCGGGCAACATGAACCAAGAGGCGCATCTTGCCATCATCAGAGAAGATCGGGAATGATGATATATTGAATGTTTTCGAGAGACTCTCATAGTGAACCATCCCCGAATGCGGGCAGGCATCGTGGGCGGTTTCCTTGACCGGGCAGCCCTGGCAGGGATGATTTCTGCCAAGAAAAACCTCATGGCATTTTTTCCCTTTGAGTTCCCCGAGCCGGTAGCCAAAGAGGCGGTGTGCGACCTTGTTGGCCCGGACAATGCGCATCTCACCGTCCTGAATGGTAACAATGTCCTGCAAGGCATCTACCGTTGTTTCCCACTCGCTCTTGGCCTGGAAAATCTGCGCATTGACTACATTCTTCCCTACAAATTCCGTCACATCGGTAAGGGTCATAAACACCAGGCCTGCCCAGCTATCGTCTTCCCGGCCCGGCTTCAGAGTGGCGCTCAGCCACAGGGTCTCACTAGCCGGTAAGCGCCGCAAACCAAAGATAAACGGGACCTTGACCTCCTCATCCTCTGACCATTGCCGGAAAGGAAAATTCGTTTCCGACCGGGGAGTTCCGTCGGCATTGATGACCCCAAAACCAAGTTCACTGAGTCGGCGACCGCTAGCTTTTCCGGGAGGGATTCCCAGCAGGCGCTCCAAAGCGCTGTTGCAGACGGCTATTGCCGCAGCATTATCAAACACTGCCACGGGAGCACCAAGATGTTCCACAAAGGTGCGCAGAGTGGCATATTCATTGCCCGTATTGGCCAAAATCCCCCCATTTTTCACCGCCGGCATCGAACAACTCCCCGTATTCGCTTCCATTGTCTAAAAGTATATACGCGGAAAAACAAATACCAAAGGAATTATTGATCGTTTTTCATACTTTACTCCTACAGGAATATGGTAATATTGGCCAGCGTCGTGAGCTGGCCAGCTCCCGATAAGCGTGTTTCTTTGTAATACGGCCACACGGAATACATCTCATAGCTAAAAATTTTAAGCAGATACGATGCAAATAACTTTTTCCGAGAAACCATTTCTCTTAAGGATTTATCTTTTACTGGAGGCAGTAACACATGAAAATTCTGGTAGGCTATAAAGGTGTCAACATCGGCAAGGATCTGCTTGAACTGGCGGCGCAACACGCCAGGGCCTTTGCCGGCGAGGTGCAACTGGTCACATCTTTGCCGGGCGGCGACAAAACCACCAAGGAACAGGTGGTCGACGCCGAAGAAAATTTGGAAGCGGCGAAAAAATTCCTTACTGATCGTGGCATACGCAACGAAAGCCATCTCCTGATCCGGGGCAAAACCGCCGGCGAGGATATCGTCTCCTTTGCCAACGACAATAATTGCGGAGAGGTTATTATCGGTGTAAAAAGCAGGTCAAAAGTCGGCAAGATTCTCTTCGGTTCAACTGCTCAGTATGTCATCCTCAAGGCGGTGTGTCCAGTGGTTTCAGTGAAATAGCGCCGGATCCGCTGACTGTTCCAACGAAGGCGAAAGGCTCCTTAATACCCCTGAAGCGATACAGCGGATATAAGGAGCCTGCCGGACTCATTCCATCTACCCACCAAGAAGCCAGCAGTGACCAAAGCTGTCACACTGGAAATCTTGGTTTCAACCAGACGCAAACCGCCTGTCGCAGAATATCCAGAAAACATCTCTGCCGGCGCAACATCCCCCTATTCAATATGGATACAGAGCACTCCTCAATCAGGAAAGAAAGCTCTGTTCATAAATCCGATCAAGGTAATTTGACATTTCACTCCCATCCTTGATATCCCATAGTATACATTTTTAAAATGACATAGGCTTACAGGAATATCCCTTTTGAGAATGCACTATGGATTTGACAATCGCACAAAGAAGTCTGCTTGAGGCTATCCTCGTGGGCGACCAAATGTCTGCCGTGCTTCAGCTCGATAGATTGGCCGAGCATTACCAATACCAGAGAGTCATTACCGAGGTTTTGGAGCCAGTATTGGAAGAGATAGGTAACCGTTGGGTAGCTGAGCGAATAAGTCTTGCCGCTGGATATTTGGCCGGTAAAATTGCAGAAGACACCCTCAAGAAAGCACTTGCCTGTCAAGAAGTCGTGCCCGGAAACAAAGGACCGGTTGTCATCGGCAATGTGGAGGACGACTACCACTCGCTTGGCCGGAAGATGGTGGGAATTTTTCTGCAAACCGCCGGCTGGAAGGTTGTTGACCTTGGAAACGATGTTATGGCCGAGGATTTTGTGGCCGCAGCATTGCAGCACGGTGCGCCGTTGATCGGTGCCTCTGCCATGATGTTCACCACGGCAATGAACATCAAGAAGATCCGTCAGGAGATTGATGGCCGAGGGTTGAAAGGGCAAATCCGCCTTGCAGTAGGGGGAGCGGTATTCAAGATTCGTCCCGAATTGGTGGAGGAGGTCGGGGGAGAAGGAACGGCAGTCACTGCCGTTGAAGCGCCGCGATTGATGGAGCGCCTCCTCCATGAGGTGACCGGATGAACTCCTTTGAACGTGTACTTGCCGCGCTGCATGGCACGCCGCAAACCAGGCCACCATTTACGCTGACCTTATCCCTGTATGGGGCCAAACTTACTGGTTGCGCCCTTGCCGATTACTACCGCCATCCCGAACGGTATGCCGAGGGGCAGATGGCGGTGACGGAGCTCTGCGCGCCGGATATCATTTTTTCCCCGTTCGCCCTTCCTCTTGAGGCTGAGGCCTTTGGCAGCGAGTTGAAGTTCCTGCCTTGCAACCCCCCGAATGTCAGAAAACCGGCGGGGGCATTTCCACTGGATACATCGCCCGATGTGAACAGCCATCCGAGTCTCATCTACCTTCGTCAGTCCGTACGTTTATTGCGTAAAATTTTTTCTGAAGAAACCCCGATTTGCGGGATTTTAACAGCTCCGGTCGACCTGCCGGCCATTATAATGGGAGTCGATTCCTGGATAGAGGCCCTCGTCCTGAAACCGGAGTTGGCACGAAAAATACTGGAAGTCACCGGGAGCCACTTCGTTTCCATGGCGAATGCCCTCCTGGAGGATGGCGCAGCCTTTATTGCCTTGCCGGTGATGTTCACCCATCCTTCCCTCCTTTATAAAAGATTGATCGATGAATTGATTCTTCCCGCCCTGACCCATAGCTTCAAAGAGGTTAAGGGGCCAATTGTCTTTCACCACGGTGGCAACCCAATTAATTCAACATTAACAGACTATCTGGCATTACCCAACGTCGTGGCCTTTGCCGTAGACCACCGCGATACCCTGGCCGAGGCAAGGTCAATTATTGGACCTGGCCGTCTTTTGCTTGGCAATTTGAATGGACCGACCCTTGCCCGGCTTCCACCTGACGAGATACTCGCCAAGGTCAAAGGCATTCTCACTGATCGTGCAGGTGATCCACACTTCATCTTCGCCACATCGGCTGCAGATGTTCCTTGGGACACGCCACCTGAGTTGGTCAAGGCGATTGCCGAAACGATTACCGCTTTTTGAGAACACTGCATGCAATCCGCCACCATCATATGCTGTTCCGTTCTCCGCATGGAGGTCGAAGATATACTGCGAAGGGAGCTGCCAGATATCGAAGCCATCTTTCTGGACTCCATGCTGCACATGCATCCGGAAAGGCTGCATCGCGTCATGGACGAGTCGCTCGCCACTCTCGGCAACCGCAATTGCCTTTTGATCTATGGTGATTGTCACCCCCATATATGTGACACCGATAAACGCCCGCATTGCAGCAGAACCAAGGCGGTAAACTGTACAGAATTGCTTATGGGTGAAGAATTGTATAGGAGATACCGCCGAAGAAAGGCCTTTGTCTTTCTCCCGGAATGGACTTTGCGCTGGCGGGAAGTCTTCCTGGACGAACTTGGCTTCCGTGAGCCTTCCCTGGCTCGGGAGTTCATGCAGGAAAACAGGAGCGTACTGGTATATATTGACACCGGCATAATTCCGGTGCCACAGAAGGTCCTTGATGAGATCGCCGATTTTTTTGCCATGCCGGTCGAGGTTCTCGCTGTGTCGTTAGATTCCTTGCGTCGGGCTATAGACACAGCGTTGGCGAAATTTGCAGAGCGGAGGCCGGATAATGTCGCTTGACCCCCTCATTCTCAACCTGCAACACGACTTATTGGTAAATATCCTGCCATTTTCAGAGGATATCAATAAATTCGCGGCACAGTTCACCACCCAGCTTCGAGAAATTATTGGTGCTAGAGTCATCGCTCTTTTTGAAAGACAGCGGCAGGGAGAATTCCATTTGGTCGGAGTCTGCCCATCCCGAAAGCGTATTTTTTTCGAACAAGACGAATGCCGACAACTCATCGCCATCGCCGCCAGCATGGAGCAGCCTTTTTTTATTCAATCGAGAGAAGGCGAGGCGGGAGCTTTACTGGAAAAAATTGGCATTCAGACATCTTTTGCCATTCCTTTGGTCACCGGCGGTGAAACCCAGGGGCTTTTGCTCCTTCTCGACCTCATGGATCCTAGAGGCACAGATCAAATATTTGCCACTGTCCGGGAACTTTCGGGACTATTGGCCCTGATCCTGAAAAACGCTTTTCTTTTTCGTAACATGGAATACCTGGTTGCTGAACGTACCCGTGAGCTTGTGGCCAGCGAGGCCCGAGCCCAGAGTATTCTGCGGGCTGCCATGGATGGGTTTCTGATGGTGGGTGGCACTGGCGAAATAATCGATGCCAATGACGCCTACTGCCGTATGAGCGGCTATCCGCGCCAGCAACTGCTGAAAATGAACATCACCGAGCTTAATCATGACACGTCATCTGAGGAGGTTTCTGGACATATTCTGCAGATTCAAACTGGCAATAATATCCGCTTTGAGACAACCCATCGCCGCAACGACGGCAGCCTCCTTCCCCTTGAAGTCAGTGTTCAAGTAAGCCCGGAAAAGGACAACGAGCGGTTTGCATTTTTGCGCGACTTAAGCCTTCAGAAAAAAAGCGAACAGCAGCAGCATCTCCTGCAGGATCAATTGCTGCAAGCACAAAAAATGGAATCTGTCGGCAGGCTCGCCGGTGGGGTTGCCCATGACTTCAATAACATGCTCGGAGTCATTTTGGGGTATGCGGAGTTTATTTTAGAAGGTACGGACAATTCCGACCCTCGCTATGGGCCAATCATTGAGATCACCAAGGCTGCTCGAAGATCAGCCGACCTGACCCGGCAACTGCTGGCCTTTGCCCGGAAGCAGACGGTTATGCCTAAAGTGCTCGACCTCAATGAGACAGTCGGCGGAATGTTGAACATGCTGAAAAGATTGCTTGGCGAGAATATCAGGCTGAACTGGCTTCCAGGGCGGAATCTGCACAGAGTGCGGCTCGACCCTTCGCAAATTGACCAAATTCTCGCCAATCTCTGCGTCAACGCAAGAGACGCCATAAAGGGTACAGGGTACATCACCATCGAAACCACCAACCAGACCATCGACGAAACCTATTGCTCCGGCCATCTGGAAGCTGTTCCCGGCAATTACGTGGTTCTTGCGGTGAGCGACAATGGATGCGGAATGCCCCCCGAGGTGAAAGACCGCATATTCGAGCCGTTTTTTACAACAAAAGGTGTCGGGGAAGGAACCGGCCTGGGACTGGCAACCGTCTACGGTATCGTCAAGCAAAACTCGGGGTTTATCACGGTCTACAGCGAACCCGGACATGGCTCGACATTTCGCCTTATTTTCCCCGCCCACAGAGATCAACAAGAAGTAACGGAGAGGAGCGAGGCAGGAGCCATCGTGGGGGGGAAAGAAACTGTACTTCTGGTAGAAGATGAAAAGGCAATACGCGAGATGACGGCTACGATGTTGTCTCGCCTGGGGTACAAGGTATTGTCGGCTGCCACCCCGAGCGAGGCGATGCAACATGCCTTGGATTATCAAGAGGATATTCATCTCCTATTGACCGATGTCATAATGCCGGAAATGAATGGTCGAGAACTTGCTCGCCAAATTCTTAAACTTCACCCAAAATTGGTATGCATGTTCATGTCAGGCTACACTGCCGATATTATTGCTCATCATGGCGTCCTTGCCCCAGGAGTCAACTTCCTGCAAAAGCCCTTCAGCAAGACCGAACTCAATACCGGAATACGCCAAGCCCTACAGGGGCAAGGCCATGCAGAATAACGACCTCGAGAACCTGGTATCCTCAAGAGTTGTGCTCGCCACAACGAATCGCATTCTACCTGCAGCTCATTCGATGGTGCAGTCCCCATGTATCACCGGAAGAGTGCACTGTCATCTTCCTGGCGAGGGAAGCGTTATCGCCTGATCAGGGATATGTACAAGGACCGTTTCACCGATGAGCGGCGGCCTGCTGGTATACTCAGCCACGGAAAGGAAGATATCAATGATGACGCCGGTATCGACGGTGATCTTTACCCGGCCATTTTCCGCGGTATTTTTCACAACCCTTCCCGGCAGCACATTCATCGGCCGGCCCTCTGCCGGGTCGCCGGGTAAGATGACGAGCTTTGCCGGGTCAAGAAAGAGGCGCACCGTGACACTGCTGCCGGCATGGCCCGCCGCGGGCACGGATATCTGGACATCGTCCGTCAGCCGGCAGACAATCCTCCCCCCGTTTTGCTCCAAGATGACCGCGGAAAAGACGTTTTCGCGCGACACCTCGGACAGTTTGCCGTCCATCAGGGTCAGGGTATGATCGGCCAGCCGCTGCACCTGGGAAAGGGAGTGAGTGGCAAAGATTATTGAGATTTTTTCCTTTCTGTTGGCCCGAGTCAGGATACCTTGGATAATTTCCTGATTCTCGCTGTCGACATTGGCCGTCGGCTCATCGCAGAGAAGCACTTCCGGCTGAACAACCAGGGCCCGTGCCAGGGCAACCCGCTTGGTCTCGCCGCCGGAAAGCCGGTGCGCCGGGGCGGTGGCAAAATCCTGCATGCCGACCATCTCCAGGGCCGCTTCAATACGGTCTTTCCGTTCCTTTCTGCCGACATTGCGCACCTTCAGGCCGAATTCGAGGT
The DNA here is from genome assembly GCA_030247675.1 of Desulforhopalus sp. Lineage (NCBI taxonomy): Bacteria > Pseudomonadati > Thermodesulfobacteriota > Desulfobulbia > Desulfobulbales > Desulfocapsaceae > Desulforhopalus > Desulforhopalus sp. The sequence goes on along the minus strand of JAOTRX010000003.1, from coordinate 195,580 downwards.
TCTTCCATACCGTGCCGGTGAACAATATGGGATATTGATCAAGGAGAACCACCCGCCGCCGCAGGGGCTGCAAGGACCGTTCAACATAACTGACCGGGGCAGACATAAAGCGAATGGTGCCGGTAGTCGGGATGTCGAGAAAAGCAAGGAGATGGAGCAAGGTAGATTTGCCTGCGCCGTTGGGGCCGGTCAAGCTGCAGATTTCTCCGCCGGGGATGGTCAAGGCCGGGATATCGAGAATCGTCCGTCCATAGTGGACCCGGGTGAGCTGGTTGATTTCATACAGCATCGGACCCGACCTTCCCCTGAAAGATATGAAAGAGCAGATTGATGGCAAAGGCCAGGCCCATCAGGATCATCCCCAGGGCAACCGCGAGAACGAACTCGCCCTTGTCGTATTCAAGGGCCATGGCAGTGGTCATGGTCCGGGTGAAACCCTTGGCGTTGCCGCCGAGCATCATCGATATGCCGATCTCGGCAATAACCCGGCCATAGGCGGCGATAACCGCGGCAATGACCCCGAAACGTGCCTCAAAAAAGATGACCCAGGCCATCTGCAGACGATTTGCCCCGAGGGTCAGAGCGGTTAAGCGGTATCTCCTGTCAATCCGGCTTATTGCGGCAATGGTCATCGTCGAAATCACCGGGATGATGAGGATGATCTGCCCGATAATCATGGCCTTCTGGGTATACAGCAAACCGAAGGAGCCGAACATCCCCTTGCGGGAAACGAAGGTGTACACCAGCAGACCGATGACTACCGTCGGCAGGGCGAGGAGGGTGTTGAGACAGGTCAGGGTGAAACGTTTGCCGGGAAAAGTCGTAAAGGCGATGGTAAAACCAAGCGGCAAACCGATTATCGTGGCAAACAGCGTCGCCAGCCCACTCACCTTGAGCGAGCAGCCGACGATGACCAGGAGTTCCTGGTCCCAGGCCATCATCAGCTGCAGGGCGGCTTTAAAGCTCTCGAATAACAATTCCATTGCGCGTGAGGGTCCTCATTTGTTTCCTTTGGAGCGGCATCCACCCCGGACACCCCCGGACGCCAGTCACCTCTACTTCAGACGCAGGCCGCTGTTCCGGCCCGCGCCGCTTGCCATACCAGGATGCCTATTTTATCGCATCGGGAAAGAACAGCTGTTTGCCCTCCAGACGGAAGCCGGCGATGAGCCCCTGCCCCTTCGCCGATACCAGCCAGTTGGCGAATTTCATCGCCATATCGTACTGGACATGCGGATGTTTGGCGGGGTTGACGGGGATAACGCCATAAGGATTGGCAAGAAGTTCGTCACCTTCAAAAAGAATCTCCAGATCAACTGCCGGTTTTTTGCCATACTTGTAGCTGATATAGGTGCCGCGGTCGGCAAGGGCATAGGCCTGTTTTTCCTCGGCATAGGTTATGGTCTTGCCCATGCCCTGGCCAATGGAGATATACCAGCTGTCGGAATCGGCCGGTTTCTTGGCGGGAACCACCGTCTCTTTGCCATCCTTGGTGATCTTCAGGCCATGATCGGCGAGGGGCAGCTTGGTGGCTGCCCACATTTCCTGCTCCTTGGTATGGGTACCGCTATCATCACCGCGCGAAACAAACGGTGCCTTTGCCGCGGCAATTTTCTTCAGTGCCTCGGCGGAATCCTTCAAACCCTTAATGGCGGCAGGATCGGCAGCCGGGCCAATTATGACAAAATCGTTATGCATCACGGCAAAACGTTTGGTGCCGTAGCCCTTCTCAACAAAATCCTTCTCCCGGTCTATAGCATGGACAAAGATGACATCGACATTGCCGTCAATACCATCACGAATCGCCGCACCGGTTCCCTTGGCGATAACCTTGACCTTGATGCCCTCATCCTTTTCAAAGGCCGGCAGCAGGACATCGAGAAGCCCAGAGGACTCAGTGCTGGTGGTGGTCGACATCTTGAGGATTTTCTCCTCCGCCGCCACCGAAGCGGTCGCGCCTGCTACCAGGAAAAACAAACCTGTCACTGCCAAAGCGATTTTTTTCATGTTGTCATTCTCCATTGTTAACATTATCAGGAAAAACCATTGTTCCACACAGCGATAGATCATAGCCGGCAAATGAGTCGGCAAGTTTTCGGAAGGCCGGATCGTGCAGCATGCCCAAAAACTGCTGAACGCCCTGCTCAAAAAAGTGTTCCCTGGCAACCAGGAGGTCAAAGCGTTCCCAGCGAAGGGGTAGAAAATCCAGACCAAGGAGCCCTGCCACTGGACGAATCGCCGGGCCGGCATCGGCCTGACCCGACAAAATTGCCAGGCCCACATCCAAATGCCTGGAAACTTCAGTTTGATAGCCGCTTATCGCCGAGGAGGATATATCGGATTTGGCAATCTCGTAATCAAGCAGCAACCGGGTTCCGGTACCGAGAGGGCGGTTGACGATACGTACCCCTTGGCGGGCGAGATCGGCGATCGATCGGATGTTTTTCGGATTGCCCTTCTGCAGCAGAATCCCTTGTTCACGTTTGCTGAAATTGACGAAGACCGGCAACCGGTCAAGTTCCTTCTCGGCGAAATCGAAATTGTATTCGTTGTTGTCATCCTGAAGCAGGTGACACACACCGATATGACACAAGCCGCGGCGTAAACTTCTCAACCCTCCCATGCTGCCGAGATTGGCGAAAAAGGCGACGATACCGTGGGACTTTTTATGAAAAAGCGACAAGGTCTGGCCAAAAAGAAGATCATCGCTGCCGGCGAGCAACAACCTCCCGGATTCCGCCGACTTTTCCATCTTGTTCTGGCGGAAGTTGAGGATGTTCATCTCCAGCCATTCCTCAACGAGTCTTTGGGGAAACATCCATTTGCCGGTAATCTTCGTCGCCGGCAGGCCCTTATCATTGACCAGGGAATAGACCATCTTTTCGTTGACCTTGAGGAGCTTTGCAACCTCCCGCGTGGTCAGAAATTTCGTATCGTAATTCTGTGCCATTGTGGAATTTTCCTTGCTGTGATCGAAAATGGCGAAACAAGCGGCCTGGAGGATTCAGCTGGGTTGAGCAGCTTGCCTGCTCAAACGAAACCTATGTCCTTGCGGTATAAAGCTGAGTTGAGCAACTTGTTTGCTCAAACGAAACTTATGCCCTTGCGGTATAAAGCTGAGTTGAGCAACTTGTTTGCTCAAACGAAACTTATGCCCTTGCGGTATAACCGCTTAACCACCCTGCATCTCCTTCCGGGAAACACTCCCTCCTTTTACACCCCGCAACGGGGTATAGGTCTATCGCAGAGTATTTTCCTGTTCCTTATGAACGAAAACTATCCGCATGGCACTACATTCCTCCACAAAAGAAGAAATGATTCCCCGGAATACCGCATGATGAGCAGTTAATAAACCCTGAACATCTATCTTACCCATCGAGATCTTGTCAATGATTGCAGGGTTTTTCTCTAATACTTACCAATACCGACCCAAACAAACTCCTAGCTCAATAATGAATTGGCGTTCCCGTCGCATCCCCTACCCTTGACTATATTCTTCCTCTAACGAAGATCTTGCGGTAATATGATTACCTGTCTTTGAGGTATTTTACGTCAACTGTCACATCTTCCCGGGAGGACATCATGGAACGCGTTGTCATAGTCAGTGGAGCTCGAACCGCCGTTGGTAATTTTGGAGGCACACTTAAAGATATTCCAGCGGTAGAGCTGGGTGCCGAGGTGATCAAAGAGGTTTTAAAAAGTGCCAATATCCGGCCGGTATTGAGTAAGGCGATGGAGGCAGGAAAGCCCGCCAAGCTGCAGGATCAAGGACCTATCCCGCTGGAGACCACGGCCGCTGCCTGGGATCAGGGGGCCATCCCTTTAACGATTGATGAAGTCATCATGGGCAATGTCCTGCAAACCGGCCAGGGCCAAAATCCGGCCCGCCAGGCGATGATCCGCGCCGGCATCCCCAAGGAAGCCGCCGCCTTCACCATCAACAAGGTCTGCGGATCGGGTCTCAAGGCCATTACGCTCGCGGCCACGGCAATCATGGCCGGACAGGCTGAGGCAATAATCGCCGGCGGCATGGAAAACATGTCCCTGGTGCCGATGGCCCTGCCGAAGGCCCGCTGGGGATACCGCATGGAGGTCACCGGCCACGGCGAAATCACCGACCTTTTGGTCTTCGACGGTCTGTATGAGAAATTTTACGGCTATCATATGGGCATTACCGCCGAAAATATCGCCAGCAAATACGGCATCAGTCGCCAGGAGCAGGACGAATTGAGCGTTCTCAGCCACGAACGCGCCCGCAGGGCCATCCAGGAAGGCCACTTCAAGAAAGAAATCGTGCCGATCATCATCAAATCCCGCAAAGGTGAGATGGTCGTCGACACCGATGAAAGGCCGATGGAGACCTCCATGGAAAAAATGGGCAGACTCCGCCCGGTCTTTACCAAGGATGGCTCGGTCACCGCCGGCAACGCCTCCGGCATCAACGACGCCGCCGCCGCCGTGCTGGTAATGTCGGCCTCCAAGGCCAAAGAGCTTGGCCTGAAACCGATCCTTGAGATTAAGGGCTTTGCCTCGGGCGGCCTTGATCCCGCCTACATGGGTCTCGGCCCGGTACCGGCCATCCGCACAGCCCTGCAGAAAGCCGGAATGGCGATGAGCGACATCGACATGATCGAACTGAACGAGGCCTTCGCCGCCCAGGCCATTGCCTGCATGCGTGAGCTGAACATCCCCCTCGACCTGCCCAACCAGGTGGGCAGCGGCATTTCCATCGGCCATCCGATCGGCTGCACCGGCGCCCGCCAGGTGGTAACCGGCATGCATATGATGCAGCGGCTCGGCAAGGAACGCGGCCTGTTCAGCATGTGCATCGGCGGCGGCATGGGCATGGCGATGATCGCCGAACGTATCGGCTAAAGCTCCAGCCTTCCTGCCAATAAAAAAGGCCCCGTTCCGGATCTCTCCGGAACGGGGCCTTTTGCGTCGTACTCCTCAGCTAGCTAGCACATTTTCAGGTTATCAATATTTATAAGCAGACTCACCGTGACTGATGGTGTCAAGTCCTTGTCGTTCCTCATCCTCGGTGACCCGCAGGCCGATCACCATATCCACCAGTTTGTAGGCGATGATCGAGACAATACCGGACCAGAGCAGCGTCGTACCAACTGCCCAAAGCTGACTGATCATCTGGGTGCTGGTCGAATAATCGGCAACCTTGTTGGCAACGTAATCGTAGACACCGACCCCGCCGAGATCAGGATTGGCAAAGATTGCGGTCATCAGCGCACCAAGAATTCCACCCACTCCGTGTACTCCGAAGACGTCCAGGGCATCGTCGGCACCGAGCATCTTCTTCAGACCGTTTACTCCCCAGAGACAGATCACACCGGCCATCAGCCCAATCACCAGGGCGCCACCGATTCCGACCCAACCACACGCCGGGGTAATGGCAACCAGTCCGGCAACGGCGCCGGATGCGGCACCAAGCATTGAAGGTTTACCTTTCAGGAACCACTCAGCAAACAGCCAGGAAAGGGCAGCGGCGGCAGTGGCGGTCATCGTGTTACCAAAGGCCAGGGCGGCAAGGCCGGTAGCCTCAAGATTGGAGCCGGCGTTGAAACCGAACCAACCCACCCAAAGAAGGGACGCACCGATCATGGTCATGGTCAAACTGTGGGGAGCCATGGATTCCCTGCCGTAACCAACCCGCTTGCCAACCATGAAGGCCCCAATCAAACCGGCGATGGCGGCATTTATGTGAACAACGGTACCACCGGCGAAGTCAATCGCTCCCTTCTGGAAGAGAAAACCGGCGGTTGCTCCGGCCTTGGCTGCTGCGTCGGCATCGGTATATGCGTCGGGGCCCGCCCAGTACCATACCATATGGGCGATCGGCAGATAGGCGAAGGTGAACCACAGGACAATAAAGGCCAGAACTGCCGAGAATTTCATGCGCTCAGCAAAGGCGCCGAGGATCAGGGCCGGGGTAATTGCTGCAAAGGTCGCCTGAAAGAACACATAGATCAGTTCAGGAATCACAACCCCTTTACTAAAGGTCGCAGCAACCGAGTCAACCGTTATCCCTTTGAGGAATATCTTGCTGAACCCGCCGAAAAAGGCGTTACCCTCGGTAAAGGCCAGGCTGTAGCCGTAAAGTACCCACAACACCATGCACAAAGAAAACACCGTAAAGACCTGCATCAAAACAGAAAGCATATTTTTGGTACGAACCAGACCGCCATAGAACAGAGCGAGGCCGGGGATAGTCATCATCGACACCAACAGGGTGGCAACAATCATCCAGGCGGTATCGCCTTTATTGGGGACCGGTGCATCGGCGGCAACTGCGACACCGGCAAGGTTGGCGACAAGCACCATAACAGCCATGGTAAAGAGAAACAGATGTAACTTTTTCATGAGATCACTCCCTCTGGAATCAGATAGGTATCAGATAGCTTCGCCGCCGGTTTCTCCGGTACGAATACGCATTATTTGCTCAAGATCGAAGACGAAGATTTTTCCATCGCCAATCTGCCCGGTGTGTGCCGCCTTCTTGATCGCCTCAATGGTCTTGCCGAGAAGATCATCGGCAATGGCCGCCTCAATTTTTATCTTCGGTAAAAACTCGACGACGTATTCTGCGCCGCGATAGATCTCGGTATGGCCTTTCTGACGGCCAAACCCCTTCACCTCGGTCACCGTCACCCCGTTGACGCCAACGGAGGTAAGCGCTTCCCGCACATCATTCAGTTTGTATGGCTTGATAATGGCTGTGACAAATTTCATTGGGTATTTCCTCCAACCGCAAGGCCGGCATCTTCAAGTCTGCGGCCAGTATGGTTAATCGTTCACCGGAACACCTGGGAGGGTTTCGACTGGATCAGCCAGACTCTCCGCGGTATCCCGACTTGCTTCTTCCTCTTGCCGACAACTACCGGCTTTCTACACAGCGACTCCTGGACAAATACCGATGCCAGGATACTCCCTCGGGTAATCCTTGTTGAATACCCTCCTGATTTCCCATCTTCCTTCCCTCCTTTTTGGGCGACTGTTTCATCTTGGCAAAGTGAACATTCAACTCATTTCATCCTTGCCCCCACTAAAGCAAGAGAGGTGCCAAAGCTGGATAAATTAATTTAATTGTTTTATTTCAAACAGATGACCACATCAAGGCAGCATACACACAAACTACAAACAATACATATTTGTTGGTTATACTTATTATGTTTTACATAATTGTATGTATTTTTATCTTGTCCGGCGGGGTACTAGGCTACTCATGGTCATGTCATCAGATAGCAAGCCGCCTTAGCGGGGTGGTAAGGGGAGAGAAGGGGAGATACCAAACAGCTGCCTGTGATCATCATTGAGCTGGGCAGGGGGTCGATGGAGCCAAGGAGCATTTTATAAACGATTTGACGGGGGTACGACTGCCGGTTGTTTTGTCAAAAGCGAAGAGAACGTAGCCTTCACCAGTTTATCTGGTGAAAGACGCGGTTGGAATTTGATAATCCGAGGTATGTCTCACATGCCCTGGGAGACTCATGACCCAACCGCCAAGGTTTTTCGAGAGGTCGGTGCCTATGAGGATTTTGGAGCATCGCCCTTTATCTCGTTTGCAAGGAAACGCCCCACCCTATGTGATGTTGGTTGCCATACTTATTCTAATGTATCCAATGCTCTGGCACGAGTTTATTCCCATGTCGCCATTCGTAGCGAACCAAATCCATAAACCATTGGTCAGCAAACCTCGCGTGATCCATCACAATAATTTGAGAGAATTTGTTCTGGGCGCTGATTTCGCTGAGTAACTGGTAGATGTCGCGTACGCGGTTTGCGTCTTCGGATTTGCGTGGGATCAAATTACCTTCTTTGTCCGTATCCTTAAGCTCCTCTGGGAACCATGCTTGACTAGGTTGATCTATAAGAAGTGTTCGTGGGACGGGACAATCGTTTTTGGAGAGGTGGTCATGGATGGCCAATATGCCTGCAAGATGGTAGCAAACCCAATTAGCACCGCTCCCAATTTCTGATAAACTAGTCATTTCGTCGCTGTTCGGGTCGACTTGAACTGTGATCGCTAGGTCTTCGACAGAAATCGATGCATTTCCTTCTTTGAATTCGACTTCCATACGTCTGGCCCAGCTGGTCATACGCGTATCAATTTCGTTTTGTGTTTTCTCTCTCCGTTTCCAAATGGAATTGATCTTTTTCTGTAATTTATCAGCTTCTGAAATGAGGCCAGCCAGCCCCGCATCTTCATCATCCATGTCACCAATGTCAACCGTGCGGAGATATTCCGCAACTCTGCCGAGTAGGCGGTCAATTGCTCTGTCGCCCGCAAGCCACTTTGCATTTTTGGAGATGACTGCAACTGCATCGCGAAGTTTGGCCCTAGCAGCTTCATGTGCTTCCTCCAACGGGACCAAGTCCTCCTCCAATCGAATGCGGGCCTTTCTTGCCTTAACATCAACCTTAAGGGGAACGGCACGAATGTTTTCGAGAGAGGACAGGGTCATTTTCAATTGTTCACGGTGGATCTCTGTGGCAAAGGTGTTTGAGTTACAGACTGGGCAATTTTCACCAACATAAGCTGTGGGTAGGAGGTCTGCAACGGAGAGTTTGTTGATCTGCCTTGCAACAACATCCTGATGAATTTCAGCCGCCTGCTCAAAATCCAACAAGCTCTTAATTCGTTTCCGTTGGTTTTGCACGGCCTTGCGAGTATCCAGTTCGCGAGCCTCTAGTTCGCGGATATTCGGCACGACGGTCGCAATATTGAACCGCTTCTCGTCGTCAACATGAAGATCACGGAGCATCACTAGAAGTTCAGGAACCGATTCTGGTATCTTTCCATCTATCAAGCCCACACCTTGGGCTTCAAGCCACAACTTATGACCTCGCGCGAAGGTATTGGCACGCAATCGTTGTCGTTCCTGTCCGCGCATTTTCAGTTCGCGAATTTTTCCTTTGAGGTGACGAAGTCGGACCCTATCGGAAAGGAACTCCGCATTTTCAATGCCAAGTAAGAATGGAAGAGCGTCAAGCATGTGTCTGCGATGATTTTCAAGATCTAACCCGGGGACGCTTACATATCGGTTGGCGACAATGTCTTGGGGTTGAAAGATTAGAGGAGCAGCATGGCGAATGTTTGCCTCTGCTTGGACAGCCTGCCACGGTTCCTTTGGGTTAGAAAGAACAGCGGCACCGCTGATTCCCGTAAACGAGGAGAGTACATCGCGAATGACTTCACGATTTGACGCCATGTCAGGTACTTCGTCCGGAAAGGTCAGTCTCTTCCCTAACTGGTACCATCCTTGTGTAGACACCTTTGATCCAGGGTCCGGGAGAGGACGCAGGATTATTAATTCGCTATCTGGACCGATGAAATGTCCTCCTACGTGTGATACGGCTTGGCGGATGATGCCCTTTGGAATAGGGCACGATTTGCTCATGAGAACGTAATTGAGGATGTCCAAAACAGCGGATTTTCCTGTCTGGCTATTGCCGGTGATTACATTGACCCCATGGGTGTTGAATTTTAGGACCCGTTTGTCATTTCCGTCTCGCTGGTACAGGATGAGACTCTTTATTCGCCAACTCATGATTCGAACTCCAATCCAAGTGCGCTTGCGATACGAAGGTCATCTTGTTCTGCTCCGATTGTTCCCCCAATGGCTCGGGCAGCACTTCTCACGATTCCTGCAGAACTCGTTATGTCTGGGGAGCAGATCTTTCCTTGAGAACAAAGGCGGCCGTTATTCAAGGATAGCACGCCGGCAGCACTACCAAACGCAAATGCCCTCCAGAACGAGTCTTTCCACGCGAGGATAATATGTTTTGTGTAGCCACGCCACTCACGAGCCCCTTCTCCACGTATCCACCCAGTGAAACTTTGCTTTTGTGTCGGCAACTTTACCAAAGTGGAATTGGTAGCAACGAGCCCGACCCCCAGCATTGCCCAAGGGATGAGGATCCCATCTTGGAGGCTCCGTGCCTTCATGTGGCTCTCGGCCAGCCAATGTAAAACCACTGCAACCGTCATCGGTTCCTGATGGATTTCCGTATCGAGCAGCTGTTCCATTTATTTCCCTCCGTACAATGGGTTCCATCTCACGCGCAAACTATTGCTGAGTTCGTGGTAGCTTCCTTGAGAGAATTCCAGTGGTGGATCAGATCGCCCGAGCCTGGGCTGGTATTTCATGCAAGCAGCATGAACTTGGCGACCGACATTTTTGGCATGTTCTGAGTCCACAACTGGGGCATATTCCTCGTGAGTGGTAACGCAGAACGTACGGAGATCCTTGTCGTGTCTTTCCAGATCCTGAATTTCGTGAGGAGATCCATCTAAGAAGTCTTGTCTTCGAGTCCGAGCTCGGAACCAGCTGTCCAATGCCCTTGTTAAGGTATCGGGTTGGTCACGATCAATGGCTGCAAGCTGCGGGATCAAATGTTGATGATGTTCTATTTGTAGCGCCTTGATGTCGTCGGCACTGTATGCCAACTCAGGGAAGTCGTAAACCCCTGGCGTTGCGTTTCGCGCATGGGCGTCAAGGAATTCTTTGTTCATTTCGCGGACACTAATTTCGAATCCTCCGGAATCGAGAGAGGCCATCAGCCGGGACATGAATGCGCCGACATAGGACTTGCGAACACGTGCGACAATCAATGGAGAAACTGAACGCTGCTCCATAAGAGCCTCATCAAGTTTCTCGTTAGTCGCTGCTAACCGGCCTTGTGAACATGCGATTTCTATTCGGGTGAGAAGTTTTCGGCGTTCTTGAAGGCTGAGTTCCATCCACCGTTGGTAGACTCCTTTCTTATTGAGCTCCTGATTTGGTGCATCTTTCGCTCGTTTGTCCATTTCGTCCAGAAGAGCATCCCAAGGACTCGCGGCGGTGGGTTGGTAACAGGACGCTAAGAGCGAATCCAGGTGGAGGGCAGCAGTCGTCAATAGACGGAGTTTCACCGTCTGTGGTGTCGGCCCTCGCATCCAAGCATCTATCGATTTCCACCAAATTGGGCTTTCTTCGCTGATAGTCTGGTCAAGTTCACTGTGTTTGAGTTGCTCGCAGGACCACACCTCTCCACTAAGAGATGCGACGGATAAGTCGTCGTCAACTTCAATTCGAATTAGCGCCTCGGGTGCCTCGGTGAGACAGCGGAGACATGCTTCTGCCGGTTGCCAAAGGTATCCCGCCAACTGGCCTCCGGCCGAGGTGTTTGCAGCAATCAACGCTTTTTCCTCCGTTTCTGGGATCATGGGAGGAAAGGGGGCACCTTTTCCTCTCTTGTCTCATTCGTACAACATGAGGGCTTAGGCGCGTGGCCAAGGATTGTGATCTGACATCACGAGCGTGGTCCGCCGTCAACTGCAGAGCTATTGGTCGACAGCAATTCGTACAATCTCACTTCCCTTTGGCAAGGCCCCTGAGTAGTGCACTCATCGCCTTTGCCCCGTCATCCAAGTTCCGGCGTTGTGAAAACTCTTGCTGCAATTGACCAGGCTCAGGCGTCTTCGTCACTCCTGCACCATCTTCGGCGAAACGCCTAGCCATCGCGTACGTATCTGGGATCCGTTCCTTGTATTTCTCAAGGAACGCCATTCCTGCAAGGATGAAACCACGATTTCCCCCGTCATCGCCGTAACCGACAGTTGTATCCGCGAGAGCCTTGGTACCGGTTTCAAGTGCCCGCACTTCAGCAAGCTCACGCAGTGCTTCATCACGGCTGGATTCACTCCTCTCAACATAGAGAATGCTGCCGCTGGCAACAACAGTGAGAATGGCTGCGTAGGCCACGTGTAGAAAGCGGGACTTGGCATTAGGTGCGGCGATTAATCACTCCCTTCAATACTCTACATTTAGCCTGCCGAGCTGGCAGTTAACAGCCCGCTTTGACCTTTGGAATTAAGTGGTCTGGTGTTGGCTTCAGCGCAAAAATCGGCACCTCCTGTGAACTGCAGGTGCTACGAGTCTTCTTCAGCAATACACTCCCGCGGTACATTCATATAGTAGTTTGTCATATCTCCCATGAACATCACATCAATATGACATTGATCAGGATGAATGCCGGACGGGTGAACTCCCAAGGAGTTGATCACTTGTGGCCTGCTCTTAAAGTTTCATGCTATTCCTTCTTCTCCAAAGCGTCATCCTTTGATCTATCTCCCCAATGCCTATCGTGCCAGAACGAACATAGGCTAATCTCCTCCTTCGATCTAGGATTTATCGAGTTAGCTCACCAGCGCGTTGCTTTTTCGCATCCGGTGGAGCGCCGTGTTAGACAATATTCTTTTTGTCTCACGATATAACCCATGCACCAAGAGACTGAAGCCCATACACAAAGGGGACAATATAACGATATACTTTACAATTCCAGGTTGCTCGGGCAGCCCAGTAGCCGTAAGAAATGTTAAATGTTGAACCGTGGCGAACCCGATCGGGACGATACTTACGATCATCAAGCAAAAGGTGAACATAAGTACCAATAGTTCCAGCTTATCCCTCGGAACCAGAGTCTTTCGCTTGGAAAAAGGTGGGCGAGCCGCTTGAAATATAGAATATCCTGAAAATAAATAGACCATTGGAAAGACTAACGCAAAGAAATCACGAGAGAACGTTATACCAAAAACGTTAATTGTTGCCCGTTCTCTTCGTAATGACTCGATTAGCGCCTCTTTAAGCTGTTGGTCCGAGTAACTCTTGTCATTTTGGATTGATGCAAGCCGGATTATCTCGGCTCGAAACTGATCATAGGACATCATCTCAACCATTGGAAACAACCCGCTTTGCACGAGTCTTTTGCCTTTTTCTAGGAGGTCTGGTGAATATGGTGGAAGAGGTGAATGATTATTTTCCGATAAAAAAGTCTTCATTTTTGCAGGTCGGAGAGCCCAATATTCCAACATTGGCTTAATAGCTCGCGGTATAGATAGCTCAAATATTTTACCATCATCACCCTGTTCCAATAATATTGGTTCGTTGGTGAGGGAGATACGTTCAAAATCTAGGCTTGGCACCAACAGAATGAATCTATTAGCCCGTGACATTCCGCTCCCATATCCACTGCTGCTCGTCGACCACACTCTAGTTGGAATCGTTGAATCTGTTGTGAGATTGAAATTTGTGACACCAAAACTTGCATCAGGGTCTAGAGGGCTACGATTGCGATAAAACAGATTATGAAAACCAGGCACGAGCGGGGCATTTCCAATATACTCCTTAAGCATTATAAGAAGCGGATCATTTATTAAATGTGATCGCCATTTTGAATGCATAATCGATGAGATAGTCTCGTTACTCGTTCGAGTGGTATCTCGATCAATGGGGTTTCCATTGATTACATCAATACAGCGAACGACTGAATCAAGATAAGCAAACAATCGCGTTCGCTGGTTCTGCTGATAATCTTCAAGCAATATTTTTGACGAAAGCACGGCAAGCAGCAATATTAGGCTTGCCAGCTTTACGTATGTGTCTTTCTGCATGATGGTTCGTCCGAACTAACAAGTAATTATACGAACTGCCTATCTACGGTAACCACCTGGATCCTCGTCCCTATTCAGTAAATTTCCTCACATCTCAATGCTCTTCCACTTCCTTTACTTCCTGTCAAGCATTATTTTGCAAGATATTGTAATTTAACATATTATTTTTACAATGACTATTTTCCGAAAGCACATTCCGTCATTGTATAGAGCTGCAATAGTAAAGATATCTGCACTGGAATATACAGGGGCCAGACTTGACTTCAGGCTTGACTTCAAGGGTGTCTATGAGAATGAGTTAATGCCTATAAGTCATAGCATGACCCGCATTCTCATAAAGAGGTAGTCATACTTGAGAGATGGGGATGACACCAAACAACTGCCTGTGATTATCCTTGAGCAGGGCCAAGGGTTGATGGTGCCAAAGGGTTTCATCTAGGAGATAGAGCAGGGTATGCCTCGTGCTTGTTTTATTAAGAGCAAAAAGGACAACATAAAGCCAGGTTTCACCACAAAGCTCGTGTCCTGGCCGCATAGCATGGGAAAAGAAAGAAGAAAGTCACTTCTCCCAATTCGCAGAGATTATCCTTGAATTACCCCCTTCAAGTAATTACAATGTGCTCATCCAAACAAGGGAGGTACATATGCGCACAAGTATTATTCGTATCGGGAATTCGCAAGGCATCAGAATACCAAAGGCCATTATCGAGCAATGTCATTTGGGTACAGATGTTGAGCTTGAGGTCGAAGACAAAAAGATCATCATCTGCTCAGCAACACACCCCCGCCAGGGATGGGGCGAGAAGTTTGAAGCGATGGCAGCATCTGGAGACGCAAAACTCCTCGACGGAGAACTCGTAAACCAATCTACATGGGATGAAAACGAATGGCAGTGGTAGTGAGTCGTTTTGAGGTGTATCTGGTGGCTCTCGACCCAACAATAGGGAGTGAGGTTCGTAAAACGAGGCCCTGTCTCATTATTTCACCCGACGAGATGAATCAACACATTGCCACAGTAATCGTAGCACCTATGACTACCAAGGGCCGGGATTATCCGTCACGGGTAAGCTGTTCTTTTAAGGGCAAGCATGGCCAAGTGGTGCTTGATCAAATCAGGACTGTCGATAAAACGAGGTTGGTTCAAAAACTTGGGGTTATTGATCGAAAAATACAGTCCAAGGTTTTATCAGTTATCGCCGAGATGTTCGCACCGTAATCAGGCATCCTGAAAAGCCTGGCAAAGTCACTGCTCCCCATCCTAAACATGTCTAAAACCATCCAAATCTGGTCGCTCCTCTCAGCCATTCACCTTGGTGTGGCTGCACTGTCCACCATTCTGGGAATTGATAGATTGTCGGCCATCATCGCCGGCACCATCTACCTGCCACTTTGGCCGGTCGATATATTGGGACTTCCGGTATTCCAGGGCAATCAATGGATGATCCCTCCACCGAATGCATTGGGATGGATATTGGTCTTTGTTTTCTGGGCACTTTTGTACTGGATTATCGCTGTTTTTCTCGTCCGCATTTTTCGAATGCGTTGCCGTGCGGCTTAATCCCTCGCCGCTACATGCTTAACCGGATTTTTCCGGTACATCGTGCTTGGTGCACCCTGGTAGTAGATCCCTTCCAGATAGGAGAGTTTACGCGGCAGCAGCGATGGCCCGCCCCTGGCAATCAGAAAGGTTGCAGGCTTTCCCTTGGTGAGCAGGCCAAAATCATCAAGACCAAGAAGACGGGCGCCATTGCTGGTCGCACAACGCACGGTCTCGGCAAGACTAAAGCCGGCTTTGAGAAAGCACTTCATCTCCTCGATGATCGACTCCCCGTGCAGAACGCCAAGGCTGCCGGCGTCGGTGCCAAGGGCAAGGTTGACGCCCAGCTGTCTCGCCAATGTCAGCTGGCCAAGCTGGTGTTCGAGGTTTTTTTCCACCACCTTTCTGTCGGCAAGCATTGGGTCGAACTGATTGAGGGCGTAGGCCTTCATGGTAAATACCGTCGGCACCCAGAAGGTGCCCTTGTCGGCCATCCGCTCAAGGTTCTCCCGGCCCATAAAAAAGCCGTGCTCAATGGAATGACAACCGGCCTCCACCGCCAGCCGCACCGGCTCCCTGCCATTGGCGTGCACCATGATCTTCCGTCCAAGCTTGGCTGCCGCCTCGACGATCCCAGCCAAATCAGCCAGAGAAAATTGCGGCTTTGTCTCCCGGCCGAACTCCTTCAGACTGTTCAGGCCGGAATTGACGACTTTCACCTGGTCAGCCTTGTCCTCATCCCGGACAAAGGCCTCGGCAAGGCTCTCGCCATCGCCGGGACATCTGCCGATCAGGCGGCCGTAACGGCCGGTCGCGTGCCAGGCCTGGCCGGTGGTTTTGACAATCATCTGCGGATGCATCGCCTTCGTCTGCCTGTAGGCAAGGGCAAAGCCACCCCGGTCGCCGCCATCCCGGATGGCAAGCACCCCGTGGTTAAAGAGATCCTGCAGATGCCGGCTGATGACCGGCTGCAACTCGTCATAACCTGCAATCAGTTGGTGCTCCCGGGTTGCCGGGTCGGTGGTCCCAGACATGAACAGATGAAGGTGGCTGTCAACCAGGGGCGGCAAGATGGTGCAGCGCGACAGGTCGGTGATCTGCGCCGGATCAATGCCATTGCCAGGGGCGTAGGGCTCGATCGCTGCCAAGCGGCTGTCTTTGATTGCTATCAAGACATTTTCCTGGATCGGGCCGCCGCTGCCGTCAATCAACCAGCCAACTCGGAGAAACGCCGTATCAGCCATACTCACCTCCCTGCACCTTGCCGGCAATTCCGGCGATGCCAAAAACCTTCCACCCTGGTATGATGCGCGCCGATCTTTTGCCGCCTTCCCTCAACCTTAACCACCCAATCTCACCCATGAACCACCCTTTCAACCCGCCGGCAATCTTGCGCAACCCCCACCTCCAGACCATCTTGACCAGCCTCAGGCTGCGCAAAATGATTGCCAGAGCACGGGCGAGGGATCTGTTGGCGAGAAGCACCGAGCATATCCTGGCTTGCGGTGACGGGGTTCGTCTCCTTGGGGCGGTGAGCGAAGGCGACGGCCACAGGAAGGGCCTGGTCACCCTGATCCACGGCTGGGAAGGGAGCATCGACTCCGCCTACATCCTGTCGGCCGGGGCGGCTCTTTTTCGCCACGGCTTTGACGTCTTCCGCCTGAACCTCCGTGACCACGGCAACAGCCATCATCTCAACCGGAACCTCTTTAATTCGACGCGGCTGGCCGAGGCGGTCAATGCGGTGGCGGAGATCCACCGTCTCTTTCCTCGCGACGAGAATTTTCTGGTAGGTTTTTCCCTGGGCGGCAATTTTGCCCTGCGCATCGGCCTGCAGGCGCCGGCGGCGGGCATCAAGCTGAGGGCTATTGCCGTCGTCTGCCCGCTCATCAACCCGGTTACCGCCACCAGCAACATGGAGGAAAACTACCCCCTCTACCACCGGTATTTTGTCAGAAAATGGCAGAATTCCCTGCGCAAAAAACTCGCCTTCTACCCCGATCTGGGCTACGACGAGACCCTGCTGCAGGAGCGTTCGCTGGCCGCCATGCACGACTATTTCGTGCCGCGCCATACCGATTACCGCACCACCTTTGAATACTTCTCGGCTTACCGGTTAACGGGCGAGATGCTGAGGGAGATGTCGATGCCCACCCACATCATCGCCTCGGACGATGACCCGATCACCAGAAAAACCGACCTCGACGCCATAGGCCAACCGCCATCACTGACCTTTACCAGAACCCGCTACGGTGGCCATTGTGGCTTTCTCAAAGACCTGCGCCTCAACAGCTGGGCCGACGACCAGATCGTTCGGCTATTCACCCAAGCCCTGCCATAACGGCCGGGTTTATTTAAGTTTTTTGAACTCTTTGACCAGAAGCGCCGGGCCCTGGGTGCCTACGTACAAGAACTCGCTGAACAAATCGACCACCTCACCCGGTTTGGCCTCACGCGCCAGGCGCTCGGCGACCTTGTCTTCGATGAACAGCGAGGCGGCAACATTCTTGGCGGACTTCACACCGATACATTTCGAGATGGCCAGTTTATCGACGACCTCTTTCTTTTCGCCCTGCATGACCATGGCCCGCTTGAGAATATCGGTGTTGCAATTGAGACTGGCTGAAGCAAGCACTACCCGAAAGGTCAGCTTCTGGGGAACCACCATCTTGACTCCTGCCTTGATTTTCGGTGTTGCCAGGATTTTATCAAGGTCACCCTGCTTATACTGCTCGTACTCAAAGGCAAATGCCGACGAAAGCGGTAACAACAGACACATAACCAGAACCGGCCACAGTTTCATTTCTGCTCCTCTCCAAAATTCTTACGGTTAAAAAGACAAGCCACTATGGCTATCCTGCCAGTTTCCTCTTACGGCCGGCCTTCTGCGGCTTGACCGTTCGCTGCAGTAAACGTTCAAGGGTATCGAGGAACTCCTCGTCCCCCAAGGCCCGCCCGGTGCGTTCGTGGCGACGCAGTTTTTCTCTCTCTTCATCGTCGACATCGGCAAGAAAACCGCGCCAATCGCCGGCCATTTCCAGGAGCGGTGCAACCTTCACCAGGATATCATCCTTGCCTGCAAGATGGGCCTTGGCACTGCTCCATTGCCATGCATAGGGATCGGCGACAAGGTCTGCCCGCACCGGATTCATTTCAATATAGCGAGCCGCTGCGAGCAAATACCCGGCATCCATCGGAAACGAAGCGAACCGGCCCTGCCAGAGATGGCCCGTCCAGCCTTGCCGCGTGTTGATCATCACCGAGTACCTGCGGTGTGCCTCGCCGATTGCCTGACGCAGCCCCTCCTTGCCCTCCGGTACGGCGATCATGTGGATATGATTGGGCATCAGACAATAGGCCCAGATCTCGACATGGAAATTCCGGCACCACTGCGCCATCAGATCCAGGTAGGCCTGGTAATCCTCATCGCAGAAGAAGGTTGCCATTCGGCGATTACCGCGCTGAATGATGTGATGGGGTATACCCGGGGCTATGATGCGTGCTATTCTTGGCATGGAATGAATGCTACAATGACCTGAGACAAGGGTCAAGCACAAATGGATAAGGTGTCCCCATAATAATTAAGGTGTCCCCATAATAATTCTTTATTGCTGAGTTTGTTATTTTCCAATACTGTATTGCAATTTTGAGAATACACTTCTTATCGATCAAGAATGGCGGTTACTATGACGTATACCTTGCGAATACTCCCTGTTCTCCTGCTTCTTCTCTGCACGTCCTGCTCTCACCTGAGCAGGAACACCGCCGGTCCGCAGGCACTCGACAAACCTGCCCAATACGGCATCGACAGGTTCACCACCGGGCAGAAACACAATGCCCACTACGTTGAGGCCGGAGAAGGCCCCCCGGCCATCCTCATCCCAGGGCTTTTCGGCACCTATCGTGGCTGGTCGCGGATGATGCCGCTGCTCGCCCCGCATTTCCACCTCTACGCCCTCGATAATTTTGGCACCGGCGCCTCCGACAAGCCGGACGACAGTTTCACCTACACGGTGGCCGAACAGGCCGATATGATCGTCAAGATGATGGATGAGTTGGGGCTCCCCCACACCACCCTCATCGGGGTTTCCTACGGGGGGATGATCGCCCTCAACATCGCCGCGCGCTATCCCGAGCGGGTCAGCGCCGTGGTGTGCATTGAGGGGGCGGTGATCCTGCCGAAGCCCTCACCCTATGAAACCATGGAGAACGGTCTCGACAAGCCCATTATTGGCGACGCCATCATCGGCCTGATCCGTCTCGGTATCTTTAACGAGGTGTTTGCCAAGGATGTCATGGGTCAGGCCTGGGAAGGCATGGCCGAGGGAGAGCGGGCTGTGGTGACGGAGATCATCTCCCATTACGTTAACGCCGCCTCACGGCCGACCTGGCTCGGTCTCGCCCGGGCGCTGCGCACCTCCGAGGATTTCCCGGAACAGGCCAAGCTGATCAAGGCCCCGGTCCTCTATCTCTCCGGCGACAAATCTTCCTTCAGGGAAATGACCGAGACCAACATCGCCTATTTTAAAGACCACCTGCCCCATGTCCGCACGGTTGCTTTCGCCGACGGAATCCACGACCTGGAGCTGCAAAAGCCCAAGGAAACGACATCGATGATCCTCGACTTTTTACGCCCCGGCGAGATCCAGCAACTGGCCTCGGCGGCAACGGTCCAGGAGGGCAACCCGCCTGATGAAAGCGGCCGCGAGCAACGAGCCGTCCAGTAGCGTCACTTTTCCGCAAGCCTTGCGGCAAGAAAGTTCTGAAAATTGCCGCGGCCGGCAACCTCGCCGACGCCGCGGAGGACGCTGAGGGTCACCCCGAGAAGCCCCGGTGCGATGGCATTCTGGCCGACGAGATAGAGAGACCGTACCGGCATCCGGGTCAATACCGCGTATTGCAGATCGTTTTTCACCGAGCGCATAAGGCCGTATACCGACCCCTCCGGGCTCGCCGCCCAGTCGCGCATGGTCAGCGGTGTGGAGATATCGAGGATCGAATATTCCCCGAGGGGGCCGAGGACATCTCCGGCAATTTCGATCATCGACAGGGCGGTGCGCATCTTTGCCTCTTCATAGACAGGCCCCCGTTTGCCGGTGCGGGTATCATGCCACTCCTGCCAATCGCTATAGTGAGAACCGCGAATGATGGTCAGCAGATTATAGCCCGGCCGTTCACTTTCCCGCAGCTGCAAAAAGGTGCCGTCGATATTGACCTCATCGACCTGATGGATGCGAAACAGGTTGTGACCCGGCACGGCGTGCCGCTCCTTATCGACCAGCAGATGAACGCAGACCAGGCTTTCGGTTTCCGCGAGTTTGCCAAGGCCCTGACGATAGGCAGCGGGGAGCGCATCCTCCGGAAGCATCGGCAGGACCAGTTTGGGATGAATTCCGGCAAGAATCTTCTTGCCGGCAAGACTCCGTCCCGAACGCAGCCGAACGCCGCAGGCCCGGCCGTCAGCAATAAGAATTTCCTCAACGGGGTCGCCAAGGATGATCTCAGCCCCCACTTCCACCGCCCGCTGGGCAAAGATATCGGCCATCTCCCTGCCGGTGCAGCCAAGCTCCCAGGCCGAAAGGAGCAGGGAGCCGAGCGTTGCAAATAGCAGGTACACCGGACATTCGTCCATGGGCAGGCCGGTCCAGAAGCCGTGGACGGTGAGAATCTCCGCAAGCTCCCTGGAGCACCCGGCAGCCGCCAAAAACTCTTTGACGCTCTGGTTCGCCCCGGCAAAGGAGAAGAGGCTTCCCTGCAGCCGGCCCTGATCATCAAGACGCAGCCCCTCCGACAGGGAACGCAGGGCGAAGACGATGGCGTCTATCGCTTCCTGCTCGGCCGGAAAGAGTCTCCGCAGCTCACCCTCCAGACCGGGCAAGGTCTGGGGAAGATTGAAGGTGCGGTCGTCAAAGATGTAGCGCTCAAGCACACCACCCGTCCCGAGACGGCGCAATTGCAGTTTTTCGGTAACGCCGAGGATGTCAAAGACCTGGCGAAGAAGCTCACCCTCGCCGGCCGGGCCGAAATAATGCAGGCCGACGGCGCAGTCGACACCCTGCCGACCATAGCTGCGCAGCAGCCCACCGGGCAGTGGGCTGCGTTCGATGACCGTCGCCTTAATTCCCATCTGGCCAAGAAGGATGGCGCTGCTAAGCCCACCCAGCCCGGAACCGATGATCAGCACATCCGTTTCGGCCACGGTCGTTGCCGCCTCCACCCCCGCCAAGCCATCGGCATTTTTGTCGGTCATCGTGGTCTGGCCCTCCGATCACCTACCCGCCTGTCTTCGGTATCCTGGGCATAGAACTTCTCGACGATGTCAACGGCCTCTTCGGCGGTCTCAACGAATTTGAAAATATCGAGGTCCCCCGGCGATATCACCCCCTCCTCGACGAGGAAATCGAAGTTGATGAGTTTTTGCCAGAATTCCCGGCCAAAGAGGAGGATCGGCAGGGGCTGGATCTTCTTGGTCTGGACAAGGGTCAGGGTCTCGAATAGTTCGTCCAAAGTGCCAAAACCGCCGGGAAAGGCGATCAAAGCCTGGGCCCGCATAAGAAAATGCATTTTTCTGAGAGAAAAATAATGAAACTGGAAACACAGCTCCGGGGTAATGTAGGCGTTCGGGGCCTGTTCATGGGGCAGGACGATATTCAGGCCCATGGTCTTGGCACCGACGTCACGGGCACCGCGATTGGCCGCCTCCATGATGCCCGGCCCGCCGCCGGTGATGACCACCAGATTGCGGCAGGACCGGCGATGATAGACCTTTGACAGCATGGCCCCGAGCTTGCGTGCCTCATCGTAATAATGGCTCTTCGCCAATACCCGCCGGGCGATGGCAAGGCGCTGCGCACACCCCGGATCGCCGGGACTTGCCGCGGCTTGTTGTTCCGCCTGCGCCAATCGCTCCGATGCCTCCCTTTCCTCGGGGATCCTGCTGCCGCCGAACACCACCACCGTCGCGTCGATGCCATGTTCCTTCATGAGCATCTCCGGTTTCAACAATTCCAGCTGCAGACGGACCGGCCGCAGCTCTTCGCGGTTGAGAAAATCAATATCGGTGTATGACAGGCGATAACTGGCAGAGGCGGTTTGCGGAGTGTCGACAGAGAGCAGGGCCGATTCGGCTCCTTCTTTCGACGAGGGATAACGTTGCAGGGGCGATCGTGTGGGCATGGAAAAGGCTACCTTTAAAATATGTGGATTTTCTCAGTCGTTTGGGGATTACCCTCAGACTGCAAACAAATTGCCGGGGAGCGTCTATTGACACTCTCCGGCAATCTCGCTCCCCCCGGGTAGATCTACAGGGGGAAAACAAACGGACAAGGCCTCTTATACCACAAGGGCATAAGTTTCGTTTGAGCAGACAAGCTGCACAACTCAGATTTATGCGCCTGCCTTTGCCGCCGCCTCCACCCCTTTGCTGTAATCGGTGGGCACGGTGGTCATCCGTCCGGCCAGCTCGCGATCAAGCATGAGCAGGGCATGGGGATTATCGCCAATCAGTTTCAGCTGGGCGATGATGTCGTTGTCGTTCTCCTCCTCCTCAACCTGCTCGGTAACATACCACTCAAGAAAGATTTGCGTTGCATGGTCTTTCTTGCTGATCGCCAGCTCCATCAGTTCGTTGATCGAGGCGGTGATAAACTGCTCATGGGCCAGGGTCTGGGTAAACATGTCGAGCTGCGAGGCAAATTCCATCGGCGGCGCCTTGATTGCCTCAAGCTTGACGTCTTCGCCCTGGCGCTGCACATATTCATAGAGTTTCATGGCATGGAACATCTCCTCGTGATACTGCACCATGAACCAGTTGGCGAAACCTTTCAGTCCAGCCTTGTTGGAGGCGGTGGACATCGACATGTACAGATAGGCCGAATACATTTCCTTGTTGATCTGCTCGTTCAGGGCCTGAGCCATTTTCTTATGTAGCATGGAAGTCTCCTTCTTTGTTATGGATTCCCGTTTTATCGGCTTGCAATACATTACCTCTGACTGCCGATTACACTATGGCCGGACAAAAGGAAGTCAAGCACCTCGGACAAAGCTTTCCGGGCAGATAGGGATATTCCCTGATCGGCCAACGAATGGCCGGTTCAACCGGTCTGGCCACCCCATTTCTTTGAATTACCAAGCTTTTCCAGGTCATTCAAATACTCTTCCGAACGATCGAGATAGAAGGATAGGGCCTTGGAAAAATTCCGGCCGACCAGGCCATCGACAAAAACCTGGCTGATTTCCCGGTAGCGCTTTAATACCAGTTGCGAACGGTAAAAGATCAGCCATTCCTCCCTGGTCATCTGCTCCAGGATAATCCCCAGCGCCCGCCGGGCCCGCGGCTGGTACATCCAGAAATACATGAGATCGAGGGCATTGACGATGATCATCTTCTCCTGGTCGCGGGCCTCGTAATTGAGGGTCTCAATGATCATCTTCGGCGACTGCAGAATTTCCAGGACATCCTCTTCCGGGTACAGCAGCTCCATTCGGGCAAAGACGGCAAAGAGCTGGGAAATCTTCGCCTGGTAGGCGGCAAGCCGGGCCCGGATGTTGGTTTGGCGGTCGGCCATACCCTCAATGACCGCGGCGACACAGTCGGAGGCGAATTTGGAGATGATCGCCGCCCACTTTTGCAAGATCCCCGCCACATCGGGAATCCCGCAAAGATGCAGCACCAGGCCGACTGCCGAGTTGAGGATGACCGCCAGGGGAATGGCAAGGATAGAGCGGAAAAAGTTCCCTCTGGCCGCGGCCTTCGGCAGACCCCGGAAGATATTGTGGCTGCTGATATAGATACCGTTGGCAAGCCCCATGACCGCGTAGAGGAGGATGGGGTTGGTGGCGGTGGTAATGCCGCAGCCCCGGTCAAGGAGCAGGGTCTTAACCAGGTAATCAAGGAGTGGCACGGAAAAACCGGTATACAGCAGCGAATCGGAGATACGGCTCCAGCTGACCAGCGAGTTCCATGGCAGCAGCGGCGACCGGCTCAGTCCGCCGCCACCGAGCACCGATTGGATGATATTGCGCAGGCCGGTGATGCCGAACCAGATAAAGGCGCCCAGATAGGCCAGGACCCACCAGTCCTTAGTCAGACTGAAGGTCAGGAATGCCGGAATGAACCCGAGCAGGACCTTCAGGGTATTCTTAAGGTTGGTGTTCAGATAGGTCCAGGGATTCCTGATCTTTTCTTCGACCTGGGCGGTTCCACTCAAAAGCTTGTCAATATCGTCGTCATTACGGCTGATACCGCCGAGGGTGGCTACGTTGCCCGGCCGTCCCGGATGAACCACCAGGCCGTCGAGACTCCAATCGAACCATGGCATACCGGACTTGGTCTTGACCAGCCGCAACTTTTCCCAAAAACTCTTTTTTGCAAAGCTCTTTTCGGAAAAATTATGGCGCCGGCTGTGGCTGTGTTTCGTTAAAAAGGCACTGACCGGCAGGAGGAGCCGTTTATTCCTGGCAATCTCCTCGCGTACCCTCTTTCTGCTGGCGGGGGGGAGGGTGTCGAGCACCACCAGGCCCATGCCGTACTGGTCCTCGGACTGACCGGTAGACCCCGAGCCAATGCGCGAGCCGAGGTGGCGTTTTTTGTAGTAGTTTTGAAAGGTCTCAAGATCATAAAGAATGTCGATCAGATCCCCTTTCCTGTCAAGCATCCGCCCATATTCGTCGTAGAGCCGTTTCCTCTCCGGTCTGTCTTCGGGCAACAGATCCACGCACTTTTTCACCTGTATCTGCTGTTCTTCAAAATCCCAGATTATTGCCCGGATGGCCCTTTTCAGGGTGATGACGTTATCCTCATTGAGGGCCTGCTGCAAAGCGCTGATCAGGCTGTAGTGCTTTTCGGGACTCCTCAGATCAACCGCGTCGCCGGCGAAGGCACCGTGGACGTGACTGGCG
Organism: Desulforhopalus sp.; assembly: GCA_030247675.1. Classification (NCBI taxonomy): domain Bacteria; kingdom Pseudomonadati; phylum Thermodesulfobacteriota; class Desulfobulbia; order Desulfobulbales; family Desulfocapsaceae; genus Desulforhopalus; species Desulforhopalus sp. Next base: position 170,696 of record JAOTRX010000003.1, on the reverse strand, counting down.
GTCACCCCGTGGGCGGCGGTTTTGAGATTATAGGTCTCAATATGGCTGATCATCCCTTCGCAGGTATACAGCAGCTCCAGGGCGTCCTGAATGGACAGGTTGCTGAGGTTGAGGGTAAAACGCGAGCTGGAATGCAGGGAGAACAGTCGTGCCAGCAGGGACTTGGGGGTATTTTGCAGAAGGACGGGAAGGTCAATGCCGTCCTCGAGATGGGCCGGGTCATGCACCTCGGGATTACAAGACGGTTGAAGGATCTGGTCGATCAGTTTTTCTACGGTGTATTTCTTCAGGAGGACAAGACGCCCCTCCAGCAGGGTCTTCTTTTCGCCCTTGGCCCCGACCAGATCGTCCAGCAGGCCCGGCAGTTCCTTGGCTATCTCCCTGTCGAGGGCGTTGTGGATAAACCGGGCAAGGTGCAGCACCGAGGGCTGGCCGGCGCCGACGAAACGGAGAAAATCATGTAGTTGCAGGGGCTGAAGATCGAGCTGAAGCTCAAGATGGAGATTGTGCCGGTGCCGGTTATTGTACACCTCCAGGACATCAAAGACGTATTTTTGCTGGTACTGCGACACCTCGCGGCCCTCGTCGAGGAGTTTCATGACCGCCTCTTCCTCTAAAAATTTAAGAAACGATCTGTTGCCGGTAAAGCCGTGCGGTTCCCAGGTAAAACGGACATATTTGTCGTGGAAGCGGGCGGACATCTCAATGCCCACCTGCACCTTAATATCCAGAATTGCACTGGCCTCGATCAGCTCTTCAACCACCTCGGGACTGACATGGTTATAATACACCACGGTGAGATGACAGATCCCTTTGATCCAGGCATCCATGAGGAGGTGGGTGGGGGATTTGCGGCCTTTGGTATTGGCATCGTGAACATGGTCGTCGAAGGTGAACTGGTTGAACTCTTCGGGCATTTCCAGTAGATGGTATTTGGCCAGCTGCTTGCGCACCGTCCGGGGATTGCCGGTCGATACCATGCGGAAATCATGGGCGAGTTTCAACTGGCGCATCTGGTTGTCGCGGCTGCGCAGCAATTCCTTCATGATCTGCAGCAAGACCCTGGCAGTGTTCACCTGATGGAAGGTGGCCGAGGATAAAAAGACCTCGTCGCGCAGCGAGCGCAACGACTTGATGCGGTCAGCCGGCCTTCCTTCTTCGAAGGACCCGAGCAGGCCGGCAATGGCAAAGGCAATACGCAGGCCCCGCGCCGCCGCCATCTCCTTGATGCCGTTCGGGTGCATATGCTCGGCCAGGAGTGAGCGCAGGGTCTTCGAGCTTTCAGTTCTTGCAAGGACATCGTTGACAATACGCAACAGCTCGTAGTCGTTTTTGTCAAAGAAGAGGGAAGCTGGTTTGTCGCTGTTCGGCATGCGGGCTCAAGGGCTCAAGTTGCTGCAGATACTGCTGCAAAGATTACAGATATTAAGGGATTTTCTCCCTTATACCGTTTTTCTTATGGTACAGTCAACCAACAAGGGTTCTCCCGCTATCCGGACGGACAAAACTGCAAGGTGAAAGACATGAAAGACGCCACCCGAATCATCGCCACCAACTGGCAGGAACGAGACACCACCCCGGCGGCAACCATCAATCCGCCCAGCTATAAGGGCTCGACGGTGCTTTTCGACTGCTATGCAGATATGGCCAAAGCCGGCCGCCACGAGTATCAGGGGATCAGCTACGGCACCGACCGCCTGCCCACCCAGCGGCAGTTCGAGGAGGCGATGCGCCAACTTGAGGGCGGCGCGATGACCAGGGTCTTCCCCTCGGGCATCGCCGCTATCCAGACCGCCCTGATGGCCTTTACCGCAAGCGGCGACCATATCCTGATAGTCGACAATGCCTATGGCCCGGGCCAGCGCTTTTGCCGCAAGGTCCTGCATAAATACCGGGTGAGTTGTACCTTTGTGCCACCAAATGTCGGGGCGGAGATCGAAGACTTTATCCAGACGAACACCACCCTGATCTTCCTGGAGTCGCCCGGTTCCCTGACCTTCGAACTCCAGGACATCCCGGCGATCACCGCCGTCGCCCGCCGAAAAAATATCGTCACCATCCTCGACGCCACCTGGGCCACACCGCTGTATCTCAAGCCCTTTGAGCTGGGGATCGACGCCACCATCCACTCGGTGACCAAATATATCTGCGGCTACTCCGACGTGCTTGCTGGCACGGTGACCGTCGGCGAACGCCACGCCACGACCTTTGCCGATTTCTATAAACTGCTGGAGATCTACACCCCGGCCGAGGAATGCTATCTCGCCCTGCGCGGCCTGCAGTCTCTGGCCACAAGGCTAAGCCAGCACGAACAGTCGGCCCTCAGTCTTGCCAACTGGCTGCAGACCTTGCCGCAGGTGGATACGGTCCTCCATCCGGCCCTGACCAGTCATCCCGAACACCATATCTGGAAGCGGGATTTCCTTGGCGCCTCCGGCCTCTTCGCCTTTACCTTTAAAAAAGACTACAGTGAGGCGGAGCTCGCTGCCTTCATCGACTCGCTGGCTCTGTTCCGTCTTGGCTACAGCTGGGGCGGCTACCAGAGCCTGCTGACCGCCGCCAAAGTCGTGCGCTCTACCCCGTCGAGGTATGCTGGCACAACCATCATCCGCCTCAGTATCGGCCTGGAAGACTGCGACGACCTCCGCGAAGACCTTGCAAAAGGCCTGGCCATGCTTACATAAATGGGGATATGACCAGAGGGGCTGGGACACCGAGCAGCCCATCCCCTCTTTCTGACCCTTGCAATGACAATTATTCTTCCGGAGAACCGTGTGAGCACCCAGTTCCAACAACAGATACTCCCCTTGCGCCAGCTTTTGCCCCTGCACCAGACACCACCGGAAATCCCCGATGCACCCTGCTGAGGGCCAAAACCGCCGCCACGGTCCAGTGGCAATGAACGCGCCGGTTATGCCATCCTCCCCTTCGTCGAGGGTTTTATCGACACTCCGGCCGGTCCCGTGCCACGGGTTGCCGCCGCCCTTTCGCTGCGCGATGGTCTCGGCACCATAGGCGCCCGCACCGGCCTTACCCGCAACAACTATAAGATTACCCCCGGCCTCTACTGCCTGGGTGAACCGGATGACAAGTCGCCGGTGCTGGTTACCGCCAACTACAAGCTCAGTTTTGACGCCCTGCGCCGGGAACTCGGCGGGCTTGCCCTGTGGATCTTGGTCATCGACACCCGGGGTATCAATGTCTGGTGCGCCGCCGGTAAGGGCACCTTCTCCGCCGAGGAGATCGCCTATCAGGTGCAGCGAGCGCAACTCGACAAGGTCGTCAGCCATAGAGAACTGATCCTGCCCCAGCTCTCGGCCAACGGTGTTGCCGCCCATGATCTCAAACGGCTGTGCGGCTTCAGGGGCCGGTTCGGGCCGATATTGGCGGCCGATCTGCCGGAATTCCTCCGCCGGGGCGAGGCTAGCGAGGCGATGCGCACCGTCACCTTTACCCTGCGCGAACGGGCGGTCCTTATTCCTCTGGAAATCTGCCTGATCTGGAAACAGCTGGCGATCTCCGCGGTGGTATTTTTCTTACTGTCGGGAATATCGCCGGACATTTTCTCGTTTGATATGGCCCTTGGCCGCGGCGCTGTCCTGCTTATTGCCACCCTTGCGGCAATCCTTGCCGGGGCGGTGGCCACGCCGCTGCTCCTGCCGTGGCTGCCGTTTCGCCAGTTCTGGCTGAAGGGTGCGGTGGCCGGCGGACTGGCCGGAGCCGTGCTCCTTGCCGGCCTGCACGGGATACACGGCGGCGAGATGGCGGCAATCTTTCTCTGGGTCAGTGGTTGTTCGGCCTTTCTGGCGATGAATTTTACCGGTTCAACACCCTTCACCTCGCTGTCCGGGGTAGCAAAAGAGATGCGCCACGGCCTGGCCTTTCAAATCGGTTCGACGACCCTCGCCTTCCTGCTCTGGCTGGCCGGTCCGTTCGTGTCGTAATAATGGAGAGCTAATGTGAAAGGATTTAGATACTTAGACAACACCGCTATCCTCCGCTTGGCAGTCGACAAATGCATCGGCTGCGGTAATTGCCGGACCGTCTGCCCGCACCGCATCTTCCGGGTAGAAAACGGCAAGGCGGAGATTCTCGACGCTAACGCCTGCATGGAATGCGGCGCCTGCGCAAAAAACTGTCCAACCGCGGCAATCTATGTCAACCCCGATGACGGCTGCGGCTGCGCCGCCTATATCATCAACAACTGGATCGCCAGGCTCCGCGGCAAGGCCCCGTCCTCCTGCGGCTGTTGACACTTATCATTACCCGAGCAACGGCAATGAAACCATACCTTGCCCTGTGCCACATCTTGCCACTCGCCCTCTTGCTCATCGGTTTTTCCTGGGGTAAACCGACCTGGGAAGACATCTATGGCATCATCGCCCGGCAATACCCGGACGTCGTCAGCCTTGAGGTGGACCAATTGAAGGCCGCCATCGACAGGGGACAGCCTCCGGTTCTAATCGATGTCCGGGAAAAAGAGGAATTCGCGGTCAGCCATCTGGCCAAGGCGGTCAATATCACCAGGGTGGAGGATATTGCTTACCCAAAAGACACCCCCATCGTCGCCTACTGCTCGGTTGGTGTCCGTTCCGCCGCCTTTGCCAAAAAACTCGGCAAACTGGGGTTTACCAATGTCCGCAACCTGCGCGGTTCAATCTTCACCTGGGCCAACAAGGACTATCCGCTGTGGCGAGGAAACCTGCCGGTACACGCAGTACACCCCTATAACGAAAAATGGGGCACGCTCCTCAACCGGCAGTTCCACGCGTACCAGCCGGAATAAAGCTGAGTTAAGCACCTGGCCTGCTTGTACGAAACTCATGCCCTTGCGGTATAAAGCTGAGTTGAGCAGCTTGTCTGCTCAAACGAATCGTATGCCCTTGCGACAGGATTGGGATTATCAGGGATTTTCGTAGAAAATATACGATGTCGAGTAATCGCTGAACTCGAAGTAGACCTTTTTCTCACCGGGATCGACGGCGCCGTTGAGATTGGCGTCAAGGATACCGTAGCCAAAACGGTAAGGCCGTTCCAATTTGCCGGCTGAAGCCGTGGCAGTCGTCAGTTTATCGATCTTGATAAACTTTTTTACCAATTTATCACCGGCGTAGACCTCAAGGATGCCATCGGTTCCGGTCCAGTTCTGTACGGCGCGGCCGAACTTATTCTGGGTATCCTGGGTACATCCGCCAAGAAGTAGGAGGACGGCGGCGGTCAAAAGCAGCAGGGGTCTCATTTTTTCTTTTCTCCGTTAGCAATGGTGATTGGCCTTGCCGGCCGGCCTCTCCGCCACAAACGGCGGGGTGGAAATGCAAGGAGAAAATTAAAGCGCAATCCCCCTCCTGTCAATGCAACCAGCCAAATTACCCCGAGGTGGACCCTGCCCCCACGATCCAGGAAATCACCTACAAATTTCGCAAACCTTATGATAGCATTTTTCTACGGCATTTATTTCTCTATCATCTCTTCGGGAGCGGCAGATGCAAACGATGCAGGCGCTGGTCAAAGCAAGGAAGGAGGAGGGCCTCTGGCTGGAAGAGGTGCCGAGGCCAAGACCCGGCAGCAATGAGGTGGTGATTAAGGTTCTCCGCACCGCCATCTGCGGCACCGACGTCCATATCTTCAACTGGGACGCCTGGGCGCAGAAGACCATCCCGGTGCCGATGGCCATCGGCCATGAGTTCGTCGGCATAATCGACCAGGTCGGCGACAATGTCCACGACTGCAAACCGGGTGATCTGGTATCCGGCGAAGGGCATGTCGTCTGCGGCCACTGCCGCAATTGCCTGGCCGGTCGGCGCCACCTGTGCATGAAGACCAGCGGCGTCGGCGTCAACCGCCCTGGCGCCTTTGCCGAGTACCTGGCCATTCCGGTCACCAATGTCTGGTTTTGCGACCCGGCCATCCCCCTCGATGTCCTGGCCTGCTTCGACCCCCTCGGCAACGCCGTGCACACCGCCCTGTCCTTCGATATCCTCGGCGAAGACGTCCTCATCACCGGCGCCGGGCCGATCGGCTGCATGGCCGCGGCCATCGCCAAGCACGGCGGAGCGCGGCACGTGGTGGTCACCGATGTCAATCCCTACCGCCTGGCACTGGCTGCCCGGGTCGGGGCGACGCGCCTGGTCGATGCCGGCCGGGAAGATCTTGCCCTGGTGCAAAAGGAGCTGCACATGAAGGAGGGCTTTGACGTGGCCATGGAGATGTCCGGCAACCCCGCGGCCCTTACAGCCATTCTCGACAATATCTGCCACGGCGGCAAGATCGCCATGCTCGGCATCATGCCCGGGGCGACAAGCATCGACTGGAACACGGTGATCTTCAACGGCCTGACCATCAAGGGCATCTATGGCCGGGAGATGTACGAGACCTGGTACAAGATGACCTCGATGATCCAGACCGGCCTCGACATCACGCCGCTGATCACCCATCGCTTTCACTACACCGAGTTTGCCGAGGCCTTTGCGGTGATGCGCTCGGGCAAGTCCGGCAAGGTTATTCTCAATTGGGCAGAGAGGGAAGAGCATGACCGACAACCAGCTTGACAAGGCATTACAGGCGGAACTGGCAATATTGCAGGCGGACGGACGGGCCAAGCCACCGGAGCGGATCATCGCCGCCTATCACCCACCAGCAGGCGAGTTCGGGCCACGCTATTCCCTGCGGGGCGAGAAGGGGCGCTTTCTCCGCATGAATTCCAACTCCTACCTTTCCCTTTCCCACCACCCGCTGCTTATTGCCAGGGCTGACAACGCCACCCACGCCTGCGGCGTCGGCCCCGGGGCGGTGCGCTTCATCGACGGCACCTACAGCTATCATGTCGCCCTGGAAGAGCGTGTCGCCCGCTTTGTCGACAAGGCGGCGGCGAAGATCTTCAACTCGGCCTACACCGCCAACTGCGGCCTGGCTTTAACCCTTAGCAACAGGACCACCTATTGGATCGGCGACCAGCTCAACCACAACTCGATCATCCGGGCGATGCGCATCGCCGGGGTGCCCGGCAGCAACAAAAGTATCTACGAACACAACGATATGGCCGACCTGGAGCGCTGCCTCGACATGGTGCCGCCGGAGGCAACCAGGGTTGTGGTGATCTTTGACGGCATCTTCAGCATGCGCGGCGACTACGCCCCTATCAACGAAATCTGCGCCATCACCGATCGCTACTGCCATAAATTCCCGGACGGAGTCGTCACCGTTGTCGACGATTCCCACGGCATCGGCGCCTACGGGGCAACCGGCCGGGGGACCCCGGAATTCTGCGGCAGGACGCCGGCTATCATCATCGGCACCTTCGGCAAGGCCTTTGGGGTGAACGGCGGCTTTATCGCCGGCAGTGAGACACTTGCCGAGGCGGTGCGCCAGAAGGCCGACACCTATATCTACACCAATCCGCTGTCGGTGGCCGATTGCGCCGCGGCCACCGCGGCCCTTGATGTCTGCGACGGCGCCGAGGGACAGAAGCGGCTGGAAAACCTCCGGCAGCGCACCCAGCAATTTCGCGCGGGCCTGGAAAGACTTGGTTTTGAAAGCATCCCCGGCCCGCACCCGGTGGTGCCGATGCTAATCCGCAACACCTTGAGAACCCACGACCTGGTGAAGCGTCTGTTCGAGGCCGGCATCCTCGTCGTCGGCCTGACCTTTCCGGTGGTGCCAAGGGGCAACGAGACCATCCGCTTCCAGATCAATGCCGCCCATACCGAGGCCGACATCGCGATGGTGCTGGAGGTCCTCACCCAGAGAAGGTGAGAAACACAACTAAAACATGGAGAACAGAGCATGCGTACGATACGATCGATAAGCGGCACCACCACCAGTGTCCCCACCCTTGAAGGCGCGGGCGTCCACCTGCGAAGGGCCTTCGGTTTCCACAGCCCCCAGCTTACCGACCCTTTTCTCCTCCTTGACGACTTTCGCTCCGATGTCCCGAGCCACTATCTCAAAGGCTTTCCCTGGCATCCCCACCGCGGCATCGAGACCATCACCTATATGCTGAAGGGCGAGGCCGAGCACGGCGACAGCCTTGGTAATCGCGGAGTCATCGCCGGTGGCGACGTGCAGTGGATGACCGCCGGCGGCGGTATTATCCACCAGGAGATGCCCCGGGGCGACGCCAACGGGGCGATGCACGGCTTTCAGCTGTGGCTGAATCTCCCGGCCAGCGAAAAGATGTGCCCGCCCCGCTACCGCGGTATCACCGCCGGGGAGATTCCCGAGGTGCAGCTACCATCGGGGGCAAGGATCAAGATCATCTGCGGCCGGGTCGGCGACACCCGCGGACCGGTCACCGATATCAGCACCGACCCCGAGTATCTCGACATCACCCTGCCCGCCGGCGGTAGCATCAACCATCCAACCCGCCCTGGCTATACCGCCATGGCCTACGTCATCGACGGCTTTGGCCGCTTCGCCCCGGATGCGGCAAGCGAGTGCGGCAACACCACCCTGGTCACCTTCTCCGACGGCGAGGAAATCGTCGTCACTGCCGGCAACCACGGTCTGCGCTTCCTCTTTATCGCCGGTAAACCCCTGCGCGAGCCCATCGCCTGGCAGGGACCAATCGTCATGAATACCGCGGAAGAACTCCTGCAGGCCTTCCAGGAATACCGCAACGGCACCTTTCTCAAGGCCTCTGCCGGCGGCTAATCTTAGCAGATCAAGGAGTCTCCTTGGGCTTTTTTGTTCTATGCCCAGGTTTGGCGAGAATCTCCAGATAAAAAGAGTCTAACTGCAGCTCCACGATCTTATCAATTGACTTGGTGATTTCAGACAGATGGATCTCCTTTGCCTCCTCCTCTGTCTGACCAAATCTGCAGTCGAAATCCCAAAAGTCCACTCCTTCCGGCAGTTTCTTGTTCCGCTCTCTCTTTATATATTTTTTGATATCATGCCGAACTGCCTCGACAAGTCTGTCTTTTCTGATTTTTGGGTCGGTTAATGTGAAGGTTTTTTTCATTTTGATCCTTAATAGAAGTGGGTGGTCGGTGCCCAAAAGAGCCACCTCGACCGGCTTGGCTTATACCGCAAGGGCATACCTTTCATTTGTGCAGGTAAGCCGCTCGACGCGCCTTTTTAAATTATCATTTCCCCTTTTTTCAGATACCATTACTACACTACAATCCGATTTGCAGCAGGTACTATCCCCTCCCCTTGGGCGAATTGGGGGCCTGTTGTGATCAATACCAAGAGTGTGATGCAATGATTCAAGTGGAAAAAGACAAGATTCGAACGCTTTTTTATTTCGGCTCGGTATCATCGATTTTATTGATTGCCATTACCCTAGGCCTTGTTTTTACAGAAAGTTTAAACAAAGAGTACCAAATCAAGGTTGAGCAACTCTCCACCGGAATCATTAATGAAAAAAAGCGCTTTCTGAGTGACGCGGTAAACCGGACGATCTTTCTCATCGACTCCGAGAGAAAGCTTGCTCAAAGTGCTCATGAGTCCAGCACCCTCTCTCAACAACAAATTGACGAGATAGCCATACAGCGCATCAGCACCCACATTCGCAACTTACGCCTCATTGACGATGGCTATATTTGGGTCAACCGTATTGTCGATTATCAGGGAGGCGACAAATACGCCATCAGACAAATCCATCCCAACATGCCGGAAACGGAAGGGTCCTGGCTTTCCACCAAGACCACCGATATCAAGGGAAATCATCCCTATGAGACCGAATTAAATGGGATAAAGAGCAAAGGGGAACTGTATTTCGACTATTATTTCAAGAAGCTCGGTTCCGATACAATCGCCCACAAGATGACGTTTGCCAAACTCTATGAGCCTTTCAACTGGGTTGTGGCCACTGGTGTGTACCTTGATGACATTGACCAGCTGGTGGCAGCTGAAAGCAGCAAGATGCGCACAACCTTCAAAAGGCAAATCATTATTACAAGTATCGTTGTTGGCATTGCCTTGCTGCTCTCTGTTGCCATCCTGGTAACTTTTGAGAAACTGATCCGTAAAATGATTCAATCCCATGAACAAAAGATTGAAACATATACCCGAAGTTTAATTGAAGAGAACCGGAAAACCGAAGAAGCCCTTGCAAACGTCAGACAACTCAAGGGAATGCTGCCGATCTGTGCCAACTGCAAGAAAATCCGTGACGATAAAGGCTATTGGAACCAGGTTGAAGTCTATATACAGGAACATTCCGATGCGTCATTCAGCCACGGCATCTGCCCGGAATGCGTCAAGGTTTTATATGGGAAAGAAGAATGGTACCTCGATGCCGAAAAGGATCAAGAGCACCGGTGAACCTTCACATTCCTGGTGTCGCTGCGCCTCATTGGTCGGACCTCAACCTGTCGAGTTGGACCACCAGATCAGCCAGGTAGTTCTCGGTAGTCATCAGCAGTAGCCTAGCACTGTAATTATCCGGATTTTTATCAAGATTATCCTGAGATTCCGCCAAAATGATCTTGATCCTCTCTATCTGTTCCCTCAGGAATTCTTCTTGGCTTGTCATAAATACTTCCCTCTGCTCCATTTCGCAAAAAAAGGCCAAGGCCTCGGACCTTTATGGCTGATTGACGGTTACCATTCGATTGGCAATGAAAAACCTGCCTTCAGATGTAGGTTGCCTGCCATGTCATCAAATGCCGGAAGAAATATTGAAAAATGCCTCCGGCTCCCTCGTTATTTGCTGCGGATTTGATGTATCATACCCAAACAGGCGAACAAAATACACAAGGTATTAGGCCCCCGGGAAAAGTCATCCGGCGCCGGACGATTCCTCAATACCAACCGCCCGAAAGTTCATTTCCACTTTAAAGCTGAGTTGAGCAGCCTGTCTGCTCAAACGAAACGTATGCCCTTGTAGTATAAAAAGCGGAGCAAAAATTCTATGCAAAGCAAATCAATCATGGTTGTTGATGATTCATCAACCATCAGGAAAATCATCCAACGGGAACTATCCGGCGCAGATTATGAAGTCATTCTGGCAAAAAATGGCAAGGAAGCCCTGACGATGCTTGACTGGGTGGACCCGCTTCCGGATCTCCTGTCACTCGATATCGATATGCCGCATATGAATGGCCTTGAACTCTGCGCAAAAATCCGGGCAGGTGCCAATTCAGATGATGAAAAAAAGAAACGCATAGCCGCATTACCGATAATCTTCGTTTCCGCAAATGACAATATAGAAAACAGAGAAAAAGGTTACGAACTTGAAGTTATTGATTTCATCAGCAAACCATTTATTCCCGGCAAGATGTTAAGCACCGTCAATAACATCCTCAATGCCGCCGAACAGTTTACCGGCATGTCGGCACTGATCGTCGAGGACTCGCCATTTATCAGCCGCATTGTCCGCAACATTCTCTCCAGACATGGCTTAAAAAACATCTTCGAGGTTTCCGATGGTGCACAAGCGCTGGAATTGGTCAAAAAAGAGAAATTCGCCATTGACCTCATCATCACCGATTACATCATGCCGGGAATAAGCGGCGTAGAATTATGCAGGACCCTGAGGAGCATTGAGGCCTTTGAGCAGGTTCCAATATTTTTTATCAGTTCCATTACCGAGAAGAAAGTCATCCTCAACATTTTCAAGGCTGGGGCCAGTGATTACCTGCCAAAACCCTTTATTGAAGAAGAGCTCCGGTCGCGGATAGTAACCCACCTCAGAAACCGTAAGTACACTAAAGAATTAGAACTTCTTAACCTGAAATTTCAATATCAAGCTGAGCATGATGCCCTGACCGGCGTGTACAATAGAGGCTTTTTTCAATCGCAGCTTGCCACCCGCTTCGCCCATTGCCAATATTCCGGTGAACATCTTGGCTGTATCCTCATCGACCTTGATTATTTCAAGAAAGTTAATGACAAATACGGTCATGCTTATGGTGATTTGGTTCTTAAAGAGTTTTCGAAAATCTTAATGAACACCGAAAGGACCTCCGATGTTGTCGCAAGATATGGAGGGGAGGAATTCGTTATACTGCTTCAGGGTTGCGATTTGAAAGACAGCACATTCATTGCCGAAAAATTACGGAGTTCCGCTGAGAGCCTCATTTACAACGATGGAACCACCGAACTCCAGGTAACGGTAAGTATCGGGGTATCTTCTCTGCAAGATAACAAACCGGTCAATGCTGATAAACTCGTTTCAATGGCTGATACTGCTCTCTACAAAGCGAAAGAAACCGGCAGAAACAGGGTCGAAGTGTTCAAGTAACTGCTCGATACGAACATCACGTAACAGGGGGAAGATTGACGGCATTTCACGATATTCGCATGAAATACTCCAAACCTTGACATCATTACACTCGTCTCTTCCCCCTGAGAAATTTTGGCAAAAAAGGTTTACGGCAAAAACCGTAAACCTTTTGTAAATCAGTGGTCGGGGCGGTATGATTCGAACACACGACCTCCTGCTTCCAAGGGACAGCACCTTCAAAACACACGATTCAGCAACTTACCGCTATTAAATAATATTAAAAAGTTACTTGAATCAGCGATCTTTAAAAACCCCACCTTTTTTGTTGATTTGACATCCAATTTGATTCAAACGATCACAAGATCGTCAAATGGAGATGATGTTAAAATTTTCGCGGTTGACTCAGGGCGAGCCGCGGCTGCTAGTTGGCTTGACTAAGAATTGATGTGCCAGCTTGCTGAAGCGGTAAAATCATTATTTGGTGAAACAGCAGTTTTTGAAGAAATTGGCGATAAATGGAAACCCTATAGAGCGATAGCATCATGGTAGTTGTGGAAATATCTGGACGGCTGATCTCTGTATAGTCTGAAAGGAGAACGAGCTTCGGTTTGCGCCATAGACATAAAGAGCAATCGATAATCGAGTGGCATGCCAGCAAGATATGACAGGACACTTGTGGCATAGACTGTAAGGCACCAAAAAAATCAGCCGGAAAAAGGTCCCCTGGAGATGGAGATCTGCCGGGGAGCACCTTTTTGGAACTGAATAAAATCCTACATCATATCAATTTTCCGGGAGATAAGCTATTATACAACGAGCCTAAAAGATCAACTCGAAAAGGATATGTCTTATGGCCTCTCATGCATCGATCAGCACAGGCTGGGAAAGCCTGGACCGGATTATCGACCATCTGCGCCCCGGAGACAACGTCGTCTGGCAGGTGGATGCAATAGACGATTATCAGCGTTTGGTAAAAGACTTTGTCAACTGCGCCCTGACGAACAATAAGCGGGTGGTCTATCTCCGTTTCGCCCGCCATTTGCCCATGCTGGAGGATCGTCGCGACAAAGTAACGGTCTACCAGCTTAGCGAGGCCCAAGGCTTCGAATCATTTTCCTCGCAAGTCCATAGTATCATTACGCAAGAGGGCAGAGACGTCGCCTATGTCTTTGATTCCCTGTCCGATCTGCTGCATGTGTGGGCCACGGATCTGATGATCGGCGATTTTTTTTCCATCACTTGCCCCTATCTCTATGAACTGAATACCATCGCCTATTTCGCCATCCTTCGCGACCGCCACTCCTTCAAGGTAATTGCCCGGATCAGGGAGATCACCCAGGTGCTCATTGATGTTTACAACTACAAGGGGCGAATCTGCATACATCCGATAAAAGTCCAGCATCGCTATTCACCTACCATGTTTTTCCCGCATATCAAGCGGAAGGACAATCTTGATCCGGTGATCAACAGTGTCGATGCCTCCGAATTGTTCAGCCATCTCTTCCGTCACAAGGCCGGTATTGCTCATCGCCATCTCGATTATTGGGACCACCTCTTCATCCAAGCTGGAGCCCTCAACGCCTCGGAGGCGCCGGATGAGGAAAAGCAGGACATGGTGGAACAGCTTAGCCGCCTGTTGCTCACCAGAAACAAGGAGCTGCTGTCGCTGATCAGGGAGCATCTGACCCTGGATGATCTGCTGCGGATCAAGGTGCGCCTGATCGGTACCGGATTCATCGGCGGTAAATCGGTGGGAATGCTGTTGGCGCGCAAAATCCTCGCCGGCGACTCCGGCCACGACTGGAACGATGTCCTGGAACAACATGATTCCTTCTATATCGGTTCCGACATATTTTACAGCTACATCGTCCAAAACGGCTGGTGGAAGCTTTTCATGGCCCATAAGACGCGGGAAGGTTATTTCGAACGTGGGGCAGAGCTGCGTCAACGCCTGTTGACCGGAGTCTTTCCCGACGAGATCAATGAACAATTTAAGCTGATGCTCGAGTATTTCGGCCAGTCGCCGATTATCGTCCGCTCCTCCAGCCTGCTTGAAGACGCATTCGGAAGCGCCTTCGCCGGCAAATATGAAAGCTGTTTTTGTGTCAACCAGGGCCCACCGGAAAAGCGCTACGAAATCTTCGAGACAACGGTTCGCCATATTTTCGCAAGTATCATGAATGAGGATGCCCTTGCCTACCGCCTCCAGCGGGGCCTCGATCAGCTGGACGAGCAGATGGCCCTGCTCGTCCAGCGGGTATCGGGAGCCTATCAAAAAGATTGTTTCTTCCCGGAGATGGCCGGAGTTGGACTGTCGCACAATCCGTTCGTCTGGAAAAAAGGCATGGACCCGCAGGCGGGTATGGTACGTCTAGTCTATGGTTTAGGTACACGGGCGGTCGACCGGGTGGAAAACGATTATCCGAGGATCATTGCTCTCGATGACCCGTTAGTCAAGCCGCTGTCCGACATGAAGGATATTCGAAGATTTTCCCAACACTATGTCGACGTCTTGAATCTCAAGGAAAACCGCATTGAAAGCGTTACCTTTGAGGCAATGTTGGAACAAAGTGTCTCGGCAAATATTGATCTGCTGACTGTTCGTGACACGGAGGCCTTGCAGGCTCAACGGGACATGGGATTGCCGGAAAGAGACCAGCGGATTCTGACATTTGATCCGTTCCTGACGACAACCCCGTTCATTGAGATCATGCGTTCGCTCCTTTATCGTTTGAAACAGGTCTACCGCCATCCAGTGGATATTGAATTTACCGTCAACTTTAATCAGGTCGGAGAGATCCAGCTCAACCTACTGCAGTGCCGCCCGTTTCAGACCATCGGCATGAGTGCCGGAAGTCCCCTGCCTGATGCGATTCCCACCGCGGACGTTTTTGTTCGCATGGACGGCCGGTTCATCGGCGGCAATATCATCCAGCCGATCGCGCTGATCATTTTCGTCGATCCGGAACAGTACATTCAGCTTTCACTTTCGGAGAAATACAGCGTTGCCCGCCTGATCGGCAAGCTGAACCGGAGCATTGTTGATCGGGAAGGAAACCCAACCTTGCTGCTCGGCCCTGGCCGGTGGGGAACACAAACCCCGGCGATGGGGGTGCCCGTCCATTTTTCAGAGATCAACCACATCACGGCGATGGCGGAAATCAGCTACCGGCATGGCAGTCTGATCCCGGATCTATCGTTCGGCACCCATTTTTTCCATGATCTCATCGAAACCAAGATCTTTTATATGGCCATTTATCCGGAACAAGCGGATGTACATTTCAACAGCCCCTGGTTGCTGTCTCTGCCCAACCGGCTGGCGGCCATCAGTCCGGCGGATGGATACCTGGCCCCTGTGGTCAAGGTGGCCGAGGTTCGTGAGACTGGATTGATCATACATTCGGACGTCGAATCCCAGCAGGTGTTATGTTATCTCAAATCGGAAAAAACCAGCGATAGCAGCTGACGGATAACAAAAGGGGACTGAACCATGTTGCGGCAAACAGGACGCGTTACTTCTGTTTGCCGATCCCCGGTTCAAACCCCCTTTAATGCCACAGCTGAAAGGAAATTATTCCGTTAACCAGCACGGCTAAACCACCCCATAGGCCAACATGGCTTTAGCCACCTTGGTGAACCCGGCGATATTGGCACCCATGACATAATCGCCCTTCTTGCCGTAGGCTGCCGCTGCATCCAGGCAGGATTTATGAATGCTTTTCATGATGATCAACAGCCGGGCATCGACCTCTTCCCGAGTCCAGGAAAGCTTGAGGCTGTTCTGGCTCATTTCCAGGCCCGAGGTGGCAACACCACCTGCATTGGCCGCCTTTCCCGGGCCATAGAGAAGGTTGTACTCCCGGAAAATCCTGACAGCCTCCGGCGTTGACGGCATATTCGCCCCCTCGGCCACGCAGATGCAGCCGTTGTCCACCAACGCCTTGGCGTTTTGCACATCGAGCTCATTCTGGGTGGCGCAAGGCAAGGCGATATCTACTTTAATGCCCTGTTCCCGGAGCACATCCCAGACATTCTTCCCTTCGACGCAAAGCGCTTTATATTTGTCGGCATATTCACTCACCCTGCCGCGCCGGATGTTTTTCAGTTCCATCAAGTAGTTGCATTTGTCTTGATCGATTCCTTGTTCGTCGATGATAGTGGCGTTCGAATCGCACACCGAGATAACCCGGCCGCCCACCTGATTGATTTTTTCAATGGCGTATTGGGCGACGTTGCCCGCCCCGCTCACCGCCACCACTTTACCCCTGAGATCGAGCCCCCTGGTTGCCAGCATTTCGGCGGCGAAATATACCGTGCCGTAGCCGGTTGCCTCCGGCCGGATGAGACTGCCGCCATATTCGAGGCTCTTGCCGGTCAACACCCCGGTATGTTCATTGTTGATCTTCTTGTAGTAACCGAACAGATAACCGATTTCCCGACCGCCAACCCCGATGTCACCGGCCGGAACATCGGTTTCCGGGCCTATATGACGGAACAGCTCGCGCATGAAGGCCTGGCAGAAGCGCATGATCTCTCCGTCGGATTTCCCTTTGGGATCAAAATCGGACCCGCCTTTGCCTCCACCCATGGGCAACGTGGTCAGTGAGTTTTTAAATATCTGCTCAAAGCCCAGGAATTTGATAATGGAGAGGTTGACCGACGCATGAAAGCGGATACCTCCTTTAAAAGGGCCGATAGCATTGTTGAACTGGACGCGGAACCCCCGATTGACAACTACCTGGCCCTTGTCATCGACCCATGGAACCCGAAAGGTAACGGATCGTTCCGGTTCGACAATTCTCTCGTAGATACCAGCCTTGACGAACTCCGGGTGCCGCTCCACTGTCGGTTCCAGCGTTTCCATAACCTCAGTCACCGCCTGGTGAAATTCATGTTGATCGGGATCGAGTTGTTTGACCTTGGCAATGACCTTCTCAATAACTGACATACATTCTCCTCCTGTCACCATGATGCATGGTGAATTGTGGTTATTTGTTGACGATATAGATAATACCAGTGGGGAAACGGAAGGAACTTTTCGGGCTGGATTTTCGGTAATAGTGAAAATCCTCAGACTTTACCCCCTCCTTGCCGCAAAATTCCGTCACGAGTTCTTCAAGACTGTCATAGCCGGCACCAAATAACGGCAGCTTTGAAAAGTACGGGCGTATCGCGCCCTTATTGACAAGGACCGCAAAATGAACAGGAAACAGCGGGTCGCCAACCACCAGAAGATACCGTTCTCTCGACTTTGAAAGGCGATAATCATCTTCAATGTCGTCGAAATCTACGGGCGAATACTCTTCCCGCAGAATCTCCGCTGCTTCAAAAACCAACACGTCATGAAAGGACATGAAATCGGAACAATCAAAAAAACCGAGAACATAGAGGGCGACACTAAAACTGGAAACCTGTTCATAAAGCGGATGGTTCCGATCGCAGAGCATGAGAACTTCATCAATTCTTTCACTGGCCAGGATTCCGTGGTGATCCAATTGCTCTTTTTGCGGCTCCGACGGTGTTGCAGCTTCCGTTTCATCCCTTTCATTGGTGTGGTATCTCTGCATGAGAAGATCTCCTTTTGTTGAATCAACTCGGTAAACATGACCACATGACCTTCAACTGGAATCTTTGATAGCAAAGCTCATGCCATCTCAACCGACCCCAAAAAATTAAAATAAATAATTGAAATAATGAGAGAAAACCAAACAAGAGAGAGAGGAGGGGGAATCGTTTGAATGGGGTATCCAACAAAACTGCTAACCACCCCCGGCACACCTTGAAGAGGCCGTAAAACGGGTAAAGAGCTATTGCGGTCGATTTGCGGAAGTATGGCAGGGCTGTATCGAATCTGCACAGCATATCGTTTATTGTGCAGAAGATAAACAGGAGAAGAGCTGTCAGCTCTTCTGAGGTTCTGCGGTTTGTGGCTCTTGCAGCTTTTTCAAGCGAAGACGCAGGGTGTTTCTGCTGACCCCAAGCAGTCTGGCCGCCTGAACCTGATTGTCGCCGCATTGTCGCAATGCAGCATCAAGAAGAACGTTTTCCACCATTTCAATGATGTCGATGTGGACATTTGGGACACCCAGTCGGAGCAAGGCGGGAACAATCAGTTCCAGCTCGTTCCGCAGCCGTTCCAGGAGATGGCCCCGCACCGGTATTGGGCGATTTTCATCCTCCGATACCTGGATCGGCAGATCTTTGTCATCTATGAGATTTCCTGCGGACAACAACACAGCCCGACGCAGCCAATTTTCCAGTTCGCGGACATTGCCTGGCCACGAATAGGCCGTGAGTTTGAGTATCGTGCCCTCTTTGAGAAAGCACTGCTCTCGCTTATATTCGCGACAAAACCGTTCCAGAAAATATCCAACCAGAGCAGGAAGATCTTCCGTCCGTTCCCGCAACGGAGGAATATGCAACGAGATGACCTTCAGTCGCCAGTACAGGTCTTCCCTGAACCTGCCGTCTTCTACTTCTTTTTCGATATCCCTGTTGGTGGCAGCAAGAATTCGAACATCCACCGGAATAACCCGGTTGCCACCGACCCGTTCGATTTCTTTTTCTTGAATCGCCCGCAATAATTTCGCCTGTAAAGGCATCGACATTTCGGTGATCTCGTCGAGAAACAGGGTCCCTTGGTGACAGCGTTCGATCTTGCCAATGACGGTGCGCTCCGCTCCGGTAAAAGCGCCCCTTTCGTGTCCAAAAAGTTCACTCTCAAAAAGCGCCTCGGGGATGGCTGCACAGTTGATGGCGATGAACGGCTTATCCTTGCGACTGCTGTGATGATAAATGGCCCTGGCCGCCAGTTCTTTTCCAGTACCGCTTTCCCCGGTAATGAAAACAGCCACGTTATTTTCCGCGACCTGGCCGATAAGCTTGTAAATTTCCTGCATCTTGCGGCTATTGCCTATGATCTGTGATGAGCGCTGGGGCGAGGCAAAAGTCAAATGCTCCGGGGCGGAAGACGGAAAAACCACCACATCCTTCATCTGGCGATTGACGGCCAGGGCTTCACCGACAATCCGGGTGAGATCGTTTTGATCGAACGGCTTTACCAGGTAGTCATAGGCGCCGCGTTTCATGGCTTCTATGGCAAGATCCATTGTGCCGTAGGCGGTCATCAGGATCACCGGGGTCTTGCTGTCGATCTTCTTGATTTCAACCAAGGCGTCCAAACCGTTGATATCCGGCATTTTATAGTCGAGCATTACCAGATCGAAGGTTTCCTTGGAGATGGCATCGAGAGCGGTCTTGGCGTTCTCACAGGCAGTGACAGCATAGCCTTTCCGAATAAAAAAGCGGCTCAGAAAGTGAAGCAGGCCCCCATCGTCATCGATCACTACTATCTTTTCCATATCTTCAGCTCGAAATGGTATCTGCAGACACCGGCAGGAAAATAGAGAATACCGTCCCTTGGCCGATATTGCTGGTTACCCGGACTACCCCGCCGTGGTTACGAATCGTGGTGAGCACCAATGGCAGACCAAGGCCGGTTCCAGTCGTCTTGGTGGTAAAAAACGGTTCAAAGATCTTGTTCATATGGTCCGTTGCGATACCCTGACCGGTATCGGCGATATCAATTCGGACGCAGGAGATCTCCCGCCCGTCAATGACGCAGGTATCCTGCTTCGCCGATACGGACAAGGTGCCATGCACAGGCAGGGCGTCCAGGGCATTGACAAGCACGTTAATCAACGCTTCGGCTAACAGCTTTCGATCTCCGATAATGGTGGGAAGCCGGTCGTCGACTGAAACTGATAGAACACACTCCTGCCGATTGATCTGGGGCCGTACCATGGTTAGGAGGTTGACCAAAAAAGTCTTCAAATCAATATCGGCAAAAACCAGATCCTGCGGTTTGGCAAAATCGAGAAAGCGATTGACGGTGCCCTCGATACGACCGATCTGGTTCATGGCGATCGTAAAATCTTCCTCGAACTCGGCGGATATGCTGACTTCGTCTTGAACGGATTCCAGAAAGAGCTTGATGGACGTCAACGGGGTCCTGATTTCATGGGCAACAGCCGCACCCATGCGGCCCATGGCGGCAAACTTTTCCGATCGTTCGGCCATCAACCGGGTTTTCTGCAGCATCAAGTCGGTCTCTTTCAGCTCCGCTTCCTGCTGCCCGACCTTCTCTTCCAACTGGAGATGCCGCTCTCTCAGACGCGTTGCCATGTCCGTAACAGAATAAAAAAGGGTGCCGATTTCGTCGTGACGCCCGCTTTTCTCAAGCGATTCGTCAAATCTGCTGTCGGCGACCCGCGCCGCATAAAGGCTCAGCTTTCTAATGGGGGCGACGATATGAGAACTGATCATCGAAGCGAAAAAAAAGGCGCTCACTATACAGAGAAAGAAGGCAAGCCAAAGCAGTCCCTTAAGCCTGTCAGCGGCAGCAAAGGCCTCGTCCCGATCCTGCTCAACCACGATATACCAGTTCGTATCGCCAACCTGAAGCGAAGTGCCCAGGACTTCGATTCCGCGATAGTCAAGATAGGCGCCGGCACGTTCTGATTTTTCGAAAATCTTGCGAAAACTCTCGGACTGGGAAATGTTTTCCGTAAGAATCCGGCGGGGCTCCTTGTGAGCCAGGAATCGGCCTTCCCGGTCGACGAGATAACATTCCCCAGTAGCGCCGAGAGATACTTTGAGAATGGAATTGATTATTTTATCGGTACCCACCCGTCCGTAAACCATGCCGGCAGAAACGTCGTTCGTGGCTGGGACAGGCGCACCAATGAGAAAAAAAGACTCTTCTTCATCGCTTGCATAGGTAATGTCGGAAACGTATAAATTCTCCCGGACCTGGTACCTGGAATCCCAAACCCGAGTCCTGTCTGCCGGGTTTGGGGGGCTGGCGGCAATGATTTTTCCTGTCCCGGAAACCACCACCAGCTCTCTGTAGACATCGTACTTTTCCCTGATCAGATCGAGATAAGGGTTAATCCGGATGGAGTCCATGGTTACCACCAGAGACGTTTCGGCCACCATCGACATGTCTGCTCTGCGCTCCTCGAGCCAGGCGGTCAGAAGCGATACTTTGTCTTCAGCCACATTTTCCAGCTGGCGCACCACCATCTTAATGAGAAGCTGCTCGGCATAGACATGAGAAAAATAGCCAATGATCAACAGCGGCATGAGGGTGAGAGCCAGAAAGAGCAGAGACACCTTGGCTCGAAGCGAGTATTTCCACCTTTTTCCCCAGGCAGTCCCTTTACGGCATGGTTCTTTCATACCAGCTTTTCCGTTTGACGAGCGATAGAGTTCCGACTCGATGACGCGCGGATCCATATTTAAATCATGCTGCTGGCTATTCATCCGCCTCCCTGTCTATTGAGGAAAGAAGGACTGCTTGTTATCTCTCAGCAAACAGTGGTTTATAACCTTTTATTCGTATAACATTCAAAGAAAAGTCGATTGGCTATCGTTATTTGTCGGTTTAATGCCAAGAGGCCTCAAATAGACTGTATTCGAATTCAAAGTGTATCTTGTTGGATTATGGCACTCCACCTATTGTCGTATCAGGTTTGTTCGGACAAAGCCGAGTGATCTGACAAATGGGAAATACTTGAAGAGAATCTAAAAGATGGCGATTAGGGTATGGGCTCTTCCTCAAAGAAAGGGGATGGAAAAATCCCAGCCATAAAAAAGGCATACCAAAACGTTTTGGTATGCCTCATAAATTGATCAAATTTCCGACCAAAGAAAGGAAATCAATTTATGGAGAGACTATTAACCGGTTTGTCAGACTTTTCAATAAAAAGAGTAATTGCCCTGCGGCCGACTCGACTTGAAGTCGCTTACGGTAAAGGAACACAATGCCCGGAATGTGGCAGCTTTGATCAACGGATAAAGGCTAGTTTCTGGCGGGAAATCAAAAGCATCCCGCAGCCAAGGCCACCCTGTTACACTGCATGTACGTTGTCACAAATTCCACTGCAAACAATGCGGCAGATATTTCAATAGCCGGATGCATGGTATCAAAAAGTGGGGCAGATCGACTGAACCACTGAAAAGTACAGTGTTTAATATATGCAGGCGAGGGTATTCAAACCGGGATGCTACTTCTGAAAGTGGCATCAGTGTGGCAACCGTAGAACGATTTTATCATCAGATGGTTGTGCAGAAAATCAGCCACCAAAGCGAACGCCTATGCCCTACAATTCTGGGAATTGACGAACATCGTTTCAGCAAGAAAATCGGCTTCGTAACAACATTTTGCAATCTTGCAAGACACAGCATCTTCGATGTAGCACCAGGACGCAGTGAGGCTGAGTTACAACCTTTTCTCAAATCACTTCAAGGCCGTAAAAGGGTGAAGATGGTCTGCATGGACATGCATGCGCCTTATCGAAAAATGGTGAAGAAATGGTTTCCAAACGCCAAGATAGTTACCGATAGATTTCATGTTATCAAGCTTATCAATCACCACTTTTCAAAGACTTGTAAAATCATCGATGAAGAAAACCTTGCATGGGGGTGAGGTGGTTTGGTCAGAATCATGTGTATCAGGCGAGAAAAACTGACTGCGCAGAAAAGAGAAAAACTTGAAAGATACTTTGAGCAGCAACCTGCAATCAAGAGTATCTGGATTTTCTGCCAGGATCTTGCTGAATTGTGTAGAAACAAGGGGAAGAATTCAACCGCTTGCAGAAAACTGCTCGGTGATTTGCTTGAGAAAATTGAACTGCTAAAAGAAAGTCATTTCAGGCCTATGAAAACTCTGGGAAGGAGCCTAACGAGCTGGTTGAATCCCATTGCCCGCATGTTTCGCTATTTTAAGAGCAATGGCATCCTCGAAGGCTTTCACCGGAAAATGAAGCTTATTCAGCGGCGAGCATACGGTTTTAGAAACTTTGAAAATTATCGATTGCGAGTAAGAATTTTGTGCGGGTAAGTAGACTGGAAATTTGATCGATCTTGGCCACCAGAATAAGTCATCCCCCTTCTTTGACGTAGACCCAAAGTTGCGCCCCTCACCGTTCAGCGAAACAAAAAAAGGGTTTACGGCGAAAACCGTAAACCCTTTTTAAATCAAGTGGTCGGGGCGGCAGGATTCGAACCTGCGACCTCCTGCTCCCAAGGCAGGCGCGCTAACCAGGCTGCGCTACGCCCCGACTATATTGAAAAAGGCTCGATTTTGGGGAAATCGAGCCTCTGAATTCTGGCTCCCCGGGACGGACTCGAACCGCCGACAAGGTGGTTAACAGCCACCTGCTCTACCGACTGAGCTACCGAGGATTAGACGTATATTCAACAGGTTTTGGACCAAAAACCCGGTCTCTCCCCCTGCCGAAACAGCGTAGGCGGGCACTATATACCGCGGAGAAAAGGGTGTCAACAGATTTTTCCATACGAATAATCTTTCTTGGTCGGTGCGTCTTAAGACCTTTCAGCAGGCCCGGTTTCTGCCGCCGGCTGCAGATTTCAGAGCAATAGATCTCTTATTTCGCGGTTTTTCCTTGCAACCCTTTCATCATCTGCTCCATCTGCTGCACCATCTGCTCCTGTTCTTCCTTCGACATCTGCTTTTTACCGCCGGTGGCTGCCTTCGGCGGCATCATCGCAGTAGTTTTGGGGTCTTCAGGGTCCTTCAGCATCGCAATAGCCTGGGTCGCCATATTCTTGGCCATTTCGTCCGACTGGGCATCGACCTCCGCCACGATCCCCACGGGATGCTCAAAGAACTTATCATCAGCTTTGTCTTTGGCAACTGATTCGGCGACCATAGTCATGCTCATACCCATCATATTCATCTCGGTCTTGAGGGTAATATCGGTATCGTGAATCAAATAAGTGGAAGACCCACCGAGAATTTCCACCTTGTCGCAGCTATAGCCGAGGATCTCCAGGGCGTTCGGCTGCAGTGTCCCGCCCATGCCTTCGGTATAGGCGGCACCCATTTTTTGGGCGTTTTCCCGGACCTTCTCCTGCTCAGCCTTGGACAGTTTATTGTATGCCTCGATCATATACTTCTGCGGATTGACCCCCTTAAAGCCCTGTTGCTTCTGGAGATCATAGGTATAGATATAATCAGGATTTTTAATAGTAATGGTGGAGTTGGCCATTTTCATGCCCATGACATTCGAGATCGTTTCCCGATAGGTTGCCCGCTCCCTGCCGTTATCGCGGATATAGAGAGTTTCCTTTCCCTCCTCCATCCCCTTAATCACATAGTTGATTGTCGCAGCCTTAAAGGGCAACTGCTTTTCCCATAATAATTCATTACCGGCAAAGACGATTGCCGGCATAAGTAAAACCAGTCCCAGCACCGGCAGCACCAACAATTTTTTCATAACATTTCCTCTTCATCCCGATGTTCGCGAAGACCCTTTACCCTTCCCGTCGATCCTCGTTACGGCTCTTTCCGCTGTTTTTGGTATGAGCAGACCAGCTGCGTAACTCAGCTTTATTTGGTGGCGGGCCCCTTCTTTCGACTGACGGCTAAACCCTCCCAGCTCTGGCAAACCGGCATTACCTCGACACAATTAATATTTACATGAGCCGGCCGGCTGGCCGTCCAGTAGATAATCTCGGCAATATCGACCGGAGTGAGCGGCTGCGTTCCCTCATAAACCTTGGCGGCCTTCTCCGTGTCGCCACTAAAACGGACAACGGAAAATTCGCTTTCGGCCAGCCCCGGCTCAATGTTGGTCACCCTGACCCCCGTGCCATGCAGATCGGACCGGAGATTTCTTGAAAACTGCTGAACGAAGGCCTTGGTCGCCCCGTAGGCATTGCCTCCCGGATAGGGCCACGAAGCTGCGACTGAGCCGATATTGATGACATGCCCCTTGCCCCGGGCGACCATGCCAGGCAGGATCAATCTGGTCATATACAGGAGGCCTTTAATATTGGTATCGACCATGGTTTCCCATTGATCGAGATCACTCGTTTGGGCTGGGCCAAGGCCCAGGGCCAGCCCGGCATTATTGAGGAGGATGTCGATATCCTGGAATCCCTCCGGCAATGCCGCCATCATGTCTTGTGTCTGCTGGCGGTCACGGACATCAAAAACCGCGACATGCACGCGTTCTGGCCCGAGTTTTTCCTGCAGCTCAACCAAGCGGTCACTTCGTCGGCCGGTAAGGACCATCTTCCAGCCGTTTTTGGAAAACAGTTCGGCGCATGCCTTGCCGAATCCCGAGGTTGCACCGGTAATTAAGATTGTCTTGGCCATTGCCGTATTCTTCCCCGTGTTGTCTGAGGTGATAGATGATGTTTCCCTTTGCCCGGTTCCACTCGGAAATCCCGGGGCAGCCATGCCTTCCGTATTCTTCTCCATACAAGAAAGTAACTACCCTACCTTAATCCCGTAAAAATCTCAATCCAATCTCCGACCCGAGAAATGAAGTCGTAAAATCAGGCAAATATAGGAGTACGGGACGCACAGTATTGGTTTGAAGGTCATCTCAATTGCCGCGGGCAAAACGGTCGACGGCGGCAAGCATCTCGGCAAAGCGTGGATTGGCTTTTTCCAAGGGTGGCGAACCGGGGGGATCGAGAAGGCCGTAGATCGGTTCCCGCAGCACCACACAGGCATGATCGACCCGATCGGCTGCGGAGATTATAAATGACCGGAAACGGCCGGCAGGGATTTGCTTCTGCAAATTCCGTATCTTATCGAGACTAACCACCGTATCACATTCACTCCAGGCGGCAAAGATCCTCCGGTCCGGTTTGTCCGAATCGGCAAACCGGCAGGGCATTGCCTTAATTTGCCCTATCAACACTGCCAGTTCGGCAGCGCTGTTGAGACTGATCCGGTCGTAGCGATAGGGATGGTTGCCTACCATCGGCCGGGAGGTGTCGAGCCGGCCGATCCACTGCCGGCGCAGCAACCATTCCTTGAACCGGCCAGGGATGCCGAAAGGCCAGGCCGACAAGCCGAGGGCCGCCGAGAAAAGATACAGATCGCCGTTAATCGCCGGCTCCATGCAGGCAAAGAGGTAGCCAAGGGCGCCGCCCGTCGACAGTCCGCCGATGGAGACCCGCCGTGCCGTAGCGGTTGCCGAGACAATGGCGAACCGGACGTTTTTCTGCCATTCGGTAAGCGATACTCCAACCATTCTCTCCGGGCATTTCAGGCCGTGACACTGCAGCAGGGGGATGTATACATCATAACCCAAGGTGGCATGGAAATACTCGCCGATGGCTGCCATAAAGTAGGGTGAATCGCTGAGGCCATGGACCAGCACCACCGCCTGGTCGGCGCCACCCGGATGTACCATCTTCCGGGGATGGCAGCCCTTCCGCACCGTCTTTTCGGAAAAGGCGGGGAAGGCCTGGTAGTATTCCGGCCAGAGCCACTGACTTCTTTCATCCCGTATGTCTGGGCTCATTGCCGTCACCATTGCTACAACTCATCGATAAACGAACTGATTTTCTTAAATACCTTCACCGCGCCGGCACCGTTGATAAGGATATGCCGGTCGTCGCCAAGCAGGCAAAATTCCTTCCTGGCCGAACCGATTTTGGCAAAGAGCTGTTGGGTGCCCTCTGGATCAACAACGGGATTTTTGTCCGCCTGGAAGATGAGTGCCGGTTTACTGATGGCGCTGTATCTCTGCTCAATGGATTCGAGAAAGTCGCCGACCTCCTTCACCCCGGAAACCGGATTGCGGGTGTAGTTCCCCTTGACTGCGCCACTGGGAAAGTCGAGATAATCGATATTTTTTTCGCTCCGTTTCATCGTATTGAGGAGCCTATTCCAGACATCCGTTGCCGGCATGATCCTGCTCGAATAATCCCGGAGGCCAAAAGGCGGGCTGACGGCAAAGACCCCGGCCAGATTATCGACCCGGGATGCCAGATCAAGCACCAGACTGCCGCCGAAGGCTATGCCACCGAGGACCACCCGGTCACAAAGCATGCTCATCAACACGAAACCGTTCTCCACCGCCTCCACCCATTCCCGGTGCTTGCGGGTGGCGAGATCCTCGGCGACGGTGCCATGGCCCGGCAAGCGCGGCGCAAAAACCCAGATCCCGCGCCGCCGCAGGTATCCGGCCAGGGCCCGTACCTCTTCGGGCATGGCGAGATAACTGTGCACCAGCACCACTCCCATCCGACGGCGAAAGGAGGGCAGGAGAAACGACTGCTCGCCGGGCATTTTTTCAGCGCCGGGTGGCCGGGCAAACAGCCGACACGCCTCATCATACCGGGTCTTTTCGCTCCGCAACAGATAGCGAAGAATGGCAATCCGTACCACCGGTGAAGGCATCCAGGCCAAACGCCGCAACAGAGTGCTGAGCTTTTGCAGGGGCTCGACCTCATTGGCCATGACTTCAAGCGGATTGTCGATCCGCCCCCGATGGACGCTGAGAGGCCCTGACAATCGGCACCGATCACAGACCAGTTCTCCTCCAGCCCTGGAGACAATGCCTTTTTCCTCGGCCAGTTTCAGAAAGTTGGCGTACTTATGATAGCGATCGTCGGTAAGCAGGTGGGCTTGATTTTCCTGAAGAGAGCGGTGGAGAAAAAAGACATCCCGGCCGTCTTCTTTGCCGGTAACCAATGAGGCGGCGTAAAAGATCCGCCGCTTGAACTCCATCTCCCTGATGCCGCGAAAAGGGTACATCCTGAGGAAGGCGGCGAAAAGGTGCTCGTGGTTGATCGTGGTCATGGCGTAGATGTCGTGCATATACTGCTGCATGACCCGGTAAGCAGTGCCGCGCATCATATTCTTCAGTTCGGGGGAAACCGAAAAGCCGTTGATGCCGTGCTGTTCCACGTCGTTCCGCCACTCGGACTGTAGATGGTCGGCCATGCGAATCGGTTTACCAAAGCGGATGTCGAGATCAACCCCGGAAAGCAGCATGGTGCCCTCGGTCATGATCTCTTCCACCATCCTCTCCGACATGTCCTTGACCAGCCTGCCGGCTATGTTTAAGGCGATGTTTTCGGCAGCGCGAATCGGGTAGTAGGTGAGATTAACCGGGACGATACTGGCCGGTTTAGTGTCGACCTCATCGAGAGAAACAATATTCAGGCTTTCGAGCATCTGCGGCAATTTGCCCGGGGCGGTCCGGGCGGTGTGCAGCAGATGGCTGCGATACAACTCGGTCCTGAGAGCAAGGGCCGCGGCGCCGGTGTGCGGCTCGTGCATACCGGCCGGGTCAGCGACCATGTACCGGCCGCCTTCCATGATCTTTTTGGTCTTGATCATGCTGCCTTCCGGGAAAATTATCCAGTCGGCCCCTCCGGTAAGCAGGCTCTTGACGATCAGTTCATCGCGTTTCGGATTATCGGTTGAGATCACCCCAACCATGTCAAAGAACTTTTCCAGACCACCCTTGAACAGGCTCGCCGCCGCCAGCGACTGCACCGGTTTGTGGGTCAATTTATAGATATAATAGGGCAGCAGCAGGGTTTCGATCCGGGTGAAATGATTCATCACGAAGATGATCGGTCCGGACGGAATATTCTCCTGGCCGTGCATGTAGATATTGGCCTTGGAGAGGTGGGAGAAAACCTTGATCGCCAGGCCGGTTGTCAGATACGCGGATCGAATCATAAAGGGCTCTTGGATGATGGCGCCGATTGCCGGGAAACCCCGCTGCGCCGCACAGCCCATTTCTCACCGGTGATTTCCGGCGCGGCAACTCTTTCCCAACGAAAAACCACATGAAATTTCAGCACATTTTATTGTAGAAAGATTTTCCCGCAGGGTCAAGAAGAGAACCGGCCCACCCTCCCCCGCATTGCATTTTTACCTCGATCCCCCTATAATGGCCGAAATTGCATAGATTTTTCACAAAATACAGAGACAAAACCGCCATGACAAAGACCGTGCGTATCATCGGAGTGCCCATGGATCTCGGGCAAAGCCACCGCGGGGTGGACATGGGGCCGAGCGCCGTCCGTTACGCCAATCTCGCCGGCAGCCTGCGCGACCTCGGCTACACCACCATCGACAGCGGCGACATCACCATCCCCGGCCATTACGTCCTCACCGACAACAGCCTGCAAGGGCAGTTGCCGCATATCTGCAAGGCCTGCACCTGTGCCTACCATTTTGGCCGGCAGGCCATTGCCGCAAGCGAGATCCCGATCTTTATCGGTGGCGACCACTCCGCCTCGATCGGCACCGTCGGCGGGGTTACCGATGGCGGAGAGGTCGGTCTGATCTGGCTGGATGCCCACGGCGATTTCAACACCCCCGAGACCTCGCCGAGCCAGAACGTCCACGGCATGGCCCTGGCGGTTCTCCTCGGCCTTGGCCCGCAAGAACTGGTCGATATCGGCAGGCCGGGGCCAAAGGTACCGGCAAAAAACGTCGTTGTCGTCGGGGTGCGCGATCTTGATCCGCTGGAAAAGGATCTGCTACGGGCCTCCGGCTGCACCGTCTTCACCATGCGCGATATCGACGAGGTAGGCATCCGCGCCATATTTACCGGGATCATCAAAGGATTTAAGCATCTCGACAAGATCCATGTCAGCCTCGATCTCGACGTCATCGACCCCCAGGGCGCCCCCGGGGTCGGCACCCCGTCACAGGGCGGGCTGACCTACAGGGAAGCGCAGTTGATCATGGAGATCCTCGCCGAAACCGAGAAACTCCATTCGGTGGACATCATGGAGATCAACCCGATACTCGACATTCAAAACCGTACCGCCCAGATGGCCGTCAATCTTGTCGCCTCCCTTTTCGGCAAAACGATTCTCTGAAACAGATGAGCTGACAGGTAAAGACCTGACATCCCATGCCTGAAAATGTAACTATTTTACGATGGCAACAACAACGCTGTTGTCGGTTGTTGCCTTATTTCGTCGCCCGTATTAAATAGACGGGGAATAATTAACACATACTGGCAGGTGTAACAGGTGTATGCCAGTATGCAATCCACAGGCTCGACTCGGGCTGAAATGCGAACCTTTTTGGGAGGAGAATATGAAACGTTTAGGGAAGATCGCCTTTACTTTAGCGGCATGCATGCTGGTCGCATCCCCAGCCCTGGCGGCTGAGAAAATCCGTTGGAAATGCGCCATGACCTGGGCAAGCACCCTTACTCCTTTGGCCTCACCGGCTCCGAGACTTGCCAAGATCGTCAGTGAAATGACCGATGGCAATTTCGAGATTAAGGTCGATGGCGCCGAGAAACATAAGGCCCCCCTGGAAATTCTCGACATGGTCAAGGGCGGACAGTTTGAAATGGGACACTCCGCCGCCTATTACTGGAAGGGTAAAGACATCACCTCCGTTTTCTTCACCTCCGTGCCCTTCGGTATGACCTCCGATGAACAGAATGCCTGGCTGTACTACGGTGACGGCATGAAGCTGCAGGAAAAGGTCTTTAGCAAATTCAATGTCCTCTCCTTCCCCGGCGGCAATACCGGTGTGCAGATGGGCGGCTGGTTCAGAAAAGAAATCAAGACCGTTGATGACCTGAAAGGTCTGAAAATGCGTATTCCGGGCCTCGCCGGCGAGGTCTTCGCCAAGCTTGGCGTCAACGTCACCAACATTGCCCCGGGCGAACTCTATACCTCTCTTGACCGCGGCACCATCGACGCCCTTGAGTGGGTAGGTCCGGGTATGGACATCAAGATGGGCTTTCATAAGATCGCCCCCTATTACTACGCCGGTTGGCATGAGCCTGCCTCCGACATGCAGTTCCTGATCAACAAAGACGCCTTTGCCAAATTGCCCCCGGCCTACCAGACTGTCCTGAAGACCGCCATGCAGGCGGTATCTGCCGATATGCTCGCCGACAATTATGACGCCAGCGCCAAGGCCTGGGAGCAGATGAAGACCGAGTTCCCCAATATCAAGGTCATGATCTTCCCGGAAGAGGTCCTCAAGGCGATGAAAAAGGCCAACGACGAGGTTATGCAGGCCTATGCCGCCCAGAACGCCGAATTCAAAGAGGTATATGACTCACAGCAGGCCTATATGAAAAAGGCCCGTGAGTGGAGCCGGATTTCAACCCAGTATTACCTCGAAACAACCCAGATGGTCGAAAAATAATCGTCCTTTCTGAGGTGTAACCGTTCCGATCTCACCGTCCATTCGCCGCAACAGGAGGATGGACGGTTTTTATGTTTACAAGGTTTGTCCGGCGTGCCATGGTGGGTCAGTTATATGCAACCCGTGGGGTGCATCGAAAATATGAGGGGATGTTTGTTGGTCCGGTGATCATTGCCGGATACCAGGAGGAGTGACGGAATGCTGGTCAAGATTGAAAATTTTTATCGTCGATTGAATCGATTCTGGGGAAAGATTCTCTCCATTGTTTTTCTGCTGATGGTCGTCAATGTATTTTTTGATGTGGTCATGCGCTATTCGTTCCATAACAGTTCCGTCGCCATGCAGGAACTTGAATGGCATCTCTTCTCCATCGGCATCCTCTTTGGTGTCTCCGTGTCCCTCATCGATGAAGCGCATGTCCGGGTCGATTTTCTTTATGATCGCTGGTCTTCTCGCGCCAAGGCAATCATCAATATTGTCGGTACGATCTTTTTTCTCCTACCCCTCGCCCTGCTCATTTTTTTCGGATCCCTCGACTTTGTCCGGGACTCCTACAATATCAAGGAAATCTCGGAAAACCCCGGCGGCCTACCGTATCGTTATCTGATCAAGGGCATGGTTCCTTTGTCCTTTTTCTTGCTGATCTTCACCGCCTTTGGCTACACCGTGCAAAACATCAATATTTACCGAAATGCCGGGCGTGGAAAAGCCAGACTGGAAAGACGTGAGACCCTGGAGGTAGAGAAATGATCGGCATAATCATGTTCGCTTCCGCGCTCATCCTCCTCGCGGTGGGCTATCCGGTTGGCTTTACCTTCGGCTCCGTTTCCATCTTTTTCGGTATCCTTGCGGCGGTCGTCGAGATAGCGCCCGACATCAGTATGGCCGCTATTTCCCGTGAGTTCCTGCAGATGTTCTCGATGATGCCCTTTCGGGTCTATTCGATCATGAACAATACCATTCTCATGGCCATCCCCCTCTTTATTTATATGGGGATTGTCCTGCAGAAGTCGCAACTCGCCGAAAAGCTGCTTGAGGCCATGGGCACCATGTTCGGCAGGGTCAGGGGCGGCATTGCCGTCAGTACCGTGCTGGTAGGCACCATGCTCGCCGCCTCGACGGGCGTCGTCGGTGCCTCGGTGGTGGCCATGGGGGTTATTTCCCTGCCGGTCATGCTCAAGTACGGCTACTCGAAGACCCTCGTCGCCGGAACCATCTGCGCTGCTGGGACCCTCGGGCAGATCATCCCGCCGTCTGTCGTTCTCATTGTCCTTGGTGACATCTTCCAAGTGCCGGTCGGTGACCTCTTTCAGGCGGCGATGTTTCCCGGACTGATCCTGGTCGCCTTTTACATCGTTTTCATCCTCATCTATGCCCTACTCGACAAAAATGTCGCACCGGCAATGCCGGCACTGGAAGGCAGTTTTGCCGGCAACCTGCAACGGGCACTGCTCGCCATCCTGCCACCGATGATCCTTATCGTCCTGGTGCTGGGCTCAATCTTCATGGGTGTTGCCACCCCGACCGAATCGGCCGCCGTCGGCTGTATCGGCGCCATGATACTGGCCGCCATGTACCGGAAACTGACCTGGAAGGTGGTTGAAGAATCGGCCCTGGAAACCGTCAAGATTACCGCCATGGTCTTTGCCATCCTCATCGGCGCCACCGCCTTTTCCATGGTCTTCTTGTACAGCGGCGCCGATGCCATCGTCGAACATGCCCTGACCGGCCTGCCGGGAACTAAATGGACCTTTCTTGTCCTCACCATGGTGGTTATTTTTCTCCTCGGTTTCTTTATTGATTTCTTTGAGATCTGCTATATCGTCGTGCCGGTCCTCCTGCCCATTTCCCATATTATCGGCATAGACCCGCTGTTTTTCGCCATCATGATCGCCATGAACCTGCAGACCTCCTTTCTCACCCCGCCCTTCGGTTTCTCGCTCTTTTATCTCAAGGGCGTGGCGCCGCCGGAGATGCGGACAACCGATATTTACAAGGGAGTTGTGCCCTTTATTATCCTGCAGGTCATTGTCCTGGTAACCGTGGCCCTGTATCCGAAATTTTATGGGTTAATCAAATAATTGAACAATAAGACAATCCGCCGCACATCACCCTAGACAGGATAGCAATGGCCCAATACGTTGAACTTTACGATACCACCCTCCGCGACGGCACCCAGGCGGAAAATTTTAATCTCTCCGTTGAAGACAAGGTCAGAATCACCCTGGCCTTGGACGAACTGGGCATCGATTTTATCGAAGGCGGATGGCCCGGTTCCAATCCGGTTTCCGTTGATTATTTCGAGCGCATGCAGGGCATCACCCTGCAACATGCCAAACTGACCGCCTTTGGTTCCACCCGCCACATCAGGAACAGTCCGAGCAAGGACCCCAATGTCCAGGCCCTGTTGCAGGCCCGAACCCCAGCGGTAACCATCTTCGGCAAGAGCTGGGATATCCATGTCTTGGACGCCCTGCGCATCGAACTCGACGAAAATTTGCAGATAATCGAGGACACCCTCGCCTTCCTCCGTCCCTCGGTGGACTTTCTATTCTATGATGCCGAACACTTCTTTGATGGTTTTAAGAACAACGAGGATTATGCCCTGAAGACCCTGGAAAGCGCGGTGCGCGGCGGGGCGCAGACGATTATTCTCTGCGATACCAATGGCGGCACCCTGCCCCATGAAATCCCCCCGATCATCGACCGGGTCCGCAGTCATCTGGCCGAAAAAAACATGACCATCGACCTCGGTATCCACCCCCATAACGACTCGGAAACCGCCGTCGCCAACGCGCTTATCGCCGTGGCGCAGTCGAAGGTCAAGCAGATCCAGGGAACGATGAACGGCTTTGGCGAGCGCTGCGGTAATGCCAACCTGACCTCGATCATCCCGGCCCTGGTGTTCAAAATGGGCTTTGAATGTGAGGTGCGGAAAAACATCGACCGCCTCTACACCACCTCCCGCCTTGTCAATGAACTCGCCAACCTGCCGCAGAACCGCTACCAGCCCTATGTCGGCGAGTCGGCCTTTGCCCATAAGGGCGGCATCCACGTCAGCGCCGTCAAACAAAATCCTTTGACCTACGAGCATATCGCCCCGGACAAGGTCGGCAATATCCGCCGCATCCTCATTTCCGACCAGTCCGGACGGTCGAATATCCTGCACAAGGCGAAGAAATGGGGCTTAAATCTCACCTCCAACGATCCGGTGCTGGCCGATATCATCAGCGAACTGAAGGAGCTTGAAAACCAGGGCTATCAGTATGAAGGCGCCGAGGCCAGCTTCGAGCTGTTGATGCGCCGGGCCATGGGCCTGCAGAGGAACTACTTCAAATTCGAAAGTTTCCGGGTGATGAACTACAAATACCAGATGGACAGGCCACCGCTCACCGAGGCGACCATCCGGATGTATGTCGGCGGCAGTGAGGTGCACACCGCCTCCATGGGCGACGGCCCGGTAAACGCCCTTGACTGCGCCATCCGTAAGGCACTGATCCGCTTTTACCCAAGCCTTGAAGAGATGGAACTGGCCGACTATAAGGTCCGTGTCCTCTCCGGCGAACACGGTACCGAGGCGAGGGTGCGCGTTCTCGTGGAGAGCCGTGACCGGCATAATACCTGGGGTACCGTCGGGGTCTCGGTGAACATTATCGAGGCCAGCTGGCAGGCCCTGGTAGACAGTATCAATTACAAACTGATGAAGGACGAAAAGAAAAAATAGAATACATACTTTTGCCTTCGGGCATTTGACTTACCGGGTGACCCCGATTGCCGCACCCCGGCGATCTATCCCGGACAATTGTTCCCGGCCGTGGAGTACCGCCGGGCAGTGTGGTATCTTGTCGGCAATTTTATTTAATGTTCGATAAGATCTGTTTGTTGTACAATCCGAAACCCTTCCGAGGAGAATCCGATGAAAACCCCAGTACGTGTTGCTATTACCGGCGCCGCCGGTCAGATCAGCTATTCCCTTATTTTTCGCGTTGCCGCCGGTGATATGCTCGGGCCTGACCAACCGGTTATCCTCCAGCTCCTGGAGATTCCCCCGGCAATGAAGGCCCTGGAGGGCGTGGTTATGGAGCTGAACGACTGCGCCTTCCCGCTGGTGGCTGGGATCGTCCCCACCGATGATCCAAACGTCGCCTTCAAGGATGCCGATTTCGCCCTGCTCGTCGGCTCACGCCCACGTGGCCCCGGCATGGAGCGCTCCGATCTGCTCAAGGCCAACGGCGCCATCTTTACCGTCCAGGGCAAGGCACTGAACGACCATGCCAGCCGCAACGTCAAGGTCCTGGTAGTCGGTAACCCGGCCAATACCAACGCCCTCATCGCCATGAAAAATGCCCCGGATCTGAGTCCGCGCAACTTCACCTCGATGATGCGTCTTGACCATAATCGGGCGATGTCGCAAATCGCCACCAAGACCGGCAGCCACTCCTCCAAGGTTGAAAAAATGGTGGTGTGGGGTAACCATTCCTCCACCCAGTTCCCCGACATCAGCCACGCCACCCTCGAAGGTGCTCCGGTAAAAAGCAAGGTTGATAACGAGTGGTATGAGCAGTATTTCATCCCCACCGTACAGCAGCGCGGCGCGGCGATCATCAAGGCCCGCGGTGCCTCCAGCGCCGCCTCCGCCGCCTCGGCGGCCATTGATCATATGCGCGACTGGGCGCTTGGTTCAAACGGCCGCTGGGTAAGCATGGGCGTCTGCAGCAAGGGCAACAGCTACGGGATCAACGAGGAGCTGATGTACGCCCTGCCGATCACCTGCGAAAACGGCGAGTGGAAAGAGATCACCGGTCTGCCGGTCAGCGATTTCGCCCGCAAGATGATGACCGCAACCGAGCAGGAACTCCTCTCTGAAAAAGAGGCGATTGCCGACCTGCTGTAATTCCGTTTCTAAATCAAGATGAGAACGAAGCTGCGAGCGAGCAGCGACGAAACAGTACAGTGCAGTACGGCGAGGAGCCGCACAGCGTCGCAGCTAAAGTTATCGCTTGATCTAGAATCGGAATAAGGCCGACCTCGTTTTTGATACCTGGCACATCGCCGGGATGGCAGTTTTTACACCAGCCATCCCGGCTTTTTTATTCTTTTTCCGGACCGCTATCGGTTATCCCCACAGTTCCGATGAGCTCCAGTATCTTTCGACCATATTCCGCCTTCAAGCTGTCCATGTAGCCGCCATCGACCGGCCCCTTCCAGGTTGTGACCTGGTAAAAGCGCTTTGGTATGGAAAAATTTTCCGGCGAAAAGCCAGTTGCCGCCCGCACCTGCCAGCGCAGCCGCCGGATATGCTCAGACGCTGCCGGAATCGACCCAGCCAGGCCGGTAAAACCTATAACCGCCAGACACTCCGCCAACTGCTCTTCGGTGTACACCGCCCGGGCAAAAAGACAGCCGACCATGGAGGTCAAAAAGGCCCGCCCCGGCTCATCGGCAATGAGGAAATCGACCGCCTTGTGCACATCCTTGTCACTGTTTTTCTGATCGTAGCTGTAGGCGCCGGTATCCAGATGGGAATGGCGAAAGCCGAGGGTCTGGGCGGCAAAAAACAGCTCGCCGGTGGCATAACCGGCCATCTCCTGGCCGAGAACGCAGGCAAATTCACTGCCCCCGTACACCGCCGCCGCCCGCAGAGTGCCCTGGCCAAGCAGCTTGTAGAAATCGGTAGTGCCGGAGCCCAGATGGCTGGCGGCCTGTAGGTAGGCCTGGGCATCGCCAAAGGCCAGAGGCAGCACGGTCTCCTTGGCGGCAATAAGGCCCCGGGCCGTCGCCTCTGTCGCCCAGGCAAGCGCCACGCCAGCGGACATGGCGTCGAGCCCGGCCTTTTCCATGGCCTCGAGAATCCTCAGGACATCAAAGGTATTGGTGACGCCGAGCATGGTTCCGGCAGCGAAAATCGGCTCATAGTCATAAGCCACCTGATGGTAGTGGTAGCGATTGTCCACGGCCATCTTCTCTCGGAAAAAACCGATGTGGATGCAACCGACCGGGCAGCCGGAGCAGGCGCCGTTGCGCAGCAGGGTTTCATCGGCAAATCGCTCACCGGTAATTGAGGCGATAGCCGGATCGGCGGTGCGCTGCAGGTTGTTCCAGGGCAGGGAGGCGATATCGTTCAGCCCCGCAAGATTTACCGGCGTGCCCAGATTGTGATACTTACGCATCATCTCCGTCGAGGTGACCTTGCCGTAAATATCCTTGTACAGGGCTGAATACGCCTTGCCCGCAGGCACCGGAAAATCGCAGTCGCCGTGGATAAGGATACCTTTAATATTCTTTGCCCCCATCACCGCCCCACCGCCCATCCGGCCGAAATGCCGGTAGGTATCGACATTGATCGAGGCCATTGCCAGCCTGCCTTCGCCGGCCGGACCGATGCGCATGATCGACCGGTGGCCGCCGCCGTCCCTGAACATCTTGCGGATCAGTTTGCCGGAGCCTTCGGCATCCATGCCGCGGAGAAAGCTGGCATCCTTTAATTCCAGGGCTTGAGTACCAATGGCAAGACAGGAGAGCTTTTTGGCCCGGCCGACGATCACCAGGGCGTCAAGATCGGTAAAGCGCAGAGACAGCGCCGCCCGGCCGCCGGCATGGCTTTCGGTATACTCGTTATGGTAATTGGATTTGAAGGAGCAGACCATCTTGCTCATCAGGGGAAAGTATCCGGTGAGCGGGCCGATGGCAAAGATCAGCGGTTGGGCGGCATCATCCCAGGGCTTGTCCGGCAAACCGTATCTGCCATAGAGCATCGCCGCCAGGCCGCTGCCGCCGGCCACTTCGTTGCGGCCACCAAGAAGGACGATCTTGCCTTTGCCGGTCGATACATCAACGCGCAATATTCGAAATTCCTGGCGTATCATGCGGCCCCCTCGGCATCGCCCGCCACCGCCACCATTTCCAGGCAATTCTGGGGACAGAAGTCAACACACCGGCCGCAATGCAGACAGACATAGACATTGCCGAGCGTATCCCGGCAGATGCCTTCAACCGGACAGGCCGCCAGACATTTTCCACAGCGGATACAGAGATCAGCTTTTACGATGACCCCACCACCGCGCCGGCTGGAAAAGGCGCCGGTCGGACAGGCTTCGGCGCATGGCGCAGGGTCACAGGCAAGACAACGGTTGGCGACAAAGCCGGTTGACAGTCCACCGGCTGAATGAATACGGATTCCGGCGGTATGCCAGGAGAGCTTTTTATAAACCAAACGGGCGCAGGCTAAGGCGCAGGACTGGCAACCTATGCACTGGTCGAGACGTGGCGTGGTGAGCTGTTTCATTTTTGGTGCTTCTGGTTTGTTTGGTAGAGATGTATCAGCGATCATTCCAGTCTGCAATTATACCCGAGAACCGGGAAAATCGCTTCACCCATAGCCGTGCGGATATCGACCGCTACGCCAGTCACCCTGTGCACGTCGGGATTGTGCCGCATTGGTTTGCCTGGAGGAAAAGAGTCCTTCCATTTTTTTTGTGGTTGGGCTAGGTTTTAAAGTGAGTCTCCTTTCCTGTCCATAACGCCTGTTCTTCACCTAAGTCCAACCAGATGATTGACGATATAAAACGGAAATTGCAGCAATTATTCCCTGGGGAGCTGTTTTCCGCCAAGACCATTGAAGAGGATCTGGCAAATGGCGACATTCTCACCAGTAAAGAGACCATCCTGCCCTATCTGCAAACAGCCCTTTTTGATGAAAAAGTTCTCGAAGTACAGCTCGACGGCCGTCCGATGGTCTACTTTTCGCGGCTGAAGGACGGTATTCCCATTCCTCTCGATGAGGAGGAAGGAGAAGAAGCCGTGGATGAAGTTGAAGAAGACAGAGAACTTGATGCCGGAGAGAAGCCCAAGCCGGCGGAAGGGGCATTCATCGCCGCCATGGAGCATATCGTCACCCTGCCGCTTGAACCCGGGCTCGGCAATCTGCACCTTCGCCTCTCAACGGCCATTGTGTTGCGGATGTTCACCAACACCCTGGCCATTGAGTTTGCAACATCCTTTGTCGATCTTGCCAAGGTGCACGATATCCCCGTCCTCCTCCTGGCCTTTCCGAGCCTTGCGAGAATAGTCCGGGAAGCCCGGGAATATCGTGCCAAGGTTCCCGACTCCCTGGATCTCATACTTGCCATTGAGGTCGACGAAGACTCACCCGAGGTGGAAACCCGGCCGGTGAGCGTCAGTATCCGGGGTATTTCTTTTGCTGCAAGTAAATACGAACAAAGGCGCTTCAAGGTCAACACCGCTTATTCGATGAAACTCTACCTGGAAGATGAACTGCTGGTGCGGATCGACGGCAACATCAGGCATCTCTCGAAGATCCGTAAGCGCTCTGGGATAGAGTACCTCTGTGGGGTCGAATTCGATATCCAGACAAAGATCCAGGCCACGGTTATCGAATCAATCGTCGCCACCGTCCAAAGGGCCCATCTTAAGGAACTCTCGGAGAAATCACACGCCACCGGCATACGCTTGATTGCCTGAAGGAAGGCCAAATCTCCCCGCTTTTTCCTCTCCCTCGCGCAAGTCCGGCGAGATTTTTCCCCGCGGATGCAGTATGGTCTCATCTCGCCATAAACACCTGTTGATCCATCAGGCTCGACAAGGCTTTCCACGTTCACAAAACCGCGCAGCGATGAAAGACCAAAATTCCATTCTTACCTATGCAGCCTTGGCAATGGCAGTGTTATTCTGGGGACTGTCCTTTGTCGCGACCAAGATTGCCCTGCAGAGTTTCAGCCCCTTTTGTCTTATCTTCTTCCGTTTTTCCGTCGCCGCGCTCTTTTTCGCAGCTCTCCTTTGGCGTAACGGTTTCCCGCGGTTCTCCCGTACTAATATCAAATCACTGATTTTCCTGGCCATTATGCAGCCCGGCCTGTATTTTACCTTCGAGACCCTCGGTCTGCAATATACCTCCGCCACCAAGACTGCCCTGATTATTGCCACCATCCCCATAGCCGTCCTTATCCTCTCGACCCTGCTGCTCCGGGAACGGGTGGGTTTGATCAATATTCTCGGCATCATATGTTCCCTGGCTGGTGTCGTCCTCCTGGTTTTTGGCAGCGTGGGACAATCCCAACTGGACGGCATGCTGATCGGCGACCTACTGATTCTCGGCGCCGTCCTTGCGGCGTCGGTCTATATGATTCTCATCCGCCGCCTGAGCAACACCCTGTCGTCACTGCAGATAACCGGAATGCAGATTATCTTCGGCGCCGTGCTGTTCTTTCCGGCCTTTCTCTTCGAACTTCCCGGACTCAGCTGGGACAAGGTATCCGGCGAATCCCTGGCCGCCCTCGCCGCTCTGACGCTTTTTGCAACAATCGGTGCGTTTCTTTGCTATAATTACGCACTGAGCAAGATTCCCGCGGCCCAGGCAGCCGCCTGTATCAACGGCATCCCTCTGGTCACCGCCGGAGCCGCATGGCTGTTGCTCGGTGAAACACTGACACTCGTCCAGCTGGCCGGCGGCGCCATCGTCCTCGCCGCGGTTTTTATAGCAAATCATTCTCCACCTTCGGAAGGTCTTGTCGCCGCTGAGCCAAAGGCATAGCAACGATCCCGAAGAATACGTGGCCCACTCCACAACGATTCGGTATCTGTGCTTTCAACGGCAGCTCCTTTCCCTTAACCCCTTTATTTTACTCTCAGGATTACGCTATGAAAAAAATAATTGTCTCCGGTTCCCTGGCCTATGATCGCATCATGAACTTTTCCGACCGGTTCTCCGATCACATTCTCCCCGACAAGATCCATAGCCTGAACGTCTGTTTTCAGGTAAATGGCGTCACCGAAAACTACGGGGGCACCGCCGGTAATATCGCCTACGCCCTGAAACTGATGGGCGAAGACCCCGCCATCTCCGCCACCATCGGCAGTGACCACCACAAATATCTGGAATGGCTTGCAAAAAATGGAATTTCCAGTGACGGGATCAAGGTCATCCCCGAGGAACTTACCGCCGGAGCCTATATCACCACCGATATGGCCAACAATCAGATTACCGGCTTCAATCCAGGGGCAATGAAGTATTCCTCAGGTCTCGATATCGCAGCCCTTGACCCGGATACCACCCTTCTCCTCATTTCCCCAGGCAATTTAGACGACATGGTCAACTATCCCCGGCTTTGCAAAAAGGCCGGAATTGAATACGTTTTTGATCCCGGCCAGGCCCTTCCCATGCTGCAGGCGAAAGACCTTGTTGAGGTAATAAGCGGCTGTTCCCTTCTCATCGTCAATGACTATGAATTCAACCTCATCCAGGACAAGACCGGTCTCGCCAACGGTGATCTCCTGGCTCTAGCGAAAACCACCATCGTCACCCTGGGCGGTGCCGGTTCGCGAATCCATAGCCATTCCGAGACCCTTGCCATCCCGGCCTTCAAGGCACGGCAGGTCATCGATCCGACCGGAGCCGGCGACGCCTATCGCGGCGGTCTGCTGAGCGGTTTGGTAAATGGTTACGATCTGCAAACCAGCGCCCTGAGAGGCAGTGCCTGTGCCTCTTTCGCTGTCGAATGCAATGGTACCCAGGTATACTCCTTTACCTTGCAGGAGCTCGACGAACGGATGCGGGCGCTGTAAATATTCGCCCTTTGGCAGCGAAAATTGAGCGTATTCCTGACACTTTGATGGGGATTTTTTCGGCCAGAAAGTCCTTGCTCCAGGCACCTGAAATGGGTACCATGAGACCTCATGCCGCACAAGGCAGGGCATGAGTATTGGCATTTCGGCAGAGATGGACGGCGTGTTGTTACCGTACTTTACCGCCCGGGAAAATCCATTTTGTCACTATGCCACGGACATCGGCCGCATCAGGTGCATTATGAAACGTATTGTTTTGATTATTCTCGTCTCTCTCCTGTTTAGCCAGCCATCTTGGGCTGCACGGGCCAAGGTACAATCTATCGCCAAGGATCCGTATCTGTCTGCTCTGGTTATCGATGCCGACACCGGCAAGGTGCTGTTTGCCGACCAGCCTGACGCGGTGGTCTACCCCGCCTCCGTCCTCAAGCTCATGAATCTCCTGGTCATCCTCAAACAGGTCGAGCAGGGGAAGGTAAAATTAAGTGATATGGTACAGATCACCAAAGAAGCGGCAAAGATCGGTGGCTCCCAGGTGTATCTTGATCCAAAAGAACAGTTTCCTCTGGAAGAACTTCTCTATGCCCTGGCCGTGCAGTCAGCCAACGATGCGGCGGTAGCCCTGGCGATCCATGTTGCCGGATCAAAGGAACAGTTCGTAGCCCTGATGAATCAGCAGGCCCAGGAACTCGGCATGAAATCCACTCGCTTCCATTCGGTGCATGGCCTGCCTCCTGGAGAGGGGCAAAAGGCCGACCAAACGACCGCCGCCGACTTCGCTCTTTTATGCCGAGAACTGGTCAAACGGCCTGATGTTCTTAAATATACCGGGACAAAGGAACGACCCTTCCGCGACGACAAATTTATAATGCGCAACCATAACCATCTTCTCGG
This sequence comes from Desulforhopalus sp., assembly GCA_030247675.1. Classification (NCBI taxonomy): domain Bacteria; kingdom Pseudomonadati; phylum Thermodesulfobacteriota; class Desulfobulbia; order Desulfobulbales; family Desulfocapsaceae; genus Desulforhopalus; species Desulforhopalus sp. Next base: position 128,079 of record JAOTRX010000003.1, on the reverse strand, counting down.
CGCGGTAGATGGCTGCGATGGCCTTAAAACCGGCTATTTCGAAGCGGCCGGCTTTTCCATCGCCGCCACTGCTAAAAGAGGTGGGGTTCGGGTTATCGCCCTGGTTATGGGCAGCAAGGACCGCAAGGTCCGGGATGCCAAAACAACCGAGCTGCTCGCCAAGGGTTTTGCTCTGCTTCCGCCAAAACCGGGAGCGACGGTAGCCGCTGCCGCTAGGCCAGCGATGGTGCCGAAAAAAATCGAGTCCCAAACACCAGTCGCTTCCCAAACAGAACAACCGGAGGAAAAAGAGAAACCGCCGGAACCGTCCGGCAATGGTTGGCTCATGTTCATTGGCGGCCTGGCAACCGGCTTGCTTCTCTTTGGCCTTCTGGCGTTTTTCTTTATGCAAAAACGCCAGCCAAAACATCAAAAGATCACCCGGTCAGGCTCCGGACCAAAACTGGACAGCTAGGATCCGTAACACAAAAAGAGGGCGGGAGTTATTTCGCATCGGTCCCTGAGTTGCCACCCATAGTGTCCCTTTGCTGCGGAATTCCAACGTCACCGCAGGAGCTAAGCACTCGGCGAAGAGGGCAGGCCGAAGGGATGTCCTCACCCCGTCGGTAGGGGACCAGGAGTTGCAGAGATTTTCCTGCCAACTCCCGGCGCACCTCACGGCGGCGACCTTTCACCCGGGCAATGGTCATACGGTCATAATCGGTGGCCTGATGGCGGAGCCAGGCAACCACCGCCGCCTTGGCCCTGTCCGCCACCGGGATCCTTTCCGTCCTGGCGACGGTGCCACTACCGACCGGGGTTGCTCGGCTTGTGACCATTTCCGCCAATCGATCCGCAAAATCGGCATAACGTGGGTGAAAGTCGAGATACTCGACAACCTGCCGGTAGAATTCACCAACATAGGCAAGGTGCTTCTTTTCCTTTGCGGCCTTTTCTCGCTGTCGCCTCAGGTCATAGCCGGGTGCTGCTCGCTTGGCGGCAAGTTCTTCTATAGCGGCTTGAATGTTCGCCTTGCTCGCCCAGATCCCCCGCGACATGGTCCGTCTGCCGACCTTAACCTGTACCTGCCAGCTTGGTCCCTTTGACTTGACCAATCTGGTAAGAACACCATCCCCAGGCGGAAGGAGCTCCCAATCTGCCGATGGCACCAGGGCCTCGCCGGTTTCGGTCAAGACGACGCCAATCTTCCGTCCCGGTTTTACCGTACGATTCTCTGAAGACATAACTTACAGAATGCAATAAAAAGAGGACTATCGCCTGGCCATTGCCAATTTCACCGCTAAGGCGACAAAGACTCCGGCGGCAAGACGATTGAGGAAAATCTGCGCCTTGGCGGATTTTCGCAAGAAACCACCTATCCCCCCGGCTAAAAGGCTGATACCGCCGAAGATAAGGATGGTTGAGATGATAAAAATCCCGCCGAGGAGGAGGATCTGCGGTAGCAGTGGCCCTTGGCTCGGATCGGTGAATTGCGGAAGGAAGGCCAGAAAAAACAGCGAGACTTTCGGGTTGGTGATATTCATGATGATACCCCTTCCGTACAGCCCTGAAAAGCTCAGCTCCTTGGTCTGTTGCGTACCATTGCCACTGGCCCCGGCACGTAACGATTGCCAGGCCAAATAGAGTAAATATGCCGCACCGAGGTATTTGAGGGTCGCAAAGGCCAGCGCTGAGGCCTGGAAAACCGCCGCCACGCCGAGAGCCACAGCCGCAGTATGGACCAGCAAACCGGTACAGAGACCGATGGTCACCGCGATGCCGGCTACTCTGCCATGCTGAGCCGCCTGGGCCAAGACAAAAAGGTTGTCCGGCCCCGGAGTCAGAGCGAGAAGAATCGAGGCCGTAAAAAACACCAGCAGGGTGTCAACCGGTGGCATCAGCTTCTCCTTTCACCGCAGCCGTCATGGGAGATTATTGGCAATGGCGTCAAGAAGATCGATTTCATCGTAGGGCTTGGTAACATAGTCGTCAGCACCTTGCTTCTTGCCCCAGAATTTGTCACTCGGCTGGTCTTTGCTACTGACAATTATGATCTTGATATGTTTGGTGGCTTCGTTGGTTTTTAGCTGTCGGCAGACCTGAAAGCCGTTTTTATTGGGCAGAATTACATCAAGCAGGATTAAATCTGGCTTTTTTGCTATCGCCGTCTCCAGGACCTTGTCACCCTCAGATTCCATGACCACACGGTACCCATTGTCCAAGCACACGGTTTCAGCAATTTTGCTATCGGTTGGACTGTCTTCTACGATCATAATTAGTTCGTTTGCCATAATATCATTCCTTATCATATTTGAAGGAGAGGTATACTCTTACCTCTTGCCACATTATTAAAAACTGAATCGAGCAGCACGCCTGCTCAAATGACACTTATACCCTTTGTGCTACAAAAACAACTCACAGCAGTCAACTGTGATTATACCCTAATTCACCGATCTCGGAGAGTAAAATGTCTTACATCCACCATCCTCGCATCCCCCACTGATTAGCTGGCTCTATTGAGTAAAACCTTAAGGAAGGTAGCCCCATCAGAGAGGCTGACTCCCTCGCAATCGCAGATGGCTGCAAATGCTGGCAATATCCGGAACAATGCCCAGACCGCCTTCGGGCAATGAATAGCTCCCGAGAATATCATTGGTGTTACGCGGCAAGGAGAGCGGGCGAGAGCCGGCGTATCCTGTCCGGAGTTCCTGAATCTTCAGTGAGTTTGGCGCCAGAACAATGACCTTGACCAATGTTTTTTCTGCTGTTACCGCCCGAATAACGAGGTATTTCGTCGACCGGCTCGTCCCCTGTTCCTGCAGACCAAAATGCCGTTCAAGATTGATGACCGGCAACATCGTCTCCTGATACTGCGCCATATCTGCCAAAGGCGGTGAATGAACTACCGCGATATCCTGTAGTACAAACTCCAGCTGATTCCTGCTAAAAAGCCAATACAGGACCAAGCCCCCAAGAGGAGGAGCGTTTGCTTTGACTGCTGCAAGTTCCAGCTTAGTTTCCATTCCGCCTCACTGCAAAAAATAGATCAATTAACATAACCACTATGAATGCTTGCCAACAACCTAACAAAAACATCCTCCTGATAGGGTTTGGTCATATAGTGCTGTATTCCAAGTTCACGCGCCTTCTGCTGATGTTTTTCCGAGGCCCGCGAGGTGAGCATTATAACAGGAATATCCTTACACCATTCCTTGTTGTTGAGATTGCTTTTCAATTCATAACCATTCATCCTCGGCATTTCAATATCGAGAACGATTACATCCGGTGTGTAGGTTTCGAGTTTGGCTAAGGCATCGATTCCGTCGACCGCCTGCTGCTGTTTCCACCCCTGACCTTCCACCAATCTGGCAACGCTGTGCCGTACGGAAATCGAGTCGTCAACGATTAACACCTTGAGAGGAGCCTGCAGGCCGGTAGGAGCCACTGCCTCTCCCACCGCCTTCCCAGCCGTCACCCGTTTTTCTACTATCTCCCGGAGGTTAATAATAGGAATCAAATCCCCTGAGCCGGTGAGCGTCACCCCGCTAATACCCAAGACATTAGTAAGGTGGCTACCGAGGTTCTTGACGATGATCTCCCGCTGCTCAACAATCTCTTCGACGGAGATGGCAAACTGCTTATCGCCTTTCGCAAAGAGTATTGCCAGAATTCCCTCCCGGCCGCTGGGGATCGTCGTCCGCAACTTTTCGAGATTCAGGTAAAACCCCAGATTGACGACGGGAACAGAATCATCACCCAGATGGAGATGCAATCCGCCATCCTCTTCCAACTGCTCTGGACTAAATCGCTTTATCTGCTGAATATCCTGAAGAGGTACGGCAAACATCCGCCCACCGACAGAGACCATTACCGCCCGGTTCACTGACAGTGAGAAGGGAATACGAATTTCAAAGGTTACCCCCAAGCCGGGATTATTGAAAATCTGCACGGAGCCCCGTAGATCCTGAATGTTTTTCCTTACAACATCGAGGCCGATACCACGGCCGGATATGGTACTGATATCTTGGCGGGTGGTAAAGCTCGGATGGAAGAGAAACTCCAGGAGCTCCTTTTCGCTGAGGGTATCCGGATTATGAGCCAATCTGCTTCGCCGGACTTTTTCCCTGACCTCCTCAAGGTTTATACCACCACCGTCATCGGAAATTTTCAGCAGGACAAATCGGCTGCGCTGATCCGCTTCGAGGTGGATAGTACCGCTCTCCGGCTTGCCGGTCGCTACACGTTTTGCCGGGGTTTCAATACCATGATCCAGGGCATTCCTTAAAATATGCATGAGCGGGTCGGTAATCTTCGCCCAAACAAACCGGTCCATGTAAACATCTTCGCCGGTAATAACCAGATTTGCCTTCTTGTTCAATTTTTTAACAGTCTCACGAACCGTTCGGAAAAGCATCCGCGACAGGGAAGACATCGGCGTCATCCGGATGCGCATGAGTTTTTCCTGCATGAGTCGCATGGTCAGCTGTTGTTTACTGATCTGGCCGCCGATATCGCCGGCAATTGCCAGCAAGCTGGCATGAATTGAGTTGACGTCGACGGAAATCTCATTCAGCGACCGGATAATAAGATTGAGCTGGGAATAGCGATCCAGCTCAATCGGGTCGAATTCGGAGAAGTCACTGCCTGAGGTTTCTTCTCCCGCCTGTGGACTGAACCCATAAAGGGCCTGTCCTTCAAAGCCGGACTCCAGCTCCTGCGATTTTCTCCGGAGGTTTTCTTTTACGGTCTCAAGCTCATACAGGGTGTCATGAAACTCGTCCATCATCTTTTCGATGGCACCACGTGCAACAACCAGTTCACCTTCAATGCCCACCAGTTCGTCAAGGTCATCAAGCTTGACTCGGAGGATACCTGACTCACCGGGCAGATCAACGGTAATCTCCGGCTCCGGAATGACCGCAGCAGGGGCAGGTGGAACTATATCCTCGCTGCTAACAGAATCACCTACAGATTCGACCTGCTCCGCCAATACTGCGGCCTCAATCGGTACAGCCTCCTTACGTATGGCTAGATAGTCATTGATCGTTTTTACAATACGTTGAAGATGGGTTGACTCCCCGGTTTGCGCCGATTGAGCTAGAAGCTCTATCGTATCGATACCATTGGCGATTATCTGAATTTCCTCGGGACTTATCTCTTTGGCGTCATCATGCAACCAGTCAAGCATATCTTCAAGGACATGTGCACTCTGCGCGGTCAAATTCATTCCAGTCATTGCCGCCGCCCCTTTCAGGGTATGCACGGCTCGACGCATGACACTGATCGTCTCCAGCAGACCAGGGGTCAACGAGCTGGTGTCTTTCACCTCGTTTTCGAGGATGTTCAACGAATGATTGATGACAATCAGGTGTTCTTCACATTCGGAACGGAAGATATCAAGAAGGAGCAGCTGTTCTTCACTCAACGGTTCTTCCGGCGCATCCTGGATTTCCGTCAAGAGGGCATTTTCTGGTTCCGGTTCTTCTTCATATCGCTCCGATTCTTCGGAATCAAGAATTGAAACATCAGCCAGATCACCCTGATCCTCGGAAAGCAGTGAATCAGCGAGCTCTTCAAGGAGCATCACCGACTCATCACCCGGTTCCTCCACAGCAAAGATATCCTCATCAGAAACGGCCACGGGCATTGCATCAGGGACGGTCCGTTCCGCCTTCTCCGCCATAGCCAGCAGGGTATGGAGCCGATGCAACTGGTCCTTAACCCTGCTCAAAATGGTGCTGTTTTCAGACTCTGTAGAGGTGAAAACCACCTCCAGAAACTGTAGAAAATCCACTATTAATCCAGGGACTTCTGGCTGTTGACGAAGTGCACCCGCCTGCAATTTCTCCAGCAGCAAGTGGAAATCGTACATGAGCTGGTACTGCTGCTCTAAGCCCGCCGATCGGCTTGCAGCCGCCAGAGTCAGCGCCGCTTGCGCCAGTTTTTCATAGACCTTGGCGTCATGCTCACCACCGTCGCTTCCGTCCTGCGACAAATATCCGGCCAGTTCCTGTAAAAGCGGCAAAACTGAACGAATCGCCAGATTGCAGTCCTGACCCTCCTCCACTCCGCTTTGCTTATCGGCTGACATATCGATTAGCAAGGCTTCACCATCATCTTCGGTGAGTTTACTAAACAAATCGGCTATCCGCTGATGGAGGATTTCTTCTTCCGGCTCAAGGTCTTCAAGGTGGATAAACTCATCTAACAGGTCAACGGTTTGATTAAGGGCTGCAAGGATTTCGGCGGTAGCCGGCCTTCCGCCCTCGACCAAATCGGCCAGTAACACCTCTACTACCCTTGCCCCTTTGCTAAGCCCGGTCAACCGCACTTGGGCGGCCGCCCCCTTGATATTATGAAAATATCTATGCAGCTCATCCAGGGTGTCCATCGCCGGCTTGTTCACTTCAAGACTCGCCAGACCCTGCCGTATTTCCGGGAGATAGGAATCAACTTCCTGGAGAAAAAGTTCTAGGAGTTCGGCGCGTGGTAATTTTACCATCTTCATCGCCCCCTCCCCGGGAGGATTGTTTTGTTGGTTTTGCCACACATACGTTTCATTGCAGATATCATTCTGTCTCCTCAAATCAACCGACCCGGTTATAGTCGATGAGGCTTGGTGCCGTTAAGAATCTCCGCACATTTAAGATATAATAGAGTGTGTCCTCAACCAACAGTCCATCGGCAAACAATGACGTAGCCAAGAGGTCTTTCTCTGAAGCGTCAATAGGTTTATTGTCTGCTGCCGACCGGCTAACCGTGCCGACTATACGATCCAGCCTGACCCCGATTTTTTGCTTTCGATACTGCAGAACCACAAAACGACTTCCTTCGCAGGGTCCCTGGTCCTTCAACTTAAGAAAACCAGCGAAATCAACGACGGATATTATCTCACTCCTCACATTGACGATTCCGTGAATCCACGAGGGAAGATTGGGGAGAAAGGTGACGTTTGGTAAGGGGCCAACCTCGGACAAGTCGTCAATAGCGATAGCCAGATGCAACGCCCCTATCGAAACAAGGACGTATTTCCGCATTTTTTCCTGATCCGGGGCGGCCATTTCTTTCAACGAGACGGTGCCAAGCATCACTTCGGCAAGCTGTGTATCGATGCCTTCGATAAGAATTTTTAAATCGGGCAAACTTGGCATACGTTCTCTTTTTGAGTCATTGTTTTGCTGATCAGATGTGTTCATCAATTACAGTAAGAAGCTTTTCCGGATCGAAAGGTTTAGTCAGATAAGCTACTGACCCGCCCCGTAGTCCCTTCTGCCGGTCCATAGGATTGTTTTTAGCCGTCAGCATAACGACCGGAACATCCTTTAATCGTCCATCGTGTTTCAGTCGGGAAAGGATATCATAGCCGGTCATGTCAGGAAGCATCGCATCAAGGAGAATCAAATTGGGAAGTTCTCCTTCCAGTCTTCTTAAAGCCGCCCCGCCGGTTGCCGCCTCCTCGATCGTGTATCCCCTCTTTGCCAGCACCATGGTAATAACCTTCCGTGAAGTGGGACTGTCTTCTACCACCAGTACTGTCTTATTGGCCTTGCCACCAGTGGCTTTTGCCGCAACCGGAGCGGCAGAGGTAACCGGCGGTGGGCTGGGTGTCTTTACGACTGGAGCCTTTTTAGGAATATCGGCTCCTCCCTTTATTGCCGGCTCAGTTTTCTTCTGAGCGGCCGGCATTTTAACAACAACCCTTTGCTTTGGTGGTGAGGGGGACGGAGCTGCCGCAGGGCGCTGGGCTTGCTGTGGACGAGGTGGTGGTGATGTCTCCCGTGGCGAAGGTGACGGCACCGGCTGTTCAAGATATTTCTCCAAAACAGCCAGAAGTTTTGCAGGATCAAAGGGCTTGGTCAGATACTCATTCGAACCATGATACAAGCCTTTCAGCCGATCAGAGGGGTTAGTTTTGCCGGTAAGCATAACTACCGGTATCTCAGCCGATTTTTTGTCCTGGCGGAGTCTCGCCAAAACCTCATACCCGGTCATATCGGGAAGCATTACATCAAGCAACACCAGATCCGGTACCTTTTCCTCCCATTTCTGCAGGGCCTCCCCGCCACTTTTCGCCTCAATGATTGTATATCCCTTGCGGCAAAGAAGCATGCTGATGACCTTTCGGGAGGTCGGGCTGTCTTCCACCACCAGAATGGATTTGCTTGCCCCGGAAACCGTCTCGACAGGAGGATTTACCGGCTGGGGGGCAGAAACCACCGGAATGACCGGAGTCACCGCGACTGGCGGTGGTGTTGCGGCCGGGAGCGGTACTTTTTTATCAAGCAAGGCCGCCGCCCGCGTAAATATCGGCTCCTTGGGCGATACCTCTAAAGCCTTGCTAATAAACTTCCGCGCTTGATCTATATTGCCAAGAGAATAATGACCTAGAAACAAACAATAGGCAATGCGGGTATTTTTCGGATTATTCAGAAATTCGCCATGATATTCCTGCAGACTCTGTGTCAATTCAACACTGCTGCTCCCCCCCGGCATGTCGTCCTCGACGATACGAAACACTCCCTGGCATGTCTTGCATCGCACCTCCCCGGCACCGATCAACGACCAGCAGAAGATGCAACGCTTCACCGGCTCAGCCCCGCCCTTTAACTGAGGTTCGATTTTCGCTATCTCCCGCCCAATCGCCGGATCGCAATTGCCCCATTTACGCGCTTCGGTCAAGGCTTTTTTGATATAGTCTTCACGGGTCATCAACCGGGAATGCCACAGCCAGGCAGGATAGTAAAACCTGTTGCTGCGCAGGACCTCGACCAGTTGCTCACCGGCCTCTGTCCGCCTGAACTGATGGATGAGACGAATGGCTTTCTCGAGGCACTGTTCTGCATCGCAAGCCTTATCTGCCTGAGAGAAACTGGGCAATTTGCTGAGCAAGCGCTCCACGAGGGAAAGGCTCAGTGCGACATTATGCTCAACTGGTTGAAGAGACACTGCGGTCTGGATTTCACCATCTCGAATTGCCGCCAGAGAGAGTAGGGCACCGTTTCCAACCAATTTCTCGCAAGCGGCGGCAACAACCTGCCCCTTGCGAATCTGAAGATTTCCAGACAGTCTTCCATCTTTCGCCCAAACGTCAACATCACCCGAAAGAACCTGCTGCGATTTCAAATACAGCAGAACATTTCTCTCTGTCTCGGTAGCAAGGATGCGCGAGTCGGTCATAAAGCCCCTGAGCGATTGAATGAAATTCTAATAGTTTTAGCCTGGAAAGTTGCTTTTCAGACCACCTGCGCCCTAGCCAACATTAAAGATCTCAACCGCCGAACGGAGATCCCGGGCCGTTCTATTCAAGACATTCATCGATGTAGCAGTATCTTGTGATGAAAGCGATGATTCCCGGCTGATCTCACCAACCTCCTTCATGGTCTGTGAAATGGTCTCCGAGGCCCGTACCTGGTCTGTGGTAGCTGCGGTGATTGCCTCAACCAACTCTGCGAGATCATTGGATACTTTCTCAATTTCCTGGAGCTTGGCATGGGCTCCATCGGCAAGTTTTGAGCCCTGGACAACCTTGCTGATACCTTCGTCGATACGGTTACTAACCTCTTTAATTTCGTTCTGAATACTCTTAACCAGCACCTCGATCTGTTTGGTTGAGTTACTCGAACTATCCGCCAGACGCTGAACCTCGTCGGCAACTACCGCGAATCCGTGGCCAGCCTCACCGGCCATGGCCGCCTGGATGGATGCGTTCAAGGCAAGAATGGAGGTCCTGTCGGCGATATCATCGATGATCTGTACGATATTACCAATCTCCAGAGAGCTCTCACCAAGTCGTTTAATTGATCGGGCAGTTTCATTGATCTGTTCACGAAGTTCCGCCATAGCTTTGGTGGTCTCAGTAACCGCCTGGGCACCTTCCTGCGCGTTCACTCGCGATTGACGGGAAACCGCCGCTGACCTCTGGGCATTCGCAGCAACCTCCCGAATCGATTGGGCCATACTTTCGATAGCCTCAACCGCACCGGTAACCCCCTTCACCTGCTGCATATTCTTCTGGGCAAGGGTCATGGTCTGCTGGGCAACCTGCTCGGATGTGGTGTCAACCGATTCGGTTGCCACCTTAACCTTACTGATGATGTCGGAGAACTGGTCAGCCATGGCATTGAAGGAGTCGGCAATAGCGCCGGTCATATCCTCGGTCACCTCGGCACGACCGGTAAAATCACCATCGGTCAGGGCACTAATATCCTCAAGGAGCTTCATAATTGATTCCTGGATGGTTTCGCGCTCTTCCTGGCTCTGGATCAAAACCGTAATATTATCGAGCATGCCATTCAGTTTGTTAGCCATAAGCCCGAGCTCATCATCATTTACCAGATCGGTCCGTGCCGCGAAATTTCCTTTATCAATTTCCTCTATAATTTCAACGATATGAGCCATTTGGTCGGTCAAGCCTCGCGACAGCCTCTTTGCCATGTACAGTGCCAAGAGAATTGAGATGAGGGCAACAACCAACACAGCGGGCAATGCCATGGAGAAGGTCTTCTCCGCGTCATCAACTGCCCCTGCTTCGTTGATGACGACAGCATCGACAAAGTATCGGATTGCCGGTTCCACTTTCTTAACTTCTTCCTGAGTGGCGACCAGTTGCGCGGCAATGGCAGCGCTGGTATTGCCGATCTCCAGGAAGAGCTTGTCGAACTCCCCGAGTTGTTCGGACAATTTTGCTTTAGCCTGGGCGTTTATTGCCAATGTTTCGACAAGATGACCGATTGCGGTCCGTCCCTCTTGCACAGCCGCGACAAATTCCCCTTCAGGGACAATGAGGAAGTCTCGCACGGCGGTACTAAAATTGTAATAGCTATGCTGCAGAGGAGAATAATTCAAGGCAACAACCATCGACCCAATGCTTTCAAGACTCTTTCGCAACTTGGCAAATTCTCCTTGTTCTTTCTCATAGCGAAGCTCAAGGGTGTTGGCGGTAGCCACGAAGGCAGTTTTATAAGCGTTGATGGCGTCGGTAGCCTTCTGAGCAGTCTCAACCTGCTGCTGCGTTTTCACCAGCTGTTGAATCTGGAACAAGTTGCTGGCCGCCTCGCCGCCAAGAATAACAAACCGGTTCAGATACAATTCCTTGGCATCACGAACACCTTTCCCTTCATAATTCAGGAGAAAATCCTTTTCATAGCGCTGCATGACACGCAGGGTGTTCTCCGTGGCCAGAGCCAAGCGAGCGATCTTGCTTTGCACCTCCACCACCTCGACAAGCTTTTTCTGCGTGTGGGTCTGTGAGATCAAGGCAATGGTGATTATCACAAAGGTAAGGGCGATCAGCGACATAAACGCCCATAACAGTCTACCTCGAATCTTCTGGCGTCCAGTAAATTGTGAACTGGCACTGCTTTGCACTATTCCGAGCGATTCTGTTTTTCCGTCCATTACGTCTCCATAATTTCTGTTACTGTCCTTGAAAGCAGACAAGCTGTTCCCAGCAATGCTGCCGGATCACCACCTGTACAACCACAATCTTCTTGCCGAGACCGCTAAAATCACTGAATCAGAGTAACCTGAATCCAACATTCCTTGCAACTTTTTTGATCAACTTACTGAAGATGTGAGAATTTTCTTGATGATATCCTGAACATCTAGCCCTTGGTGAGGCAATTGTTCATCAATCCCCCCCTGACCTATTTTGCTCGTTCCCAAATATGCATACCGCGGGTGCAAACCTCTTTCGAGGAGCCAGGTACCGAAGCGAATACCCAACCCGGTCTTACTGTTCTGGCTTTCCACGACCATCACCAGAGGGCTTCTTCCCACTTTGGCAAGGATCTCTTCATCAACAACATTGAGGGTGGGCTTGTTGATCAACCCCAGCTCAAGGCCACGGCTGCGCAGCTGCATAACCGCATCAAGACAGCGGTAGGTCATCTCCCCGTAACTGACGAGATACCCATCTTTGCCCTCACGAATGATCTCGTCTTTGCCAGGCTGGAATTCATAGCCTTCGCCAAAGATCTTTTCACCACCCTCGGTAAGGAGATACGGGGTTGCTGAACGTGTCGAAAAGATGAAACGGAGGCCCTCGTCAGTAAATACCTTTTTAAGCATTGCCCGCAGTTGCAGGGCGTCTGCGGGAAAGTACAGGCGAGTACAGTCTTTCTCGGCAACCGCATTGTCGGCAAAGAAATTGTTAATGCCGAAATGACAGGTGTTGTCGGCCATGTCGTCGATTCCGGAATGGGAAAAATGGGCGAGAACATTGGCGCGATTGAGACGGGCCATGGTTATCTCCGAGACAACCATCTCAAGGAAAGCGGCAAAGGTCCCGAAGATCCCCTGCCTCCCCGGTTCTGAGCCAAAACCGGCCGCTACCGAATAGTTGTTGCGCTCCATTATCCCGCCGTGAACATACACCTCCGGATGTTTTTTGCGGATATGGTGCAGGCCGCAGGAACCCTCGAGATCGGAGTCAACCACCAGAACTTTTGCCGCTGGGTTGTCCATGGAATCGAGAATTTCACAGACCACTTTGCCAAAATCATCCCGTACCTTGCCGGTTTCCGGAGTGCTGCCGAGGTAGGTTACCTTGGTTTTCTTAACCGCATAGGTCTGCAGCATCTCGACTGCCTCCATCAGGCCGCGACCGGTAAGGTAATCAACCGCCAGATTGACGGCAATGACGTCATGGCCTTTCGGCGAGCCTTCGATGCCAGGGACACCAACAGCCATCGGCCGCTTGTTGACAAGAGCCACCGGGCCATCGGCAACCAGTGCCTGCTGGATTCGGCTGTAGAGAACATTGATATCCTCACCATCACCGACATTGACGGTGAGTCCCTGTCCGGCGAGAGTACGCGCCACATCGTAGCCTTTCATGTACTCGCTGGGATGCCCGGCAATGGTGACATCATTATCATCAATTATCAATTTCACCTTGAGCTTGCGGGCCACCGCATAACGGGCCGCCTCGGCATTGTCACCTTCCATCTGCGAACCGTCGCTGCCGAACATGATGACGGTCTTCGACCTGTCCGCCTCGGCGACACCATTGACGTAACTCCACAGGTGCCCAAGCCGGCCCGAGGAGAAAAACACCCCGTGTTGTTCATCGCGCTCCGGATGACCGTAGAAACCATGACCATATTCGCGGTAGTGAAGCAAGGATTCGGGTTTCTTATGCCCATTGAGAACGGCCATGACATACTGGATGGCTACCCGGTGCCCTGCCTCGTCAAAATAGACTGGATGAAGAGATGCCGATCCCTTCATAAAACCGTCGATAATCAAGACCTCCGGAACAATATCGAAGGCACCGCCGGTATGTCCGCCAAGTCCCTTGACATTGGCCATGGCCGTGAAGAATACCAGGCAGTCACGAACCAGCTGAATATTGCAAGCTAATATTCGCCGCTGTTCTGCACTCAGCTCTGCTTGTCGTATATCGAACTGTAGCGGCGTGTATTCTTGTAAATTTATAGGAAAAACCATTGTGTCCTCCGGTTAAGTAATAGCTGAAAGTAAAAAAGCCAGGGTCTAAGGCGCTTCATCGGCATTACCGGCAAAGCCACCAATCCCATGGCATACATTTTGTTCCTGACAAAATATGAACCATCTCGTCCGAATTTCATAGTCGATCACGAGATTATGCCGGTGTTTTAAAAAATAATGGTAAAAAAAGCTAGAATAAAGGCATTTCGGCCAAATAAGCGCCTCCAGAAAAATTACGCCTGCCAATGGTCTTACCAACATAATCCGAAAGATGTCTTTTCTTTTCCTTTCTGCCACCTTTTATGCTACGATTTCTCAATTAGCAAATCAACTCGACAAGGTAATCGATCATGAAAATCTGCCGGATCTTTTTCCTCCTTCTTACCACCATCCTGTTGAGTACCGTCAGCTGCCAGGCCGCTTCTGAATCCATAGGCATCATCAAGACGGTATCCGGCGAGGTCTTTCTCATTAACACCCAAATGACCCTGCCAGCCCTGGCAAATATGAAGATTGGTCAAGGAGACACTATCAAGACCGGCAAGGCAAGCTCGGCGGGTATTATCTTTGAGGACGACACAGTGGTGTCCCTTGGGCCGAACAGCGAGATGGCAATTGCAAATTTCCTTTTTGATCCCGTAGACAAGAAACTTTCCCTCATTACTCGCCTTGTCAAGGGAACCTTTTGTTTTGTTACCGGTCAGATCGCCAAACTGGCCCCAAAAAATGTCACATTTGAAACCCCGGAAGCAACACTTGGCGTACGGGGAACCAAATTCCTGGTAAAAGTCGACTGACCGATCTTGCCTTCGGATCCCCAACCAATTCTGGCGCCATCCCATGATAAATCGATCCTTAACAGCTGTATTCATAGGCAGTATCCTCTTCGTGTTGTGTGGATGTGCGCAAAAAACTACCGTCGTCCTGTTACCCGATCCTGACGGCCAAGTGGGACACCTTACCGTCTCCAACGACGCCGGATCGGTTACCATGAATCAGGCCGCCCAGGCCACACATGTAGCCGGGCGGCAATCCAGCCCTGGCAAAACGGAAACGATGCCGGAGCAGCAGATCGCCGATCAGTTTTCGGTTGTCCTGGCAACGCTGCCGAAACAGCCGGAGCATTTTCTCCTCTATTTCCAAAAGGGTTCAACCAATCTGACCGCCGAATCAGAAGCGATACTGCGGCGAATCCTCCAGACAATTTCCGAGAACAATTCTCACGCAATCAGTGTTATCGGCCATTCCGACACGGATGGCGACCGTGAATTCAATTTGCGCCTATCAAAAGAGAGAGCCCAGGCGGTCAGTGATATTTTGACACAACAAGGGATCCAGCCGGAGAACATCATCTGCACATCGCACGGCGAGGAAAACCCTCTGGTGAAAACCGCTGACAATGTTTCCGAACCAAAAAATCGCCGGGTTGAGGTCGTCGTTAAGTAATGGCAGACCACTCAACATTCTAAGCAAGGCCTTGGCCCGGATTCCAGTCAATGGTGAACACCTTACCAACACCAGCAGCCCGTCCCTCCTCCTCGAAAAAATGGGATTTGCAACGAATACTGCTCGTGACAGGTGCCATCCTGGCACTTTCCCTGGCAACAGCCTATCTCTTTCCCACCAGGACCATCCGCCATCTCACCAACACCTCAACGGACCTGATTGTTAAGGCTACCAAGGCACCACCAGGAGAAGTTGACATCGTCATCGTCGTAATAGACGAAGCGAGTCTCAATCAACACGGTCAATGGCCCTGGCCGCGCGATCTTTTTGCCAAGCTTCTCAAAAGGATACAAGAGTCTGGAGCGGTAAGTATCGGCATCAACGTGATCTTTCCTGAACGTGACAGAACCTCGCCGGCGCATTTACTAGAATCTTCCGGCGGCTTTATCGCTCTCACCGACCCGTCAAGGGCTCCAGCGGAGCGCCTCGATCACGACGCCTATCTCGCCGGAAGTCTTGCCGGTGGCCCCTTTGTCCTAGGTTACGAGTTCTTGTTCAGTGAGGTCGAGAAAGGCAAATCGGTTGATTGCCCGATACCGGATGTCGCGGTGTCCCGCAAACCACCAAGCAAAGGATCAATGCCCGATGATGTTTTCTACCAAGCCACCGGCGTCCTCTGCAATTACCATCCCCTGACCAAGGCGGCGCCATCCGCCGGCTTTCTCAACGGGGCACCAGACGACGATGGGGTGTTGCGCCGCTTACCCCTCTTGATCCGCTACGGTGACCATAACCGGCTCTATCCCTCCTTTGCCCTCGCGGTTTTGCTGCAACTTTATAACCAGCCGAACCTCACCGTGGAGTTCAACGACAAACTCCAACCTCGCCTGCATCTTGCGGATCTTCGCATTGCCATGGACAGCCATGGCAATATCCTTCTCGGACCACCAGGGTCAATCCGGCCGCCCCATTTTTCCGCGGCGGATATCCTCGGCGACAAAGTATCCTCCAAAAACTTACAAGGAAAGATTGTTTTAGTCGGATCAACGGTTTCCGGTCTTGCGCAAGGGTATCCGACCCCCTATTCTTTAACCGAGAATCTTCTTGATCTCCATGCCGCGGCCATTCGCAGTCTGGCTGCCAAGGTCCAGACCGTTCGTCATCCAACCTTTCCCTTTTACGAAGCCGCCCTGAGCCTAATTCTCAGTCTGGTTCTTGCGATGCTTGCAGCCAAGGCACCAACTCTCTTGACGGTTGGTTTCTCTTTGCTGGCAGCGGTGACAAGCTGGGGAGCAACACACGTACTTTTTCAAACAACAGGGCAGCTCTTTTCACCGCTCCTGCCTACCGCCGTTCTCTTTATCAACAGTTTGCTGTTAATCACCCTCAAGTTTCGCTATTTTCAACTGCAGGCCATGGCGGAGACAGACATGACGATCCTCCTGCTGCAATCCAGTGAATCAAACCTCCGTTCGATTCTCCATACCATTCCAGACATTATTTTTCGGCTGGACGCCCAGGGAAACATTGTCTTTATCAGCCCAGCGATATGTAAATACTCAAATTCACATGAGACTTTTCTTGGCAGTTCGATCTTTTCCCATATTGCCCCACAGGATAGAGAAAGGGCTCGCTTTCGTATAAACGAACGGAGAACCGGCGACCGGGCGACCTACAATCTAGAGGTCCGGCTGCTGTTCAATGGGCCTGACGCGAAAAGCGAGCAAGATTACCGGTTTTTCAGTGTTTCCACAGAAGGTCTCTACCAAAGCAATCCTCCTCACACCCATGGATTTATTGGCACCCAGGGAATTGCCAAGGATATTACCGACCGAAAGAGACTCGAACTGCAACTCCTCCAGGCACAAAAGATGGAGGTGATCGGCAACTTGGCGGCCGGTATCGCCCCCGATCTGAACAACATCCTCAGCGGCCTGGTCAGCTACCCGGATCTGCTGCTCCTCGAAATACCCCGGGATAACCCGCTGCACAGCAAGATAGCCACTATTCAAAAGTCGGGCAAGAAAGCTGCAGCAATTGTTCAGGATCTATTGAGCCTGGCGAGGAGAAATGTCCTTATTCCCGAGATCAGCAATATGAACCGTATCATTACGGATTACCTCGAATCGGCGGAATACCAACAGCTTCAAGCGCGATATCCGAAGATCACGGTGCTCACCGATCTTAACAGGGACTTGATGAACATTAACGGCTCGGCCGTCCACCTCTCCAAGGTCGTTATGAATCTGTTGCACAATGGGATGGAGGCGATGCCTGCCGGCGGCAAGATTGTCATCTCAACAGACAATATCTCTCTCGCTACACCCCTCCATGGCTACGAACCCATTCCCTCGGGTCAATATATTTGCCTTTCGGTCACTGATACCGGCATAGGCATCCCCCAGGCCGATCTGCCCAAAATCTTCGAACCATTTTTTACCCGGAAGACAACAGCAAAAAGCGGCACAGGTCTTGGCATGACAATAATTTGGGCCACTATCAAGGATCATAACGGCTATCTGAATATCCACAGCGAGGAAGGGCAAGGTACTACGCTGACCATCTATCTGCCCGCAACCGAAGAACATTTCCAACTCCCACAACAGCGCGTGGTGCTGGAAGACTATCTCGGCTCAGAGACCATTCTGATAGTTGACAATGACCCGGAACATCTTAATATCGCAGCAAATATGCTGAGAAAACTTGGATACACCGTGCATACCGCAGGCGGTGGCAATGAGGCCCTGCGGATAATCGAGGAGCAACCTGTTGACCTTGTCGTTCTCGACATGATCCTGCCCGGTGGAGACCCGGATGGGCTGGAGACATACCCGGAGATGATGGCCGCCTTATCTGAAATAAATGTCCTCATTACAAGTGGTTACTCGCAACCTGAGCGGTTTAAGGAAATGCAAGTCCTCGGGATTAGCATTTTCCTGCAAAAGCCGTTTACTCTGGAACAACTTGGAATGGCAGTCAAAGCTGCCCTTTGCGGCCCAGTGGCAAAACCACCCTCCACCCAACTGTTCTTTGGCAACTGAGCACGGAAACCTTGCTTTTCAAGCCCGTAATGTGATAATTTTCCAGGGACAAAAGAGTTGGGTCTCCACACGGGGAAAAGTTCCTTTACGAAATTGATTTTTCTCTAGCAAGATATGAATTTCCAAGGCACTCAAAGGCTTTTTATCGAGACAAAAGGCCTTCCGGCAGATCAAGACCTTTGCCAAACCGGCTGTTTACCGTAGTCTCAGCACCCTGCTGATGATGTGCATGAGCCCGATATCCTCGGCCGGAGCAGACAAACCTTTGTGGCTGACTCAATGGAACAGGACGGCCAGCAGTGATAGCCCGTTCGAGATAAAGGCTGATCATTGTACATAATCAAAAACATTTTAAGAGGATCGGAAATCCATGTTTAAGAAAATGAAGATTCAGCCCAAGCTGGTTATCATGGGGTGTCTGCTGGTGATTTTGCCGCAGTTGATTATCGCCTCCATAACCTTTGTCCAAAACAAAGTCCTGCTTGATGACACCCTGACAGAGACAAAGAAATTGGCCTACGCCGACCTTGATCACATTGTAAAATCCGTTTACAGCTTGGTACAATCGCACCAGGACGTCAACGATTTGAATATTAAAAGTGCCTTGAACGTTGCCCGCGAGGTCGTGACCACCAATGGCGGCTTCACTTTCGACGACAAAACTGTCCGCTGGGAGGCCGTTAACCAATTTTCATTAGCGCCCACCCCCATTGACCTGCCGATGATGAAGGTTGGTAATACCTGGCTTGGCCAGGTAGCCAATCCGAAGGCGAACGTTCTCGTTGTTGATCGGGTTCGCGATCTCGTTTCAACAACCTGTACGATCTTTCAGAGGATGAACCCAGCCGGCGACATGCTCCGCGTCGCCACTAACGTCATCAAGAAAGACGGCACTCGCGCCATCGGCACCTACATTCCGGCCGTCGAACCGGACGGAAACCCAAATCCGGTTGTCGCCAAGATCCTTAAGGGTGAATCCTTTGTTGGTAAAGCATACGTGGTCAACGCCAGGTATATCACTGCTTATGAACCAATTCGCGATGCGGCCAATAAAATAGTCGGCATGCTTTACGTCGGTATTCCGCTGGAAAGTGTTACAAGTCTCAGGCAGTCAATCATGAGCACTATTGTAGGTAAGACCGGCTACGCCTGGGTTCTTGATAGCCAAGGTAACTACATAATCTCACAACACGGCAAACGCGATGGCGAGAATATTAATGATCTCAAAGACGAGAAGGGCAGCTTGTTTATTCAAGAGATGATTAAAAAAGCCAAGGCCTTAAAACCAGGCCAAATTGCCGAACACCACTATCCTTGGAAAAACCCCGGAGAAACCCAAACTCGGATGAAGGTGGCTCGTCTGACCTACTTTGAACCGTGGGACTGGGTGATCGGCGCTGGTTCAGCTGAAGAGGAGTTCCTTGATTCTACCACCAAACTCGAAGCCGCGGGCATGAGAAGTACCATCCTCTTGCTGGTGGTTCTCGTACTCTCTTTGACCATCGCGGTTGTGGTGTGGACACTGGTCGCCAGACAAATTACCAAACCAATCGTCACGCTTATAGACGCTACCGAACGTATGAGTCGTGGCGAGATCGATATAAAAATTGAAGTCGATTCAAAGGATGAGATCGGCTCCCTTGCAGAAGCCATCACCCGTATGCAGACCAGCTTGAAACTGGCAATGACGAGAATGCGTAAAAAGAGTTAGCAAACATTCGAAAGCTTGCGGTGAGAAGGTGCAGTGCGGAGAGGAGCCGCACTGCACTGCCGGTTATGCCGCATCCCTTGCCTCCCACACCTCCGCCATCCCCTTCAAAGCCGTCCCTTCCGCCATTGGTTAGTCTTTCAAGAGCGCTGTGTTCTGATCCTTCTGAGGATAAAAGCATAGGCAGCCAGATTCACAACAAGAACGAACAGACCTAGGACAACCTGGATTTCGCGGGTCAACCCGACCGGATAAATAACCGGAACCAGATAGTGCTCAACAAAGCCGGCCGAATACCCCTCTTGGCCTGCCAATTGGCGGAGATAATTCTCAAGTGGCGTCAGCGGGCAGATGTTGCCGGAGAATTCGATATATACCCCCCATACAGCAGCCGGCAGATGCAGCAGGATCAGTCGCCAACTCCAAAAATAGGCGGCAAAGCCCCCTGTCACAACGAAGATTATGAAGAACAGGTGCACCAGCACGACCAAATCGGCAAGTATTCGGTGTAGCATCTTCGGCAACTACTCCTTAAAATTGCTCCAATTTCTGGAGGGGGATAACACCAACCCAGCTTCCTTTCCGGTTGAGTATCGCCCCGCGATACATCTTTACCATACCCAGATCAGCTATTTTTTCAACTCTTGTACCACGTAAAAAAGGCCAGAAATCGTCGCGATTTGACTGCCCGCCCCGATCCCTAGCCCTCTGTGTATCACTCTGGTGCTTTAATGGTATTTAGAGGCCGTAAAGAAATAATCCTGCCATTTTTCCAAATTTCTTTACGGCCCCAGAATGCTTTTAAATTGTCCAAACGATTTGTTTATTATTGCACAACTGCCTATTCCAAAAGAGCATCGTTTCGTTTGAGCAGACTAGCTGCACAACTCAGCTTGTTTTACCATGAATGCCTGTCGTAGCGGTCACCTCGCCAATGGCCACGATGATGGTCTCGCCACCTCCCTCTGTCCCTGTCATCACGGCAAACAGTCCTTGTCACATCCCGGTATCGTCCATGCCGTCTTTCAACCGTCACGACCTCCTCCCAGCAAACCCGGGACGGCCGATGGTGTGGTCGATACCCATCCCGATGATCACGATGGTTATAAGAAAAAACCAATGGCGGGATGGGTGGTGGCGGAGGGAAAAATACCGCGGCCTGGGTCGTGCGGTACCCACTATCATAACCTCTCTCCATCTCATTGCCGACCATTAAGCCAAGTGCCCCACCCACCGCCGTACCAATAAGGGTAGCCTTGGCATCCCGGCCTATGGCCTGGCCGACCAGTGCGCCACCGCCTGCACCCACCAGCATTGCATCAAGGCTCCTATCCTGGGCCTTAGCTTCAAAAATCATTGTCCCGGTCAAAGCGATGGCCACTACTGCTAATTGCATTTTCTTCATGAGTTTCATTGTATGTTCCTCCCTGATTTTTTCCTTCCATGAGAGATTGCTTGCACTGCGCGAGTAACTTCCTTTCATGACTCCTGTATACGTCAGAAACCACAATCATCCTAGTGGACATCCGGATGAATCGGTCTCGATTTGGCCTGATATCTTGCCCATGTCGGGTCGATGTCTAGTTATAATTAGCCACAATATCTATATGTTATCAAAATTTATGAATCTGCGGCCCATCCCCTGAAACAGGTCCTTTCCACTAGCTTTACGTGCCTTTACATGGTGCATTTGCCGGCAATAACGACAGGCTGCTTGCCTGCCTCCCGCCTCCTCAGCATCGCCCCCCTTTCTCCCATTCATAAAACTGCTTATCGTCTTCGTATCACTCCAAGGCCACCAAGGCCATGCTAGATGGAGCTACTCTTTCCCAGAAAACCGCAATGATCTATCGGATTCGATCTTTCTCATAACACCGACGGAGCAACTATGAAGACTTCTCTCCTGATCCTACTCAGTATTACCACCACCCTCTTTCTTGCCGGGGTGATTACCGGAATCGCCGACACAACAGCGCCGGCGAAAGCACCTGCCACCCCTCGTACCACCGAAATCGCCCTCTTTGCCGGCGGCTGTTTTTGGTGTATGGAAAAACCCTTCGAGGTCCTGGATGGGGTGATCTCAGTAACCTCCGGCTATTCCGGAGGCAACAGTAAAAATCCAACCTACCAGGACTACGGTACCGGTGGACACATTGAAGTGGTGCGGATCATCTTCGACCCGCAAAAGATATCCTACCAGCAACTTCTCGACACCTTCTGGCGGCAGATCGACCCGACCGATGGCGGAGGCCAGTTTGTTGACCGGGGTCATTCCTATATTTCCGGGATTTTTTATTACAACGACGTTCAGAAAAAGCTGGCTGAGGAATCAAAGGACAACCTGGCAAAAAGCGCTATCTTCGCCAGACCTATTGTAACACCCATTGAACCGGCCCAGGAATTCTGGCCGGCGGAGGAATACCACCAGGATTACTATAAAAACAATCCAATCCGTTACAGCTACTACCGAAACGGTTCCGGACGGGACGATTTCCTGAAAAAATACTGGCAGGGAAAGGAGATCACTATGGTACAGGACAACAAGGCGGAGGATTTGCGCAGCCGGCTCACACCCCTGCAGTATAAGGTAACTCAGGAAGAAGGAACCGAGCCGCCTTTTGACAATGCCTACTGGAACAACGAGGCGTCCGGCATCTACGTCGATATCGTCTCCGGCGAACCCCTGTTTAGCTCAACCGACAAATTTGATTCGAAAACGGGCTGGCCGAGTTTTACCCAACCGCTGGTAAAGGACAATATTGTTGAACGTTCCGACAAGTCGTGGTTTACGGTCAGGACTGAGGTGCGCAGCAAGAAGGGTAATTCGCACCTGGGCCATGTCTTTGACGACGGCCCGGCGCCAACCGGACTGCGGTATTGCATCAATTCCGCGTCGTTACGCTTTATCCCGGCTGAAAAACTGGCGGAGGAAGGCTTTCAGGAGTTCACTGCCCTGTTTCGTTAAAGATGAGTTGAGCAGCTTGTCTGCGCAATCGAAACGTATGCCCTTGCGGTATAAATGATCTATGGCCTGCATAGCCACGCGCTTGCACCCACGGCCCTTCTGTCTACTGGAGGGGCCTGGGGCGGCCGATATTGGTCAGCGGCAGGAGCTCGGCAAGAAGGATGCTTGCCAGGATGATGGCAGCGCCGGACAACTGCCATGGCGACAATCGCTCGCCGAGGAATACCACACCGCCAAGGGCCGCGAAAACCGTCTCGGAGCTGAGGATGATCACTGTGTCGGCTGGTGGCGTGAAGCGCTGGCCGACCACCTGCAGGGTGAAAGCCAGGCCAACCGAAAAAATCCCCACATAGAGAATTCCCCAGATAGCGCCAAGCATCTGCGGAACGGTCGGTGATTCAAAGCAAAAGCCAAGGCCGAGACCGCAGAACCCACACACCAAAAACTGCCCGCAGGCCACCACCAGCGGTGCCTTGGTTCGCACAGCCATGGTACCAACGAGGATGACATGGATTGCCCAGAAAAGGGTGCTGGAAAGAATCCACAGGTCACCATCAGCCAGAGCGACATGCTGCGCCCCACTGAGGATAAAGGTGCCGGCGAAACAGCCGATCGATGCCGGCCAAATGGCAAAATGAACCCGGCGTTTCAAAAAAATAAGTCCAATCAATGGAACCAGGGGGATGTACAGGGCAGTGAGAAAACCAGAGTTGGTGACGGAGGTCCGCAGAATACCATGCTGCTGCAGCGCCGCCGCAGTGAGCAGCATGGAGCCGGTAACAACTATACCAAGGGTGTCGGAGGGTGAAAACCGCCGTCCTTCCTGCCTAAGCCTCCCCATCTGCCGCAGGGCAAAAGGCAGGACGACGAGGGCGCCGACGAGAAAGCGGGCGCCGGTGAAAGTGATGGTGCCCAGTTCACCGGTGCCGATCTGCTGCACGACGAAACTGCTGCCCCAGATCATTGAAGTCAAGACGAGAAGGAGATTCGCCCGGGTGCGCGTCATTATATACTCCATAGGATACGATGCAGCAAATCCCCAAAGTGGGTACTGTCATTTGCCGCGGTTGGTAACAGTATTTGTTTCTCTAACGGATTTTCGATATATTTACTTGAGGTTCGAAAGGTTATATCAGATACTCTATCGCCCTGCAAAAGGGCAAGGTAGAAACGACGCAACACGACAGTCAAGAGACCGAAGGCAAGACTTGGTCCGTAATTGCTAATTCCCACAAACCACCCCGTCATGAGGTTAATGTGACCACACCAATCTTTGATCTTGCCGTAATCGGCGGCGGCATAAACGGCTGCGGAATTGCCCGTGACGCGGCGGGCCGGGGGCTGTCCGTATTTCTCACCGAACAGAATGATCTGGCCTGCGGGACCTCATCGGCCTCCACCAAACTCATCCACGGCGGCCTGCGCTACCTCGAATACTACGAATTTCGCCTGGTTCGCGAAGCCCTGCGGGAACGCGAGGTTCTGCTCCGGGCCGCCCCCCATATCATCTCGCCGCTGCGCTTCATCCTGCCGCATCACGCCGGGTTGCGGCCAGCCTGGCTTATTCGCCTCGGCCTCTTCCTCTACGACCATATCGGCGGCCGGAAGCTGCTTCCCAGCACCACCTCTGTCAACCTCCGCACCGACGAGGCCGGCAAGGTTCTCAAACAAAATTTCTCCAAGGGTTTTGAATATTCCGACTGTTGGGTCATGGACAGCAGGCTGGTGGTTCTCAATGCCATGGACGCCGCAGCGAGAGGGGCAACCATTCGCACCCGCTCAAAACTCCTGGCGGCGACGAGGAGTAACGGGATTTGGGACCTTCGGCTTTTCGACAACAACCTCGACAGGGAATACTTGGTCCAATCCCGAGTGCTGATCAACGCCACCGGCCCTTGGCTCGACGAGCTGCTCAACCATATCTCACACAGCGCTACCAGGGAACATATCCGCATGGTGAAGGGCAGTCATATCATAGTCAATAAATTGTTCGACCACGACCGGGCCTATATCTTCCAAAACGCCGATGGCCGGATCATCTTCGCCATTCCCTACGAAAAGGACTTTACCCTCATCGGCACCACTGATGTCGATTTCCATGGCGATCCCGGCGCGGCCTCCATCTCCCAGGAAGAGACCCTCTACCTGTGCCATGCCGCCTCCGAATACTTTACCCGCCAGCTGTCGGCAAACGATGTGGTGAGCAGCTTTTCCGGTATTCGGCCGCTTTTTGATGATGGCAAGAGCGACGCCAAGGCCGCCACCCGCGACTATGTCCTGAAACTCGACGTCAGTCAGGGGGAAGCCCCGCTCCTGTCCATTTATGGCGGCAAGCTCACCACGTACCGGAAACTTGCCGAGTCCGTGCTGGCAAAGCTCTCCCCCTTCCTCCCCGGGATGGGCGGCAAATGGACGGAAAACGCCCACCTCCCCGGCGGTGATTTTCAACCTGACACTTTTGCCGGGGAGGTGGATAGATTGCTGGCCGCTTGTCCGGTTCTGCAGCGCTGCCACGCCACCCGCTTGGTCAGAACCTACGGAACCCGTGCCCGCTCGATGACCGCTGGGATCAGGAGCACGGCCGATATGGGCTATCATTTTGGCGGTGATCTCTTTGGCTTCGAGGTCGATTATCTTATCGCCAACGAGTGGGCATGCAACAGTGCCGACGTGCTGTGGCGACGCACCCGTCTGGGTCTCGTCCTCAAAGCGGATGAGGTTCTGGCGCTTGACGCATATATTGCAACATCGCTATCCAGGAGGTAAGGATAGAACATTTTCCGGCAAGCAGCCCATCCACAGGACAGGAGAAGCATATGGCCTCTCACATTCTGGCAATCGACCAGGGAACCACCTCCAGCCGCGCCCTTATCTTCAATGACAGATTGGAGATCGTCGGCGGCGCCCAGCAAGAGTTCCGGCAGTTCTTCCCCCAATCCGGCTGGGTGGAGCATGACCCCGAGGAAATTTGGAGCACCACCCTTGCCACCTGTCGCAGGGCCCTGGCCGAAACCGGTCTTGCCGCAGGTGATATCACCGCCATCGGCATCACCAATCAACGGGAGACAACGATCATCTGGGATACCGATTCGGGACAAGCGATCCACAGGGCCATCGTCTGGCAGGATCGGCGGACCTCCGATTTCTGCGCAGAGCTTCGGGCGGCAGGCCACGATCCGCTGATCACCAGGAAAACCGGGCTGCTCCTTGATTCCTATTTCTCCGGAACCAAGATCAAATGGCTTCTCGACCATGTCCCGGGTGCCCGGGAAAGGGCCGAAACCGGCAGACTGCGCTTCGGCACCGTTGACAGCTTCTTACTGTGGCGCCTGACCGGCGGCAAAGTACACGCCACCGATGCCACCAACGCCTCACGCACCATGCTTTTCAATATCCATGACAACTGCTGGGACAAAGAGCTGCTGCGTCTTTTCGACATCCCCGCTTCGCTGCTTCCCGAGGTGCGCGACTCGTCGGCCGATTTCGGCAGTACCGATCCGGCACTTTTCGGCAGCGCCATCGCCATTGGCGGAATCGCCGGCGATCAGCAGGCAGCCCTCGTCGGCCAGGCCTGTTTTCAGCCGGGGATGATTAAATCGACCTACGGCACCGGCTGCTTCATTGTCCTTAACACTGGAGAACAGGCAGTCCAGTCGCGTAACCGCCTGCTGACCACCATCGGCTACCGCCTGGCCGGCAAAACCACCTACGCCCTGGAAGGCTCGATCTTTGTTGCCGGCGCCGCTGTCCAGTGGATGCGCGATGCCATGGGACTGATTGAATCGGCCTCCGACACCGGCAAGCTGGCCCGTCAGGCCGACATCAACCAGGATGTCTACCTCGTACCGGCCTTCACCGGCCTCGGCGCACCGCATTGGGATGCCGATGCCCGCGGCGCCATTTTCGGCCTGACCCGGGCAACCGGACCCGCCGAATTGTCGAAGGCGGCCCTGGAATCGGTCTGCTACCAGACCCGCGATCTCCTTGAAGCAATGCGTCGCGACTGGGGCAATATGGGGGAAACGGTGCTGCGCGTTGATGGCGGCATGGTCGCCTCCAACTTCACCATGCAGTTTCTTGCCGATATCCTCAGCGCCCCGGTCGACCGCCCGGTGATTCTCGAAACCACCGCTCTCGGCGCCGCCTACCTCGCCGGTCTGCAGAAAGGACTCTTTCCGCCGCCGGAGCAGTTCGCTAACGACTGGAAACGCGATACCCGTTTCAACCCGGCCTTGGCCGAGGAAATACGCATCCGCAAATATAATGGCTGGAAAGACGCGGTCAGACGGACCCTCAGCAAATAATCAAGGCACAAAAGGAGTTACAAAGCTATGCAGCCGCTTCGGACAATGGCCCCTGACGCCTCCAGGGGAATCCGTTATATCCTCACCGACATTGACGACACCCTCACCCTCGGTGGCAAGCTGCCGGCGTCGGCATACGCCGCCCTGTGGCGCCTGACCGAAGCGGGTTATCACGTCATTCCGGTCACCGGCCGTCCGGCCGGGTGGTGCGATCTGATTGCCAGGCAATGGCCAGTGGCAGGCGTCGTGGGGGAAAACGGCGCCCTCTATTTTCGCTACGACGAGGGGCGAAGAACCATGCTGCGGCGCTATTGGAAACAGGAGAAGGAGCGCCTGGCCGATAAGGTCCGGCTTGCGGCAATCGAGGAGGAGGTATTGCGCACCGTGCCCGGCAGCGCCGTTGCCGCCGACCAGGCTTATCGTGAGGCTGATTTGGCCATCGATTTCTGCGAGGACGTGCCGCCGCTCGGCCGGGAGGCAATTCAGGCCATTGTTGAATGCTTCACCAGGGCCGGTGCCATCGCCAAGGTCAGCTCCATCCATGTCAATGGCTGGTTTGGCGATTACGACAAACTGGCCATGAGCCGCCGCTTTTTTGCCGAGGTCTTTGCCGTGGATATTGAAAAGGAACGCCGGCAGGTTCTCTATGCCGGTGATTCACCGAACGACGCGCCGATGTTCGGCTTCTTTCCGTACAGTGTCGGGGTAGCCAATGTGCTTGGTTTCGCCGGGCAAATGGAGCATCAACCGGCATTGGTCACTGAACAGGAGGGCGGCGACGGCTTTTCCGAACTGGCCGATTTCCTCCTTGAATCAGGGCCTATTTCTCCCGTTCGACAAGTCCTTTAACGAACCACCGCTGCATCAGTAGCACCACCAGGACCGGGGGTGCCATGACCAGCAGCGATCCGGCCATAGCAACATTCCACATCGGTACATCATCGGTCTGGGGAATTAAATCCTTGAGACCGATAACCGCGGTGGTCATGTCCTGACTGGTGGTGATGAGCAGCGGCCAGAGGTACTGGTTCCAGCCGTAGACGAACTCGATGACCACCAGGGCGGCAATATTGGTGGTGGAAAGGGGCAGGAGAATCTTCCAGAAAAAGACCATCGGCGAGGCTCCGTCAAGCTTTGCCGCCTCGCAGAGTTCCTCGGGGATGGTCAAAAAAAACTGCCTGAACAAAAAGGTGCAGGTGGCTGAGGCGACGAGCGGCAGAATCAGGCCGGTATAGCTATTCAAAAGACTCCACTCCAGGGCAATCTCAAAATCATTGCCGGCCAGCCACTGCGCCAAACTGTTGAGATGCAGGGTATCCACCAGCCATTGCACCGGTCCGAGGAGGTTGGCGGCCATTTCATAGGTTGGCAGGATACGGACCTCGACGGGCAACATCAGGGTGCAGAAAACGGTCGCGAAGGCCACCATGCGGAAGCGATAGTTGAAATACACGATGGAAAATGCGCCGAGCATGGACACCACTATCTTGCCGATAGTGATGCCCGAGGCCATAACAAAAGAATTAACCAACTGACGGCCAAGATGCCCTTCATCCCAGGCAGCATGGATGTTGACCCAGAATTGATCGCCGGGAATCAACGGCATCGGAATTTTGGCAACTTCATCAAGCGGCAGGGTGGCGGCGGTTACTGCGTAGAAGATAGGAAAACCGACAACGCAGATCCCCGCCATCAGGAAGACGTAGGTGAATGTATCAAGTATCGGGGTACGTTCAACCATCATAGCGAATCACGTAGTGTACTGGACTCGTTTTTCAACGAAGCGGAATTGCAGAACGGTAACGGTAATGATCAGCGCCATCAGCACCAGCGATTGAGCCGCCGAAGCCCCCATGTTCAAGCCGACGAAACCATCCTGATAGACCTTGTACACCAGGGTATTGGTCGCTCCACCGGGCCCGCCCTGAGTGACCGCATGGATCACCCCGAAGGTTTCAAAGAAGGCGTAAATGATGTTCATTACCGTGAGAAAGAAGACAGTCGGTGACAGCAAGGGAAAGGTAATCACCCAAAAACGGCGAAGCGGCCCGGCGCCATCAATGGCCGCGGCCTCGATCAACGATTTGGGAATGGCCTGCAGCCCGGCCATGAAAAACACGAAGTTGTAGCTGATCTGTTTCCAGGCGCTGGCGATCACCACCAGAAACAAGGCGTCATTGCCATTCAATAAGGGATTCCAATCTATGCCCACGACGTTTTCGAGAAAATAAGCAACAACCCCATACGAAGGATGGAGGAGAAACAGCCAGAGAATCCCTGATATAGCCGGGGCCACCGCATACGGCCAGATGAGCAGGGTGCGAATCAGCGCCTTGGCCCGCAGGGCCCGGTTGGCCAGACAGCCCAGGGCCATCCCGAAGACAATACTGGTGAGAGCGGTGGCGAGACTGAAAAACAGGGTGATGCCTACCGATTTCAGGTAAAGGATATCTGTGAATATCCGCACAAAGTTTTCGAACCAGACGAATTGGCTCCGTCGGCCGAAAGGATCGCTGAGCATGAGCGATTGGAACAGTCCCTGGAGTGCTGGCCAGTAAAAGAATGCCACCGTAACCAACACCTGCGGAGTAATCAGCAGATAGGCCAAGGCGTTTGATTTAAAGTGGGAACGTTTGATCATAGGATAGCCGGGTAATCGCCAAATGCGTTGCCAACGGTTGCCGGAAGTGCACCGGTGACCACCGGATACTCAAGAATTGCCTTGAGTATCCAGTGGCCCGGCACAAAGAGGGATGGAAGATCTACTCGCCTCTATTTATTGGTTTTTTCAAACTCACGAAGCTTTTCGTTGCCACGTTTGACGGCATCGGCCATCGCCTGTTGCGGAGTCTTGCTGCCGTTCCAGATCAGTTCCATCTCTTCGTCAAGGATGTTGCGAATCTGTACAAAATAGCCGAGCCGAATACCCCGGGAGTTCTTGTTGGGCACAGTCCGGTTGAGCTGCTTGATACCGACTTCCTGGTAGGGAATTTTATCAAAGAAACCTTTGGACTTCAGCGATTCATAGGCCTTGGTGGTAATCGGGAAGTAACCGGTTTCCACATGCCAGAGTTCCTGCATATCGTTCTGGGCCAGGAAATTCAAAAAGGCGGCAACACCTTTATAATCTTTCTTCGGATGCCCAGACATAACCCAGAGAGAGGCCCCGCCGATGATACTGTTCTGCGGTTGCTTCATATCGGCCTCAACAGGCAGCGGTGCGATGTCCCATGCGAACTTGGCGTTCTTTTTGACATTACCGATACCACTGACCGACTCGGTCATGATCGCCGCATCGCCGGCCACGAAGGCGGCGTTCGGGCCTTGATACTCGCGTCCTTCATAGGCAAAACGCCCGTCGGCCATCCAGGATTTGAGGCGCTCCAGGTGTTTTACCACCTTGGGGTTGTTGATCATCAGCTCACAATCGAGGCCTTCGTAGCCGTTGGCCTTGGAGGCGAAAGGAATATCGTGCATGGCGCTGTAGTTTTCAATCTGAATCCACGACTGCCAGGTGGTGACCAAACCCTTCTTGGCCCCTGCGGCAACGAGCTTCTTGGTAATTTCGCCCATTTGATCCCAGGTAAGCGGCACGGTTTTCGACGGCATTTCAAGACCGGCCTTCTTGAACAGATCGACGTTGTAATACATTACCGCAGTCGAAGAGTTGAAGGGCAAGGAGAGGAGGTTGTTTTTTTCATCAACATAATAGCTAAGGACGGCCTGCAGGTAGCTCGACCAGTCAATTTTATAGCCTTCGTCAGCCATTAACTTGTAGACAGGATATATAGCCCCGGAGAGCATCATGGTCATGGTGCCGACTTCGAAGGACATGAGGATATGCGGATGCTTTTTCGCCCGGTAGGCGGCGACACCGGCGTTGACGACTTCACCGTAATCGCCTTTATTGGTGGCAACGACCTTGTACTCAGTTTGCGAATCATTAAAGGCCTTGACCATCTTGTCAAGGGTCTCGCCCCTTGCCCCACGCATGGCGTGCCACCATTCAATGGTGATCGGCTCCGCCCAGACCTGGCCGGCAAAGAGAACAAATGCCGCCATCATGGCTATGATCGTCAATCCACGTTTTCCTTTCATGAGTCATCCTCCTGTAAGTGTTTAAAAAAATGGCTTCTACGAACACTGGGCAGATCCCCGGTCCAGCAGGTCAAACTATCGCTCATCACCAGCAGGGCCGGAGAAATGCCGGAACTACCTAAGGAAACCTCACGAAATAGGGAAAACGGCCGGGTCCATTTCGCCATGGCTCCTAAAAATCAGCAAGCATCTCAGCATTTTTCATAATCGGTTCTGAAACGAGAGTCAAGTTTTGTCGCTTTGATGATTGGCGATACTTCAAGCAATTTTTAGCGGCTTCATATTGGTTTTTGTCTTCGAATGCAGTAGTGTCACGGTGGTAAAAAACACATATGTTGCGACAAGAAGATTCGACTGCAACTATTTCTAACGATCATAGAGAGATAGAAAATGGCACAGGTAGTTCTCGAAAATGTGGTGAAGCGTTTTGGCAAGATTCAGGTCGTGCATGGCGTTGATTTGACCATCGCCGACACGGAATTCCTGGTGCTGGTTGGCCCCTCCGGTTGCGGCAAGTCAACCCTGCTGCGGATGGTCGCGGGTCTTGAAGAAATAAGCGAAGGCACTATCCGGATTGGCGACAAAATTGTCAATGATATGGCCCCTAAAGACCGGGGCTGTGCCATGGTCTTCCAAAATTACGCCTTGTATCCGCACATGAACGTTTATAAAAACATGTCGTTCGGCCTGACCATCAAGGGTTTTTCCAAGGCGGAGATCGAAAGCCGGGTGCAAGAAGCGGCGCACATCCTTGGTATCGGCGAACTCCTTGCCCGCAAACCCCACGAACTCTCCGGTGGTCAACGGCAGCGGGTGGCAATGGGTAGGGCCATTGTCCGCAATCCCTCGGTGTTTCTCTTTGACGAGCCCCTCTCCAATCTCGATGCCAAGCTGCGCAACTCAATGCGCACTGAGATCAAACTGCTGCACCGCAAGGTCCGCTCAACGGTAATCTACGTCACCCATGACCAGGTGGAGGCAATGACCCTCGCCGACCGTATCGTCGTCATGCGCCAGGGGAAAGTCGAGCAGATTGGTACACCGATCGA
Organism: Desulforhopalus sp.; assembly: GCA_030247675.1. Lineage (NCBI taxonomy): Bacteria > Pseudomonadati > Thermodesulfobacteriota > Desulfobulbia > Desulfobulbales > Desulfocapsaceae > Desulforhopalus > Desulforhopalus sp. Next base: position 96,040 of record JAOTRX010000003.1, on the reverse strand, counting down.
CCTTTTCGAACACCCGGCCAACACCTTTGTCGCCGGTTTCATCGGTAATCCGCCGATGAACCTTGTGGAAGGGCACCTTCATCGTACTGCCGAGGACTGTCAGGTGGTTTTATCCGACGGTTTACGAATTCCCCTTGCTGGAAACGGCCAAAACAGCGAGCTGCAGGAAGGCCGAAAGGTGATCTTTGGTATTCGTACAGAAAGCATCCGGCCGCTTTTCCCCGACTCTCGCCCTGCCCAGCCAGGTGAGTGGGGTGTCAACGGTCTGGTCGAGGTGGTTGAACCGTTGGGTGGCGAGACCCATCTACATATTGACATTTTCGGGGTCAAATTTATCGCCAAATGTGATGGCCGGCAACGAATACTGGCGGAGACGCAAATGACCTTTTGCCTCCAGCTGGAGGCCATTCACCTCTTCGACGCCGACAGCCTGCGGGCCATCCCCTTCAGCTAAGGGACTCGCCGCAAACCCGCCCGGAGGGATATTCCACACCCCACCGGGCTGGCTCAAAAGCATAATTCCTAACACATTACCACAAGTGCCATCCCTCTTTCACCCCCTGTCCTGCACAACCTGCTTTATCCGCTGAAATTTTCATGTAAACACTACAAATTGTCATATTATATCTTTTTTTACAGATTATTATTCAATGTAGCATTGTTGACGTAATAATTGCCATTTAGCGACGAGTCCTTGTCAAAAATCAGCATTTGAGTGTACATTCCGGAGACTAATGGCATTGGGAATGCTGCTCCATTTGGGGGAAAATCACTCAAGGAAATGCAGATCTCACCGCATTTCTATATCAGATGGATGGTACCAGTAGGCCTGATAGATGTGCAGTTGTAAGACGCCCTTCATGCGCCATTTGTCGCCGTAGGATTTGTGCGCGCACAGTACTTAGCCAAGGTGGGGGGAACCAGGAGACAATGACTGCTGAGACTACTGCTATAATTGATAACCGGAATGGCAGCATCCGCGAATCGAACTCTTTTCACCCAACCAGATAGGTTCCGGTTCCTGCCGCGATGAGAACTTTTTGGTCATTGACGAGTTCGGTACGCACAACCGCCACTTTGCTGCCTTTGCGCAGGACCGAACCGGTTGCGATAAAAAACTCTCCTTTCCCTGGGCGAAGATAGTCAACCCGCAGATCGATCGTGCCTATTTTTGCCATGCGTTTAGCGAGTTCCTCAACATCCATTCCTTCCAGATGCTTTAATAGCTCAACCGAGGCGACCAGCCCGCCGGCGAGGTCAAGGATAGAGGAAATCACCCCACCGTGGAGAATTCCCCGGACAAAATTGCCGACCAATTCTTCCCGCATATCTATTCGCGCCTCGACATCGGAGGCGGTAAGGGCGGTTATCCGCACCTGCAGGAGACGATGAAACGGCATACTCTGTTCATAAATTGCCTTCAATACATCCAACATTTCCTGAAATATCATCGCTCGCCCTGTGCCCTTCTTTATCCTGAATCAATGTTCGCAAACAACCAATTGCCAACTGACGTTCCATTTCGTTATGCCTATTTAAACCCCAACCTGGCTGGATACACGGTCCACGCCGGGGAGTTATCCACGCCCCTTCCTTTTTTGGTTGATTCTCTTAAAGATTTTTTTGAGCGTCGGCAATCCGCTCAGGTCTTCGCCGGAGATTCTGCGAAGAACAAGGTCGGTTTTGGCGATCACCGTGGCGTTTCGCAAGCCCTTTTTGGAAAAATAGGCCATCTCACCAAACACATCGCCGGCGGTCAAGACACCAAGCTCCAGGCCATTGGCATCAAGAATGGAGACACTTCCCTCATCAATAAAATAGACACCATCCGGGTTGTCGTTGACATGAATGATCAACTCATTTTTCTTCCGCCAGACCAATTTGAACTTTCGCTCCCAAGCGGTATCAACGACTAGTGCCTGGTAAAATTCTTCATTCAGGGCCTTAAAGAGCTCGCTGGAAAGATTAAGCAAACGAATCCCCAGACGCTGTCCGTCAGATTCACCGATTTTCATACCAACCTGCCGAAAGTCCTCTTCCGGGCTCGGGTGGTTGCCGATGTATTCCAGAACCCGTTCAGTCGGAAAATCCTTTTTGCCGGTCATCTCTACAAACAGACCTTGAACATCGAGTAACCTCTGCCGTGCCAAAGGGAAGTCCGGATGAATGCCCTGCAGGACATTACCGCAAAACAACTCTATGGCACGATTTTTCTTTTCGATAAATTGCAAAAGCTTCTTTTTGTCGACATCGGCGGGACACTGGTGAATACCAGGTTTGTAAACCGAAAAAATATGGACTGGATGCATGAAATTCTTGGGCGTTACCTTGCCGATACAGACCAAATACCTGGAATGCTCAGTCTGCCAGAAGGCCATTCCCCGATCCATAAGAATCTTGGTACCAAAATAGCCGCATAACTCCTCAAGGCGACTGGCCACCGAAAAACTGGCTCCAAACCGCATGACACTGCCATCGAGAGTTGCCTCAATCAGATCTCCAGTAAACAAGCCAATCCGGGTATCGGGAATGATTCCCCGGGTCATGGCCCGGACCATCTCCAGGGCAACATCAAGGGCCTGGCCACACATCTGATCCTTGCCCTGTCCTGGTTTTCTTTGGATTAGAGCAACGGCGCCGTCGCCTGCCGAAGATTCGATATCCTGGCCTTTGCCGCAGACAGAATGAACAATCTGCTTGAGATTACGGTGATACTGCAGCATGAAATCCCTGATCTCCGTCGGCCTCATATCCGCGGTTTTCCGGGAATAACCGACCATATCGCTGAGCAGGATGGCCACTTCTCTTTCAACTCCGACCAAATCATCACTGACTGTCGTTTTCGCCAATTTTTTTGACTTCATCGGACGCGTACCATATCATCTTTCGTGTTTGGCCTCACCGGAACCAAGGCAACGGTAACACCTCTCCGGTCAAGGCTAAAGCCTTCGCGAGAGGACCACGACTCCATTACCAATATGGTAGCCTCAGAAAAACCAATGGTCAAAGAAAAGAAAACACGAAATCAAATATTTTCGATCTTTTGGATTGTCGAGGTATCACCTCACCCATCCAATTGCCTTCCTTGTAGGCAATCAAAGACCTTGTGCCTGCCCCGTCTGAAGGTATTGCACCACTCGCCTCCTCTTCCATCAAGACAGCTACCGTCTGCTATTCAGCAAACCATCGTTTGATAACCATGTCCGCTGGTTTCCTGTATATCGACAACATCCCCATCATAAACCGGTTCAACAACGGCGACGGCGGCAGCAACCGTCTCATCCGCCGGATAAGCAGCGATATCCGAGCAAAGCTGTGAGGCCAGGCGATTGAGCTCGGCATCATCAAAGAGAAGGTCCACATCCTCACCATCTGCGGGCACGGCAACCATTGTCAGGGATTCACCGATAAGCCCGACATCGGCAACCACGCCGGTGCTCCCATCCTCCCACTGAAAGGTGGTCTCTCCGTGAATAATATTCCCCTGAAATTCACGGAAATTCTGATCGCTCTGCAGGGTGATGGCCGTTATTCCCCGTTCTTCCAGGGTGGCAAATTCCTGGTCATCGGTCTGGCCGTTGCCATCACGGTCCTGCCAGACGGCAAAGGATCGCCAGGTCTCGTCGGCTGCGTCGAAAATGCCGTCGGTGTTGCTGTCAAAGGCTCGCAGGCCTTCAAGATCAGTTGCTGCCGCGGGGTCGTACTCACGCAGGACAAGTTCGCTGGCATGGCTGACGATCCGGTCGTGGTCATAATCGTAGACCAAGAATCCGTCATCCCGGCCTGCCCATCCCGTCCCTTCAGCATCGCCATCACGGTTCCAGTCAAAGGTCACGCCCGCGGAGATATCAACCAGCTCAACACCATCACCATCAAGATCAAAAACCACCGGTGAATAGACGTAGTTGCCATCTTCTATCGATAAATTGCTCAACTTCACGTAGATCGATCCGCTTGCCCCGGCCTGATCGACGGCAGTGAGTATCACCGAGGCATTGGCGACATCGCCTTTAAATTTAAAGGTAAAACCCGCTTCATCGGTGATTGTGCCGACATTCGGTGCCGAACAGTTGATAGTAACGATGTCGCCCTGTTCCCCCCAGGTATTGCCGCCATTGGGGTCTTCGGCGTGGAAGTTGAACCACACCGTGTAGCCATTTTTCCAGCCAATGGCATAGATCCCGGAAAAAGTCGGGGCGAAGTTATGCTCACGGATCCCGTCAATTCTCAGCTGGCTCGCTGTCTCTCCGCCATGGCCGTCGGAAACGGTATAGCCGACCACCACCCGGTCTTCACGAAAATCCGGCCGCACCAGCAGACTACCGCCGGAGACGCGGATATCGGCATGCCCCGAGATGACATGCGGACTCTGCATTGTCAAGATGTCGCCATCGGCGTCGCTGTCATTGCCGAGCAAACTGCTGATCCGGTAGCTATTCCAAACGCTGTCCTCGGCCTCGCCGTTATCGTAGTGGACTACCGGCCGGTCGTTGACCGGATCGACCAGAATCTCCGCCTGGACAACCGACTCGCCGCCATGGGAATCGATTACCGTATAGCTGAAGGTATCCAGGCCATAAAAGTCGACACCTGGAAGATAGGAGATGATGCCGCTAGCGGGGTCGTAGGCAAGCTGACCATGGCCGGCAGCGAAGACCCCGGCGACCGCCAAGGCATCGTCTTCATACGGCGAAGCCATTTCGACATCACCATCATTGGCGAGCAGATCGGCGGTAGAAAAGATCAGGGTATTGTCTTCCACGGCGCCGGCAATACGTTCACCACAGGCAATCGGATTGTCATTCACCGGTGCGATATCAAAAAAGGCCATGGCGGTCACCGCGTCGCTGATGCCATCGGAGACCGTATAGCGAAAACTCGCCTGCCCCGGATAGAGCTTGTTATAATTCAACTCCGGCGTGAAACGGATTGTCCCGTCGCCCAGGAGTTCGACCTGGCCGTGCTCTACCTGATCAACGGCGATAATACGCAGGGAATCGCCTTCGCTATCCCAGTCATTGGTGAGTAAATCAGCCTGGTTGGTGACCGCAATACCATCCTCGACGATAAAAAGGAGTTCCGAGGAAAGCTCAGGTACAGCGTTGGTCTGCACGTCGATTACCGCCTTGGCCTCGGCAAAACCACCGTTGCCGTCCCCTATCCTGTAGCTGAAGCTGTCGATACCCAGCCAGTCGGCAGAGGGAGCAAGGTAGCGGACATTGCCGGCGCCATCCAGGGCAACGCTGCCGAACTCGGCGGGGCCGACGGCGGTGATCCGCAGGGGATCATTGTCTGCGTCTCGGTCATTGGCCAGGAATGTCTCGGCCAGATAGATGTTTTCATAGGAGTTGTTGCTGTAGGCAAGAATGCCTTCATCCTCTGTGGCAAGCGGCGCGTCATTTACCGCCGCAAGCGCAACACCGACAAAGCCGGTGCCAATCCCTCCCTCCTCATCACGAACCAGATAGCGAAAGAAGGCGCTGCCGGAGAAGTCCTTATCCGGAAGAAAATGAATCATCCCCTGCGGATCGACATACACATCGCCGTGCAGGGAGCTGTCGATGCCGCCAAAGCGCAGAACTGCCCCATCCTCGACATCGACCGCCCCGGCCATGAGGTCTGCCACCTTCATGGTCACCTCCTGGTCTTCGACCCCGCTGCTTGAGAAATACGTTGTTTCCGGCAGATCATTGACCGGCACAATACCGAGATGCAGCTGGCCGCCGATCTCATCGCCCCGGCTGTTGCTTGCCAGATAGGCAAGCGACGCCTCGCCGTAGAAATCCTGGTCGGGAATAAAGGTGTAGATGCCGCCGCTTTCTTCGATTCTGCCGCCGACAACATCGCTCACCATGTCGAGATGAAAGAGATCGCCGTCCGGATCCTGAATAAACCTGGCAATCTCAGAGGATGTAAAGGCCAGGGCCTGGTCTTCATCGATATACAACCGGTCGCCGATGACCTCCGCTTCGTCGGCGACACCTGTCACCTTCACCGCCACCCAACCGTCTGCCTGCCACCCCTCACCATCGCGAACCGAGTAGGCAAACCCCGCGTCCTCACCAAAATAGTCGCGGTCCGGTAAAAATTGCACCGCACCGCTATCGGTCATCCGCACCTGGCCATGGCTTGCCCCGCCCAGGCCGACAAATTCCAGAGAGCCGTCGCCATCCCCATCACTGTTACCTTCCATCAGCTCGGCGACAGTGTCAACCAGCACCCCGTCCTCCTCGACAGTGAAGTTATGGCCGGCAAAGGTGGTCGGGTCGTCCTGGGAAAGGATTGCGAGATCCAGGGCGCCGGTCAGAATCGCGCCATGGCCGTCAGTTGCCCGGTAGGAAAGGATCGCCGGGCCGTGGTAATTGCCGTCGGGGGTAAAAATGTAATGGCCTGCGCTGGTGGAAACCCTCCCGCCGCTTGCCGCGGTAAGCTCTGTCAGGGTGATGGCGTCGCCATCGGGATCGCTGATAAACCGGGAGATGGTCACCCCATCAAAGAGTATCGGCTGGTCTTCATGGCCTTCAAGGGTTGTGGCGATGATCGCCGGATCGTCATTCACCCCGGCCACGACCACCTGCACCCATCCTGTCGACGCCAGGCCCAGACTGTCTTCAACCCGGTAGGCAAATCCGGCCTCGGGGCCGAAATAATCGATTTCGGGAATAAAGGTCACCGTACCATCGCCATCGACCGTAACACTGCCGTGCCGGGCATCACTCAGGCCGGCGAAGGTGAATACCGAACCGTCTATATCGCGGTCGTTGGCCAGCAAGGTGGCAACCGTGGTGGTAACTGCCTGCTCTTCCGTGGTGTTCAGGACATCGCTGCCGGTATCGATGGCGTCGTTGACCGGCAGGATGGCAAACTGCAGATGCCCGGCAACCGTGCCGCGTTGATTGTCGGCGGCCAGGTAATCAAAGGAGGCCGGGCCGGAGGAGTTGGCGTCCGGCACAAAGGCGAAGTACCCGCCGGTGGTGACAATGCTGCCGCCGGTGACATTGCTGATCTGCTGGAGATGCAGGGCGTCACCATCAACATCCCGGACAAAGGTCGCCACTTCTTCCGGGCTGAAGATCAGCATCTCATCTTCCAGAATATCGGCGTGAGCCGTGGTGCAGATGGTCGGCGCGTCATCCTGGGCAATGACCTTGACCGCTGCCCAGCCACTGGCATTGTTGCCCGAGGCATCGGCAACCAGGTATTGAAATCCGGCCTCCGTGCCGCAATAATCGGCATCCGGGGTAAAGAGGATCGAGCCGTCCGCCTGTAAGACAACCGCACCGTGCAGGGCCGCGCCAAGACCGGTAAAGCTGAGCGCTTCGCCATCATATTCCCGGTCGTTGGCGAGGAGGCGATCCACTTCCACCCTCAGCGGGCTGTCCTCGGTGGTGAGGAAGCGGTCGGCAACGGCCAGCGGAGCGGTATTGCCGTCGCTATAGGTAAGGCTCACCTTGGCCATGACCGGATAGGCGTCGGCATGGTCACGCACCCAGTAGGAAAACTCGATGTCGCCGTGGAAGCCCGCTTCCGGGACAAAGGCCAAGCGCCCACCAACCTGCTGAACCTCTCCATGTTCGATCCCCCGGAGATGATCGAGGTGAAGGCTGTCACCGTCCGGGTCGAGGTCATTTGCCTGCAGCTGGTCGAGATAGAAGATCTCGCCCTCGGCAAGATGAAAGCTATCATCGGTAAGTTCCGGGGCGTGATTAACCTCCTGCACCAATACCGTCGCCAGTTTTTCTACCAGTTCACCGGAAGACGTCTGCACCGTATAGGAAAAAGAGCCGGTACCGACAAAACCAGGAGTCGGGGCAAAGCGCAGATCGCCGGTGCCGTCCTGCCAAATCGTACCACCCTGAGCTGAGCCAAAGGAGACAAGGCGGCAGTTCTCGGTCTGCCTGAGGTAGCCACCAGCCAGGGTATCCTCGGCCAGTTGCACGGGGAGAAAACGCAGGATCGTGTCCTCGGCCATGCTAAACACCGCCCCTTGTTTTATGCCTGGCGGTGGTTCCGGCAGAACGGTATCCGGAGGAAGATCCTCCGGGGTAATGAGGTGGCCGGAAAAAGCGGCCGCGGGCTCTTCCGAAAATCCGGGATCACCGGCGCTGCGTGCCACAAGCGTGCGAAACAACTCGTCGCTGTCATCGTGCTGCCACCAGGATGCCCGGCTGCCATCGGCAAGAGATCCGCCCTGGCCAAGCACAGCCGAATCGCGGTAAAAATAGGCGCCGGAACCGGGGATCTCTGAAAGCAAGCCTGTGCCGGCAAGGAGCTCCGGCCAGTGCTGATCGAGGAACTGGGGCATCGCCACGGGATCGATACGTTCTGGGACCGGGTGGCTGGAGGACTGGGGCGTGGCGGATTTTTCCGGCTGGGCTACTTCGTCCGCCTGGCGTAGATATTCCTGCCGTTCAAAGCCATCCAAGGGCTTGATAAACTGGCTGTTGCTTGTTGCGGCAGCCAGTTCCCCCGCCTGGGCGCTTGCCGCAAGACCAAACAGGCCACCGGTGCAGCCAAGGGCCATGGCATACAATTCGGAGCCCGGCCCGGTGAAAAGGCCGTTCAGACTGGCAATACGGAGGATGTCAGCGACTTTCTGGCTGGGCAGCTGCTCGGGGCGTATAGCAAGAGAGGTGATATCGCCTGCCTTGGCGGCAAACACCTGGCCCTGCGGACCAATATTGCCGCCACCCGCCAGAATGCCGCTGTCCCAGGACGCCGCCCGGCGTTTGCCGGTCTCACCATAGGTGTAGGTCATGCCGGTTTTGCCGAAACCGTAGCCGGCCATGATGGCATCGACTTTATCGAAATCTATCTCGCCGAGGTCATCTGTTGCCACCTTGATCGCCGAGTCGATACGTTCGCCGCGGTCCCGGGCATACAAAACACCGCGCATCTCCTCGACACTCCTCGACATATCTTCGATCACCACATTGACCTTGCCGCCGGTTGGGCTCTCATAATTAATGGTGGCGCCCTCATGGCGGATGACCGTCAGACCGGGAAGCTTGCCGTCGATTTCGATGCGGCCTCCGGCTGCTTGGTACCATTCGATGACATTGCCCACTACCGAGGCCATGGAAATCGCCGCCTCGTGCATGACTGCATCGCCGCTGATCCGGGTTGTCACCTGGCCATCTTCGTTCAGGGTGAAGCGCACCTTGGCTTCGGGCGGTTTATCGTCTTTATAGATGCTGGCGATGGTGGCGGCGATTCCCTGGGAGATGTACAAACTGTCCCAAATATCGCCAATGCTCATCTCGTCGAGATCCTCGACATAGTGCGCGTAGCGTAGCGGATTGAAGAACTCGGCATTGGCCTGGCCAAAGCCGAACTGCCCTTCCAGGTCATCGGGGATATGCACCCCGTTCTTCTCCCACATCTCAACGTTGTAGCCGGAGTAGTAGATATTGTCCTCGTAAATGTCGTTGGCCCATTCCGCAGGTTTCTCCAGGCAGACGATGGCCGCATGGGCCGCTTCCTCACCACCGGGGGCGATGTCGTCGGTAAACTCCTCGATGTTTTCGGTATCGATGATCTGTCCGTCGCAACCGCGGGTGGCGCTGCCGAGCTGCAGAGCGAGGGCGATGATCCAGCCGTAAACAGGGATACAGCAGAGGACGGTGGTAGCAACCGCCAGGGCAATCTGCTCTGACCCTCCCTGAATATCGCCATCGGCAATGGACAGCAGGCCCTGAGCAACACCGATGGCGCAGCCAATAAGCGGAACCACCGATCCCGCCGCGTTACTTGCGACGGACAAACCCAGAGCGGCGCTTGCCTGGCTGAGCGCCACATAGGTGCTCAGGCCGCTCTGCACAACGCTCAATGTCGCCTGGATTTTGGCGATGCTGTCGCCATCATCATAGGCCTCGGACAACTGTTTGATGCTCAATCCAAGACTGATCAGGGAAGCTGCCGCACCGGCAACCGCCCCGCCGATCATGCCAGGGGTAGGCTCCGCGGTCTTGCCAAGGATTGGCTCCGGCCTGCCTTGAAAGGTATTGTAAGCATCGAAGCAGTTATCAACGATCGATACCGAATTCAGGGCAACCGCCCACTCATCGTCGCTATCCATCGCCTGTTGCAGCCGAATGATATCGCCGATGGCATTGACTACACTTGACATCCCCTGCACCCCGGCGGAGTAGCTCCCAGCCGTCGTTGCATAGGTTCTGTCCTCTAAGGCCAGCGTATCAAGCGACCGGACAAGATTAACCGTCGCCTCAAAGGCATCCCAGTCGCTCCCCTGCTCGTAGGCATGGAGCAGGGCCGTCATCTTATCGCCCACCGCTTCAACTTTTTGCGCGATAATGGCCGCCTGCAGCATGGATTGCCACTGCGACGCATCCAGACCGAGGAAAGTGGTCGGGAGGGATTTGGAGGGGTCGGTTGCTGGGGTGGCAGTTGTTTGTTCTTTTTCGATCGGGCTGGTGGGCAACGAATTGTCGCTGTTAGCTGTTAATGTTGAAGAACCGTTTGACCGAACACTCTCCAGATAACTCTTACGCTCCTGATCAACATAACCATCGGCATCACCATAGTCAGCGACCATGAGATGCTGACGGGTAGCCTCAACTTCATTCTTTTCACTATTTAGTGCGTATAATTCGCGCTCAATATCTTTGATCTCTTTTTGATCTTCTGAATCAGAACCCTGATACGCGTTAAAAAAGCTGAGCCTAGCCTCCAACGAATTGATTTCCAAAGAAATACTTGAAATTTTATCGTTAATAAGAATATAAATAGGATCGACTTCCTCTTCAGACCGAGCATTGCTGAAAGCAGATATTCGTTCCGTCCGGATTGTATGCTGCTCTAAAATCGTCCCCACAGGATCAATGAACGCATCCCGGAACTTCGCCACAACAAAATCAAAACTGACCGTTTCTCCGAGATGTTCAATGCCAGGAAAAATTCCACTTCCAGAAGGTACTGGGCTCCCCTCTTCTCTAATATTCAGAAATTGCCCCTTGGGAACCCCTAGTGGTTCGGAAACGGTTTCTAGTTCGTTTCTGACAAAATCGAGATAGTCGGGGTCTTTTACTACACCACCACCGGCGGCAGGATCGGTAGTGGTTCCCCGCATACCAAAAGTATTACTAATTATCTGCGCAATTGCGCCGCCTTTGGAATCTCCTGTGACGCTATAATCAAACTTATCACTTCCGTTGGGGAGTTTGTTGTCTTTCTTAAATATATCAACAAACGTCAGAGCCTCTTTGTCCTGTTCGTGAAGCTTACCGGCGATATGTGAAAAATTGGGTCCATCTAATACCTCCCAATCCTTTCCATCAGTATCTGAGCCACGTACAGCGAAGACCACTTCATTGGTGTTTTCTTTTCGCAGTGCGTAGATTTCTAGACCGGATTTGGGGTTTTCTTGCCATTTTTCGATCACCCAACCAGGAGGGGCTTTGATTTCAGTTCTCCCTTTAAGATAGACGTCGTCAGCCAGTTGAACACGTTCGGCGTGGGTTACACGGACCATTGCAGGATCTCCACATTATTTTTATAAAAACCGGTTAACTGACAACAGATACCAGGACCATTACTATTTCTTTTTAGCACCTAAGCGCTTTTCGGCCAGATCAAGAAAGGAACCCATCTGTTCTTTATGCAGACGGTTATATTCCTGGATTTCGGCAATAAAGGTTGGCGGCAGACTTATTTCATGGCTGCTTTTTGCAAATCCGTCGGGATCCCAATGAACAAAACGTTTTGAATCAATAAAGAGGAAATAATTATCTTCCTCTCTACTGCCTTTATATGGAGCAGATATATGTTGATCGACGGAAGCGACCGAGAAATCCAAGCCCCAAGCCTTGCCGTGTAGCATGTAGCGACCATATGTGCCCCCCCCCCCCACTTTGGATTCAACTCCCCTGTTTTCTCTCGAATCCGATATGTGAATTCGACAAACTTAAACGGCTTATAGCTAAAAAGCCATGGATAGTCAGGAGGATCATTTTCCTGAAATTGTTCACCTAAAAACACTATCGAGCTATCAGAAAGTCCACCGAATTTGACGGCAAAATCACCGCCAACAGTGAGGGGGAGATCGGCATGTTTATCAACGTAAAAATCAAACACCTCACTCCATTGTCCCAAGCCTCCCGGGGTGCAATTTCTTGTGTCACTAAAATACCCACAGGTACTCTGTCCGCTCGGGACCATACGGTAGGAGACTGCCTCGGCGCCATGTAGTTCTGCGCGAACCCTGGAGCTTGGCATATTATAACGGTCAGCAAAATCCTGACTACATACCCAGAGGCCGGTGTCTTCCTCCCTGCCGCCCCGCCAATTTGTTTCAGTTACTGTGGGAGTTGCCGCATGAAGTTCCAGAACCCTCTGCCAAAACGATGGCGGCAACTGCACCAAATGCGATTCCTTTGGCGAAACGGCAAAGCGCACCGTTCGAGGGATATCGGGTGGCAGCAAGGTGGCCCTGCCGTCGATCAGGATGGTGACCAAGGTCAAGCCCTTCCTGAGAGCCCCTTTGTTGTACCCGATCACCTCGCCAGTGTATAGATCGTCTGGAGGTTGCCCTCCAACCTCCAGGGCAACTCCCTGAAGACCAAAACCATTCTGCCACTTGGCCTTCATCTCGGGGTTACGTTCACCAAGAATATATAAAGAACTTTTCCACGGTTTGAACTCCACATCATGTTTCTTTTTTATCCCAAGTTCGGTACCACTGTCGATCCACAGATCGAGAACACAATCAAAGGACCAGACACATTTTTTGCTGTCCCCTTCGCCGTGACAGCGCTTACGCCCTGAAGGCTCAACACGAAAAGCGGCAATCTCCGCACCACGCAGCTCTTTATCGCGCCACTCCTTGGGTAAAGCAAAACGCCTTTGCGCATATTCGCTTACCACCCAGGCGTGGTTATCGCTTATGGTAAGGCTGGTATGGCCGCAAAACTTACGAAACTTCGAGTCTTGGCGCTCTGCGTAGGTCAATCTATCGCAAGAACTGTGGGCTGAACTCAGTGACAGTAGGAGCAAGAGGAGGACTGTCAATCCTATTAATTGCTGTCTGTATGTATTCTTCACATGATCACCTGTTTGCCCTTTGAGGAATATCACTGAAATGTATCCGCTTCATTCAGTTGGTTTTATGGTTGTTTACCGCCTCAGGCGATGGGATTTTAATATCCTTTACCACCCCTCCGGGAAGATAAAAGTACCGCTTGACGACAACCATTTCGCCGTGTCGCACTACTACAGAATGCTTGCCTTCCGACAATTGATAGCGGTTGGTTTTCAGGAAGGATTCATCCAAAACAAATTCGTCGGCATCGACCGTAATCTTGGCGTTTCCAGTCTGACCGGAAAATGAGAGATAGGCTGGGAGCGGCGGAGGAACCTCCTGCCTTTTTTTATGTGCGCAGCCAACAAAGATCAGTATTAAGAGGCAAAATAGTAAGAAAAAAGCTTTCGATCCTTTCAATGTTTTCTCCAAATTTGATTTATCGGTGCGTGTCTGTCCTGAAAATATCAAAAAGAATGGAAAGGCATTCTCAGATACAACGTTTTTCGCTGATGCTGCGATGGTATCCCCTTGTTCTTCCGTTACTCCCACTTCCTCTATATTGAGTACCTTTGCAATGCCTGCCTCCTTGATGCGCATGAAAGCAGCGCGAATTGAATAATGAACAAAACTAGCCATTGCGAAGGTAAACGTTTCAAAACCTTTGACAGATCACCTGTACTTCCTTGCCAAGTTCTTGTCATTTGTTCCTCCAGTTCATGTTCTGGCGAATTTCAAGTTCAAGGATTTTATATACCGAAAGGGCATAAGTTTCGATTGAGCAGGCCAGCTGCTCAACTTAGCTATACCCGCCAGCAAGCTCTTGTGTTTCTTTGATTTCTTCGAAAATAAAGCGAAGAACAATGCGAACCACCAGCTACGGCCATTGAGGAAACAGTCAAATTAACCCACTGATTGGTTTATGATTGTTGGAACCTATCGCCACGCTCATGGTACTGTAAATCGCCTAACTATTTTCTAGAAATATTCGAGTTGCCCTTCCCGGGTTCAAATTGCTCTGCCATATTGACTTCAGGGAGTTTTTGCAGACCTCGGCTTGCATTTTTTCGGAGTGCCCTTGTTCTTCCTTCCTCTTTTAAAGTTCCCAGCACCAAACGATATCGAGGGTTATTGCTCTTTCCTAAAATCTGACAGAACAATGAAAGTACTTCAGCGGTATCTCTATCGGTCTTGCTCCTCTGATCCCAGGTGATTTCCGCCAACTCATCAAGGTTGTCCTGATTGTTTTCGCCGGATTGGAGGATATTCTTGGCTACATCGAGTAAAGCCTTGCTGTTTCCTTCAGCGAGATATTTTTTAACCAACACGATTTTCTCATCTGGCTTCTCATCTGCGAGTTCGTCGTCCTTTTTCTCATCACCTATGGGAATAATTTTTGTGACATACAAAATCGGCTTCTCTTTTTCATAAAACTGCACCGTTCCGAGGTTATTGTAGAAATAATTGGTAACGAATGATACGCTCCCGCGCCACCCGTCTGCCCTTCCAGAGCCTACTGCATCCGGTTCTCCCAGTTTTTCTTTTACAAATAGTTCATTTTCACCGCTGCTGATGCCCAAGAACAGGTCCCTTCTCAGGCTGGAATCGGCATTTCCATCCTTTGAATTCTTTATTTCGGCAGAAGACAGCGGAGTGTTTTTTCGATTGGGATTAATCGTCCCAATAACCGTCGACACGATGTTTCCAAAGCCATCTTCCAGCCAAATTCCAGTGAATTCCGGACTCAGGTTTCCTTTGACCAGATACGTAGCGTTTGCTTCCGGCGTAAATTGCAGTTCACCTTTAATTACCGGCTCAAGTGCCCCCGATGTATACCTTAACAATTTATTAATACTCAGTTTCTTTCCAGCAACAGTAATGCGCAACGGTTGAGTGGGGACCTTTCGATGATGACCAACCGGACTGAGTCTCCAGCATGCCCCTGCTTTTTTGGTCTCACTATTGATTGCACTCATTGTTGAGTCGATGGCATTTTCTATCACTTTCCCGTCAATGGACTCAACATAGTAAATATCAGCGTTCATATGGCCAAATTGATCAAAGGTGTCGTTGATGATCGCTGTATCTCCTGCATAATTATCGGGAATAAAGGGGGAAGGCAGGGCACACCCTCCTACGAGGTACGATAGTGATACGAGTAGTACCACCTTCATTAAAGCCGATCTGTTGATATTCATTGTGTCTCTCTTATTTTATAGTGACCTGTAATCAAACAATAAAAGTACCATTTCAGGTACTTACTCATTAAAATTCCAGCAAACTTCCCTTGAAGTTTTATAACGTAACAATTGCCTTCTGGCATTCTGGGGAATTGATCAGCTCGGCAAATATCAATCCCAGTTTATCGCTCAACGCCTTTTGCACCTGACCGTTAGAAAGCGCGCCGGTAAAATTCCGCTTTAACCCTTCCACCATGCCGGCACTGTCCTTTTCCGCAAGGAGCTCCCCTTTGCCGTCGTAGACACTCATCTTCAGGTCCCACTGCAATTCCACTTCGACCCAGCTGTCGGATCGGAATTTATTGATGGTCAATACGATTATTTTGTCGTATCCGCCAGCGGCCTGTTGTTTGACAATGTCCCCCGGATTGTCGGCTAAGGTGGGAATGGCAAACCGGGATACCTTAAAGCCATTGGTAACAAAGGATGGCGAGAGAATGGCCGACATGTCTTCAGCCAGAGGTTTGCCTGACCTGGTAACGGCATCTCGCATGATCCCACCGCCATTGGGATGTTGACCGATATATGCAGGTGGCTTGGTTTTATCGACGACAAAGGAACGCAGGTCCTGAACACCTATCGCCAACTTGCCCGATCCTTTCAGCTGGATTGCAAACTTTGACTTGGTCAAGTCGTAGCTGGCAGTACATCCGCTGATCAAAACAACCGCAAGCAGCACCCCTACCCCATACACGAACAATCTCCTCATATCTCCTCCCCATTTTTTACGCTTGATTGCAGCCAAATCGAATCGACACCAACCACCTGCCGAAATTTCTCTAGTAAGATCATATAGTCATAGCGAGATGTCCGGTACTGCCGCATTGAGCGATAGTGATCCTGCTCGGCGTTCAGCACATCGAGCAAGACCTTTGCCCCCTCATCATAGGCGGCCTGGGTTGACTCCAGGGCCTTTTCGCTGACCGCCACGGCCTGTTGATAGGCAGAAGCCAACTGCCGGGTGTTGGCGATGCTCTCCCACAGGGAACGAACCGATCGGCGCATTGCCCGATCGGCAACCGTTGTCCGCTCCTCGGCGGCCCTGACCTTTTTGTCGGCGGCAATAAAGGCGGCACTGTCCCGGCCGCCGGCAAGGAGCTTGCCCTCCAGACGAAGACCAACATCCATTTCATTACGCTCTTCGCCATATCCGGCCAGACCATCGGTGGGATGCCGTTCGCTATAGTCGGCAAAGAACACCAGAGAGGGCAAAAACCGGCTTTGGGCCGCCCGGAACTCAAACCGGGCCGTTTCCACCTGCAGCTGTTTTAGCTTAAGATCGGTGTTGGCAGCAGCGGCCACCCTAAGCCAGGCGGCAAGATCATTGGGGATGGCGGGCAGGGTCATTTGTGGATCGAGATCGTCGAGTTCTTCGACAATTTCCTGATCGATAAGCTCCTCCAAGGCCTTCAGGGCATTGGATAGATCGGACTTTCTGGCAATCTCCGTTGCCGATGCCGTGCGGTAGCGGGCCTCTGCTTCATACTGGCTGGTGATGGTGGCAAAGCCAAGTTCGAGCTTTTGCACGGCATTCTGCACCTGTTTTTGTAATGCCGCCGTTTCCGCCCGGGCCAGCTTGAAGGATTCCCTGGCCGACAGGACCCCGTAATATCGCTCGTGGACCTTGAGCAGCAGGTCTTCTTTCGCCTTTTTTTCCAGCAGCAGAGCGATATCCATTTCGGCCAGACCCTGCAGGGCCTTGCTCCCCTTTTCCAGGTCAATCAGCGGTTGCTCGAAGCCGATCGCCAGGGCCATTTCGTTGAATTTGGCCAGGCGTTCATCCAGACCAGCGCTTGCCTCTGGCTTTAAACTGTCACGGCTGCGCATGGTACTGCCGGAGGCGGTAAGGGACGGGCCATATCCTGCCACGGATTGCCAGGCCTCGGCATCCCGCGCCTCGGCGACCAGGGTATCGGCCCGGACCTGGGCATCGCGTTTGCCGGCGAGATCGATTATCTCCGATAGACCAAGGGCCGCGGCTCTTGACGAAAGGCCAAGAAAGGCTGGTAGCACAGCCAGGCAGCAGGCAGCGGTTAAAAAATAGTGCCTCATTTCATCACACTGTTATCCGAGAGTATTATTTTAAACCCGAGCTGACCTGCGCCGTCTCCTGGCCGTCCTCTTCCTGTTTCTTCGTTGCCAGGGGCGGCAGTTCTCTAGCGGTGATGCCGCCGGTTTTCGGATCGGGGGCAAGGAGGCGAATCATTTGCCCTGGGAATTCATTGTTGCGGATATCGGCGAGCATGTTGTCGACACCACCGAAGGGGGCGACAAGATCGATGATCCACAGGCGGTCACCGCTTTTCCAATCCTCCGGCCGCAGTTTCCCGCCATTCTGAAACAAGCGTTTTTCCGCCGCCAGGTCGAGATAGGCCCAGCTGATAAAGGAGATGGGATACTCTTTTTTCATATACAGTTTGCACTGGCCATTCACCAAGGGTGGCAGCAGCAGCCATTCCAGATCGCTGATAAATTGGTAGCGACGGTGCGATGACTGCATATAGAGCATGATGACCGGCCCCATTGCCGGCAGGCGCTGAAGAACCTTCATCGACTGAGCGTGAATATGCTCCTGCAGGGCGGCCTTCTCGGCAGTCTCTGCAGATTTTACCGCAGGCCTTTCCGTCTCCTGCTCGTTGGTTTCTTCCATGGTTATATCTCCCGTAAACTTTGATCTTTGTAGCGTAAAATCGGTCCTAAAAAGTACTCGATCATCCGTCTCTCCCCGACCTTGACGTCGGCGGTCACCGTCATCCCCGGGGTAATCACCCCCTGTCTGCCGTTGACCACATTGGGCAGCTGATAACCCTTCACCGACACCCGGATCGGATAACTCGGCCCCAGGTCCTTTTCGATGACCGCGTCCCTGGCCACCCACTCGATGTTGCCCTGCAGATCGCCGTAACGGGTAAAAGGATAGGCGGTGACCTTCACCGACACGTCCTGCTGCTCGGCGACAAAACCGATATCCTTGTTCAGCACCTTGGCCTCAATCTCCAGGCCCCCTTCGGTGGGGACGATGACCAGCAGCGGTTGGGCGGCGGTCACCACCCCGCCGACGGTGTTGATCGCCAGTTGCTGGACGATGCCATCGGCCGGGGCCTTCAGTTCAAAATGGGTTTCCTTGTTCTCGGCCTTGCTGAGCTGGTGGCCAAGATTTTCCCGGGTGTCCCTCGCCTCGGTTAAGGCCTTCAGCAAATCGCGGCGATACTCCGTTGCCACCACTCTTTTTTCTTCCTGAGCGCGAAGCAACCGGGCTTCCACCTCCTGCAGCTGGCTTTCGGCGGTCAGGAGATTATGCTGCACATCGCTGATCTCGATCTGCGCCTGAAGCAGGTCGGTATTGGAGAGGAGTTTCCGTTCCGCCAGCAGGCTCTTTTTCAGAAAGAGTTCCCGGGATAAAGGCAGAGACTCTTTCAGCCGCTTGAGGTTTCCCTCTATTGTTTCGCGCTCGGCGGAACACCGTTCTATGTCTCTTGCCAAGGTCACCTGCCGCTCTTTCTGGGCCGCAACCGATTGTTCGAGGAGACGGCGCTGCAGAGATGCCGTGTGCTCATCAATGCCCGGCGGCGGGACAAAAAGGTCCGTATTGTTTTGCAGCTCGGCCTCCAAGCGGAGAATGGTCAACTGGGCCTTGGCAAGGTCCTGACGCAGCGTGCTGACGTCGGCGACGGTATCGGTATTGTCCATCGACACCAGGGAGGCGCCTTTCTTGACCATCTGGCCATCTCGGACATGGATGGCGGTAACAATCCCCGGCTCCAGCGGCTGCACAACCTTGACCTTGCCTTTAGGAATAACCACGCCCATGGCATTAACGACGATGTCGATCCTGGCAAAACAGGCATAGCCGACGACAAAGGCCGCAAAGACCACGATGAAGACCAGCATGACCCGGGAAAACGGCGCTGGTGGCCTGTCGAGCACCTCCAGGGTGGCCGGCATAAATTCAGCGTCATGGCGCATCTCCTGGTGGGCTTTATACCTGGCGATGGACCGCGCCAGGGGCAGCCTCGCCAGGAGCGAAGGGCTATCGGTCGAATCCGCGGGCGGGGCAATCTGGGGACCCGATACCGGCAACCTGGTTTTGCCGTCACTGCTTTCTATCTCAGGCATAGATACCCTCCTGGATGGTATGCAGGCTGGCAAAGCGGCCCCCGGCGGCCAGCAGCTTCTCCGGAGAGTTGTTTTCGGCCACGCCGCCCTTTTCGAGGGTGATAATCCGATCGGCATGGCGCAGGGTCGAGAATCGGTGGGCAATGATGAAGACGGTACGGCCGCGACAGATCTCCCGCATGTTCTTCTGGATGACCATCTCCGATTCATAATCAAGCGAGCTGGTCGCCTCATCGAAGATGAGCATCCGCGGATTGGTGGCCAGGGCCCGGGCGATGGCCAGGCGTTGCCGCTGGCCGGTGGACAGCTGGATCCCCCGCTCGCCGACCGGTGTGTCATAGCCGTGCTGCAGCTCCATGATAAAATCATGGGCCCCGGCAAGTTTGGCAGCGGCAATGACCGCATCAATCTCCAGTTCGGGGATATTGAGGGTGATATTGTCGCGGATGGAGGAATTGAAAAGCACACCGTCCTGGACGACGACGCCGATCTGCCGCCGCAGCCATGAGGCATCGACCATGGACAGATCGACACCATCAATGAGCACCCTGCCCCGCTCCGGCACGTAGAGACGTTGCAAAAGCTTGGCGAGGGTGGTCTTGCCGGAGCCGGTGGAGCCGACAATGCCGACCACCTCGCCCGGGGCAACGGAAAAGGTGACATCACTCAATACCTCCGGACCATCGGGGCGATAGCGGAAGGTCACCCGGTCGAACTCGACCCTGCCGACAATCTCCGGCGGTGTCACCCGGTTCGGGTCAAATCCGGGCTCCCCCGGGCAATTGAAGATATCGCCGATCCTGGCGATAGAGATCTTCACCTGCTGGAACTCCTTCCACATCTGCGACAAGCGCAGGATAGGGGCAATCGCCCGGGAAGAAAGCATGTTAAAAGCGATCAGCTGGCCGACGGTAAGGTTGCCGGCCAGTACCTCCTTGGCACCGAACCACAGGAGCAGCACCGACAGGGCCTTGCTGAGCAGAGAGGTGACCTGGCTGATAAGATTGGCAAAATGACCGCTGCGAAAACCGTTCTTTGCGTGGTGACTCAGCCGATTCTCCCATTTTTCCTGAACCCTCGGTTCGGCGGCAACCGCCTTGATCGTCTCTATACCACTGAAGGTCTCGACCAGAAACGACTGGTTGGCGGCGCCGCTGGTGTATTTATCCTCAAGCTTGTCGTGGAGAAAGGGGGTTACGAAAAACGAGGCGCAAAAAAGCAGGGGCAGGGCAGCCAGGACGATCAAGGTGAGAAAGGGGCTGAACAGGAACATAACGGCCAGAAACACCACGAGAAACAGCAGATCAATACAGAGCATGATCCCTGACCCGGTAATAAACCGCCGCACCGTCTCCAACTCCCGCATTCTGGCTATGGTATCGCCAACCTGGCGGTTCTCGAAATAGCTGAGGGGCAGGGCAAGGAGATGGCGGAAAAGCTGGACGCCAAGGGTCAGGTCGATCCGGTTGGCGGTATGCGACAGCAGGTAGGCGCGTAGGGCATTGAGGACGATCTCAAACAGCGATACCACGACCAGAGCAAAAACCAGGACATCGAGGGTGGACAGGCTGTTGTTGCTTAACACCTTGTCGATGACGATCATAAAGACTAAAGGAGAAAGCAGGGAAAAGACCTGAACAAACAGCGAGGCCAACAGACAGTCGCGGAGAATACCACGATACTTCGCGGCCGCCCTGAGAAACCAACGCAGGCCAAAGGCCTTCTGTGCCCCTGCCTTTTCAGAATCCTTTTTCATCAGCAGTAATTTGCCGCTCAGTTCTGCCTGCAGGGCGTCGACCTCTTCCCAGGCCGCCCGTTCCGAGCCGGCCCTCTGGACAAGCACCGTCTTCCGGTCCTCACCTGCCTTGGCGAGAACGACAAACTCTCCGCTCCGCAGTTCGGCGACAACCGGATAGAAAGCCGTTCTGAGGTCGGAAAGCTTCTTCGCCACCACGGTCACCTGCAGGCCGATCCCCTGGAAGATCCGGGCAAGCTCAATGGGTGAAAGCTCGTTTTTCGTCCCGCTGAATTGGTGACGGATTTGCTCAACACTGAGCGGCGCCCCCTTCAGCCGGGAGATAATGGCCGCGCAAAACAGGCCGCTTTTAAGATTGGGTATGGCTGTCATCATGAATTTTCCAAGGGCTGATTTTGTGCGTCTTTAAAACCGCCAAGAGCCTGTACGTTGCGCTGCCGTCAATGACCGAAGACCATGGCTCCATAATCATCTACATTTACCTGGAGGCCTTGATTTTACAAGCGCAATTATACGTTTCCTGTTATTAAATTGGATCATGTTTAACACTATTCAACTAGATATTAACACTCCATTTTTGCCATACTAAACTTCTGATAAACACATTAGTTACAAAATATATAAACTTTATTTTCAAATAGTTATTGTATTTTTCCAACAATAAATATGCTCTTCAAAAAGAGTTTGTATAACATCTTAAATTTCCCATGTAAAGAATAAATGAACAGTTTGTATTCGACAAAAATGAACACTGTGTGGATATCTTCCGTTGACGTAAAAAGATATACTCCCAGTCAGAAAACAAAGCCCCTGAGAAACAGATATCCACAGTCTGATTAGGGGCAGAAAACACTTAACGGAAGGTGGCAGGCGATGGCTTTCTCGTAAGATGGACTGGGCTGATAACGGAGAGGGAGAGGAGAGGAGAGGACAGGACAGGAGCAGGGAAATCTGCAGGGTGAGACCGGTTATACCAGTCCTGACCCCCGCATATACCGCACAAGCATACATTTCGTTTGAGCAGAACAGCTGCTCAATTTAGCTTCAATTGATTCTTTGAAAACTCGGCCAGGCGATGTTGTCCCACCAGCACCGCTTGCCACTCCAATACTGCAGGGTCTGGGTGGCGCCATTGATGACCGCGTGCAGTGGATCGGCGGCAATTGTGACGGCCATTGCCGTTCGCCGGCTTATCGAGGTATCTATTCCTTCAATACATGCCCCGCCACCGGTCAGGCAAATCCCCGATTCGAGGATTTCGCAATAGCACTTTTCTGGCAGCTTTTTCAGGCTGCCGGCTATGAATCCGGTGATTTTGCCTATTACCGGGAGCATCGCCGCGACAACCACCTGATTGTCGATGGTTATTGACACCTCACGCCTTTTGACGACATCGATCCCGGAAATCGCCAACCACCGGTCCGAAGACGCCGGGTGACAGAAAACAGTCTGCAGCTCGCTAGTCAAGCGCTCAAGTTCATGGTCATAGATCTTGACGGCATAGCGGGCCATGATTGCCGAACGGATCGCCCGGTGGATGTCGCTGCAGGCGGTGCGCAGCGCCGAGGCAAAGATAATCCGCCCGTCGCGAAACACCGCCAGGTCGGTCACGCCCTCACCGATATCGATGAGCAGCTGCGCCGAGCCAAGGCTCACATCGAGGCCAGCACCGATCGCCGCCGCCCAGACCTCCGGCATCAGCGAGACCCGGGAAACTCCCGCCTGCAGGAGGGCACGGCAGAGGAGCTCTCGCTCTGCCTCTGTGGTATCGGTCGGCGCACAGGCCAGCGATACAGGGGCCTGGAAGAGTTTACGGGTCTTGACCACCAGGGGTTTCAGCAGGGAAATGGCGTTTTTCAAGTCGACAATGACCCCGCCGCGCAGGGGTGTAGCGACCAGGGTGCTGTTGATATAGCGAAAATATTCATCGGCGACACGGTCGCCGCCGTCTCTGACAAGACGTATCGTCGAGGGTCTTTCCATGATTTTGCCTCCACCGAAGGCGTAAAGCCGGGTATTGGCGGTACCGAGGTCGATGGCGATACTTGGCTGGGTAACAATCTTATTAAGTTTACTGAACATATCCTTCACGTCGTCATACCGGACAGGCAACAGGAGCCAGAAGAGAGCCTCAAAAAAGCGGCTCCACACAGAACCCTGCTGTTGATATAGCGCATAATCACCAATGGTCAAGACCCATTGCAGGCCCTGACTCTGGCCTGGGGACGCCCTGCCGATGATTTTTCTTCCTCCGGCTTTTGTTTTATCATGGGAAAGTATATCCTTACAGGAGACCATCCACCAATCGCCGCGTCACACAAGGAGGAAGAAATGAAACTCGTGTACAAAGAGGTGCCTGTCGAATTTCTCGCCGCCCTGCCGGAGGGCATAAAATATGTGCAGAAGCAGGGCAAGGATTTTCTCGTCATTGAACAACTGTACTGCAAAGACGGCCACAGTCTGATGGCTGACCATGTACGCCTGCACGGCGAACCGTCGATCTGCATCGATGCCAGAATCGGCTCAAAACAGGGGCGAATATTTCTTGACGCCTTCTGGGGCAGCCACGACAAGCTCTACAGCTTTTTGCCCGGCGAGGCGGACATGCACAGCATCACCGAGGCGCATTGCCCGCACTGCGGCATCAGCCTGATGACCGAGCGGCACTGCACCTATGAGGGCTGCGGCAGCAACCAGGCCATCCTTCTCCACCTGCCCGGCGGCGTCAATCGCATCCTCGTCTGTGCCAAGCACGGTTGCCCGGACCACGACCTGGTCATCCAGCGGGTATCCGACGAGATCACCCGCCGCGTCAAAAAAATCAATTACTTCGGCGAATTTCACGATGACATGTTTAGGGGAATCTGAATATGGGCCCTGAAGAGAAAAAAAATTACATCGACATCAATCCGAAACGCTGCAAGGGCTGCGCCGCCTGTGTTGTCGCCTGCCCCAACGGCTGCATCGAGATTGGCTCGGAGATCAATGGCATGGGCTACCAGTTCGCCCGTTTCGCCGTCAGAAAATGTATCGCCTGCGGCATGTGTTTCTACACCTGTCCGGAATTCGGGGCGATTACCGTCTACAAAAAACCACGCAAAGGGGCATGAGATGAGCCAGCATCTGATGAAAGGCAACGAGGCGGTGATCTACGGCGCCTTGCTGGGTGGGGCAACCCACTACTTCGGCTACCCGATCACCCCGGCCAGCGAAATCGCCCATGCGGCGGCCGAACTCTTCCCCCGCTGCGGCCGGCATTTCCTCCAGGCCGAATGCGAGGTCTCGTCGATCAATATGCTCTACGGAGCGGCGGCCGCCGGAGCCCGGGTCATGACCGGCTCATCCGGGCCGGGGCTGTCGCTGATGGCGGAAGGCCTGTCCTACCTGTCCGGTTCCGAGCTGCCGTCACTGGTCATTGATGTCCAGCGGGCCGGCCCCGGTCTTGGTTATATCTGGCCTGAGCAGGCCGACTACAACTTCATTGTCCATGGGGCCGGGCACGGCAGCCACAGCGGCGTGGTCCTTGCCCCAAACTCGGCGCAGGAGATGTGCGACTTCGCCTACAAGTCCTTTGAGCTTGCCGAGCGCTATCGCTGCACGGTCTTTATCCTCGCCGATGCCTATATCGGCCAGATCATGGAACCGGTCGAACTGCCGCGCCAGGTGCAGGCCAATCCGCATAAGGACTGGGCGCTGTACGGTGATGCGGCGAGTCGCGGCAACCTCATCTCCTCCATCTTCCTAAAACTCGAAGAACTGGAGGGCCACAATATCCATCTCCAGGAAAAATACCGGCGGATGGAGCGCGAGATCGTCGACTTTGAAGAAACCCAGACGGCTGATGCCGAATATCTTTTTGTCGCCTACGGCATCAGCTCGCGAATCTGCCATTCTGCCGTGCACGAGTTGCGCGACAAGGGCATTAAAGCCGGAATGCTCCGGCCGAAGACCCTCTTCCCCTTCCCGTCGGCCCGATTGCTGGAGCTGGCCGGCCAGGCGAAAAAGATGATCGTAGCCGAACTGAGCAACGGCCAGATGGTCCGAGACGTGCAGCTGGCGGTGCAGGGGAAGGTACCGGTCCTTCTCTACAACTGGATGGGCGGGCGCATCCCGACCACCGAGGAGATAGTCCGCCGCCTGGAAGAAGATGCCGCTGCCGGTTGAACGGCAGGACGCCGTAGGGTGCGTTTTACGCACCAGTACCAGAACAGCTGGTGCGTAAAACGCACCCTACGGGAAAAGAAAAAACCGAGGAAGCAAAATCCCATCGATTCAGGTCAGGGAGAACACAGAATGCACAGCATAAAACACCAAAAGGCCCATTCCCTTTATCCGACCTTTGACCGCAAGGCCCCCGGCGCCGATGTCAGCCATTATTGCCCCGGCTGCGGTCACGGCACTGCCCATAACCTCATCGCCGAGGCCATCGACGACCTGGGTATCCAGGACCGGACAATCTTCTGTTCGCCGGTCGGCTGCTCGGTATTCGGCTATTACTACTTCGATGTCGGCAATATCCAGTGCGCCCATGGCCGGGCACCGGCGGTGGCCTCAGCAATCCGCCGGACCAACGAGGAGGCGATAGTTATCTCCTATCAGGGCGACGGCGACCTGGCCGGGATCGGCATGAGCCAGATCATCCATGCCGCCAACCGCGGCGAGAACATCACCGTCTTCTTCATCAACAACGCCATCTACGGCATGACCGGCGGGCAGATGGCGCCGACCACCATCCTCGGCCAGAAGACAGTGACCACCCCAGCTGGCCGCAGTGCCGCAGGCGAAGGTTTCCCCATCGGCATGGTGGAGATCATCAACAGCCTGCAAGCCCCGGTTTTTGTCGAACGGGTGTCACTCGCCGGTCCGGCCAAGGTGATGAAGGCCCGCATGGCCATCCGTAAGGCATTGCGCAACCAGGTAGAGAAAAAGGGCTTCTCCTTTGTCGAGATCCTTTCGCCCTGTCCGGTCAACTGGAAAATGACCCCGGTAGAGGCCAGGCGCTGGCTGGAAAACAATCTCGAACCGGTCTTTCCGGTCGGCAATCTCCGCGATCTGCCAAAAGGCCCCTTTGATGCCGCTGACAAGAAAAAGACCAGGGTCAGCGACCGGAAACTCCTTGAGATCCTCGGTGTCAACGAGGAAGAGGTACATGCCGGAAGCGTCCGGCTACAGGAAGAACAGCATGTGAAGATTGCCGGCTTTGGTGGCCAGGGGGTGCTGTCGACCGGCGTTCTTCTTGCCAACTGCGCCATCGCCGAGGGACTAAAGACCACCTGGCTGCCGTCCTACGGCGCCGAGATGCGCGGCGGCACCGCCAATGCCAGCATCAACATCTCCCATGACACCATCGGCTCACCGATCGTCTCAAACCCGAATGCCCTGATCGTCATGAACCTGCCGTCACTCGATGCCTTCGAGGACACGGTGCGGCCGGGCGGCGCCATCTACGTCAACTCGTCGCTGGCCCCACGCACGGTGCGGCGCACGGATGTTGCCGCCTACCACGTGCCGGTAAGCGACATGGCCAACAATCTCGGGGCGATCCAGGCGGCCAGCGTCATCCTCCTCACCGTCTACGCCCTGGTTTCCGGGGCGATAACCATTGAGACCCTGCAGAAGGTCATTCCGCTGTCGATCAAACGGAAGAATCTGGTGGACTTAAATATGCGGGCTATCGAGGCGGGAATTGCCTGGCACGAGGAGAATTGCCGAAAGGAGTAGTGCTGGAAAAGAGGCCGCTCCCTTGATACTGCAAATCGAGGGGCACAGGTTCAGGATGCAAAAAGCTCAGAGGAGGGGAGGAAACAGAAGATACCGTTCGAGAAAGCTGTTTACAAAATTTTCGCGTGTTTGACTTATAACCTCTACTTTACCACTTGGCCATGTTACCCATCGACAATCTGTTGAAAAAATGCCTGATATTTACCTTGCACTTCACCCTTTGTGCTATTGGATTGCTACATTTCGTCCACCCTGCCCGAGCGGGGGAACTTCTCCAAACCCTTTCCGCGCCCTCTGGGCATACCTTCTATTCACTCGCAGTTGCTGAAGGCAAAATCGTAATCGGAGATATCTACCATAACATCAGTGTGCTAGATATGGCCAACGGCAGTCTTCTGCACACCCTCTCTGGACATTCCACCGGAATCAAATCAATCGCAGTCTCGGATGGTATAATCGTCTCCGGGGCTGGACGGGACGGAGCCACCAAGGTTTGGAATCTGACCAGCGGCAACCTGCTCCACACCCTCTCTGGAAACTTTGGGGAAGTCAATTCTGTTGCAATCGCCGATGGCAAAATCGTCTCTGGGGGGTGGCCAGAGACTGGCGGTGGCGGCCGAATAGATGGAGGGCTCATTAAAGTCTGGGATCTTCCCAGCGGCAACCTGCTCCACACACTCAAAGTCGATTCCGGCTTGGTCGAATCCGTCGCAGTCGCCCATGGCAAAATCATTGCCGGGGCCAGGCATGACGTCAAGATCTGGGATCTGGCCAGCGGCAACCTTATCCGTACCCTCTCCGGGCATTCCGACTATGTCAAATCCATTGTAGTCGCCGATGGCAAAATCGTCTCCGGGGCAAGCGACCGGACTATCAAAGTGTGGGATCTGGCCAGCGGCAGCCTTCTTCGTACCCTCTCCGGGCATTCCGGCTATATCAAATCCGTTGCAGTCGCCCATGGCAAAATCGTCTCCATTTCAGGCGACAAAACCATCAGAGTTTGGGATCTGGCTAGCGGTAGCCTTCTTCGCACCCTCCCTGAAAATGCCAATTGTGTTGCAGTCACCGATGGTAAAATCTTCTCAGGATCAGGAGACAAAACCATCAAGGTCTGGGACATAAACGAGACCATAAAAGTAGGACAGCAACGAGCGAAGGCGGAGATGGAAGCAAAACAGTTACAGGCTAAGATCGATGCGGATGCAAAACAGCAGCAGGCAAAGGCCGAGGCAGAAGCAAAACAAAGATTCGAAAAAATCCTCACTGCCGACAAACCTCAAGCAATGTATCTGGCCGCGGTCAAGTATGAAGACAACGACGATAGCGGAAAAGCCCAAAAGGTATATAAAGCCATCATGGATCGCTTCCCCGAGGACGCCCTGGCAATCAAGGCAGCAGACCGCTTGCTGAGCATGAAAAATGCCAGTCAGGCCCAGGCCTCAAACGCCCGCCAAGCTCAGGCAAATGCTTCTTCATGTAACAAACAATGTTCTGCACTTTATGAGGCTTGTCGAGCGCAATGTGCTGGCTTTAGCGACAGAGCTCCCAATTGGGCAGCGTCTTCTAAAAGAGGTGAATGTGAATCCCATTGCTATTCAGCTCAATCTGAGTGTAAAAGCTCGTGTCGGTAGCAAGTGGTGCTCGTGAGGCGAAAAATCTTTTTATGCATATCTAGCTGTTATTGTGGCACTTTACGATATTGAGTTTTTATGGGACCCAAGAAGAGACAAGATCGGACAAGTTAGCGGGCCTTTCTCTTCACCCCCCGCACCGCCTCGGCGGTAAGGGGATCATCCGGCCAGAAGTGTTTGGGGTAGCGGCCTTTCAGCTCTTTTTTCACCTCGGGATAGCCGCGCTGCCAGAAGCCGGCCAAATCGGCGGTAACCTGGATGGGCCGACGGGCCGGCGACAGCAGGTGAAGAAGCAGCGGCACCCTGCCGCCGCAGATGGCGGGCGTTGTCGCAAGCCCGAACATCTCCTGGAGGCGCACTGCCAGGAGCGGCGGCTCGCCGATGCGGTATTCGATACGGATCTTCGAGCCGCTGGCTACGGTCAGGCTGCTTGGTGCGTCCCGCTCCAGCTGCTGCTGTTTTTGCCAGCCAAGCATGGTCGTAAATATCTCGCGCAGATTGAGGCGTTTTAGTTGTGCGGCCCTGGTGATCCCGGCAAGATACGGCGAGAGCCAGGTAAGGTCCTCAAGCAGATACTCATCGGAAAGATCCGGCCACTCTCCTTCCTGCTGCCAGTTCCGCAAGAAAAGCACCCGCGCCTGGAGCTGCCGCGATTCCTGGTCCCAGGGCAGGCAGGCGGGTCCCAGGCGGCGTATGCCCGTTAAGAGCGCGGCACTGATCGCCTCTGACTCGCCGCCGTCCGGCAGAGTTTCTTCGTCGACGACGATTTTCCCGAGATTGACGCGGCGCACCGCCATGACCCTGGCGGCCGCATCATCCCAATACACCTCATCGCTTTGCGTAAACAACAGGGGATGATGGCGGCGAAGCGCATCAATGTCAACCGCCTCGGCCAGAAATATCCGTCCCTCCGTCCTGCCCGCATCAAGCTGCGGCACCACCAGATATTCAGCTGCAACAAGGTGATCGCCGGGCGGCAAAAAAGCCCCTCGGCCCCCGGCTAAGAGATAGCGTTCTCGTTGCCCAGGCCTCTGCCGGGCCAGCCGGTCGGGGTAGGCATAGACCAGGAGGTTGCCGATGGCCTCGGCGTGGCGCGGCCCGCTTGCACAACCGAGCTGCCCTTGCCAGCGCTTGCTTTCCCGGTCGATGCGTCGACAGGTCTCCGGATCACCACCCTCCCGGCGAAGGGCCGCGTCGCCGTCTTTTCGCCATAGCTCCAGGAGCTGCAGACGCAACCGCAGCTCCGCAGGACCTGGCGTTCCATCCCGGACGACTAGGTCGCGCTCCGCAAGGATGGCCGCAAGATCGCAGGCAAGAGGCCCCTGACCGAGGCTCCCCGCCATGAGTAACATATGGCCAAGACGGGGATGGACAGGCAGAGCGGCGATTTGCCGACCGGTTTCGGTAATCCGCCCGGCGGCGTTTATCGCCCCAAGGGATTGGAGGAGCTGGACGGCCTGCTGGTAGGCGCCCTGACGCGGCGGATCAAGCCAGCGCAATTCTCCAGGGTCGCGAGCACCCCACAGGGCCAGCTCCAATGCGAGCCCTGCCGGATCGACGGCAATGATTTCCGGGGGTTGAAAGGGCGGCAGGCTGTGGTCTTCTTCCCGTGTCCATAACCTGAGACAATACCCCGGCCCAAGACGCCCGGCCCGACCAGCCCGCTGCTGGGCCGCGGCCTTCGATACCCGGACGGTGGTGAGTCTCGTCAGGCCGCTTTTTGCCTCAAACCGCGGCCGCCGCGACCAGCCGCTGTCAACAACGCAAGCGATACCCTCGATGGTGAGACTCGTCTCGGCAATCGAGGTGGCGAGAATCAGCCGCCGCTGCCCCGCCGGATCGGGGAGGATGGCGCGGTCCTGCTCTCTTTGCGACAGGTCGCCAAAAAGCGGGACGATGATCATGCCGCGGCAGAGCGGTTCAGCCGCCAGCCGCCGCTGCACCTCTCTTATCTCGCCGGTGCCCGGCAAGAAGGCCAGGATATCGCCATCCTCCTCGGCGACGACCCGGAGGATTCCTGCCGCGGTTGTTTCAGCGATCCTGCCGCCGGCTGGCCTCGCAAGGTAGTCGACACGCACCTCGTGGCTTTGTCCGCCGCCGGTCACCACCGGGACACCACCTAAAAGAGCCGCCACCGCCCCGGTCTCAAAAGTCGCCGACATCACCAGCAGACGCAGGTCGCCCCGCAGCAGGCAGAGGTCAAGACACAGGGCCAGGGCCAGATCGGCATGGATGGAGCGTTCATGAAATTCATCGAAGATGATAAGACCGACATCCTCCAGCCCCGTATCGTTTTGCAATCGCCGGGTAAGAATGCCCTCGGTCAGTACCTCGATGCGGGTTTCCGGGGAAATCTGCCGGTCA
Organism: Desulforhopalus sp.; assembly: GCA_030247675.1. Lineage (NCBI taxonomy): Bacteria > Pseudomonadati > Thermodesulfobacteriota > Desulfobulbia > Desulfobulbales > Desulfocapsaceae > Desulforhopalus > Desulforhopalus sp. The sequence continues at coordinate 65,176 of JAOTRX010000003.1, read as the reverse complement.
AACCGAATCTGGTAGCCGACCCGCTGACCGACCTTCTCCCCCAGCAATGCGGCCATCCGCGCCGCCGCCATCCGCGCCGCCAAACGCCGTGGTTCGAGAATGAGGATTTTCCGGCCGTCGAGCCACGGCTCATCAAGGAGGGCTAAGGGAACCGCGGTGGTTTTGCCGGAGCCGGGCGGGGCGGAGAGCACCGCCGAGCCCTTTTGCAGGGCGGCTTGCAGTTCGCCAAGAATGGCCTTGATGGGCAGTTGCGAAAACGGCACGATTCCTCCACCACGTGGGCGTTGGCTGAAGCATCCCGGGCCGCCTTTTCACGGAAGACGGCAAAGGGGAGTTGCGAAAGCCGCATAGAACCCGTAAAAAGAGCGAACAGCAAGGGTATTTTTTCTCTGTTTTGCAGGCATGCTGCACAACGGAGCTTTTATCGCAACCAAGGAGCTCCCAATATGGCCGGACACGCCAACTCCCTCACCTCGATCCTCTTTGCCCTCGGGGCCAATATGGCAATTTTTTGCGCCAAGCTGGCCGCCGCCCTCTACACCGGCTCCGGGGCCATGCTGGCCGAGGCCATCCATTCCCTGGCCGACAGCGGCAACCAGCTGCTGCTCATCGTCGGCCTGCACCGTTCCAAAAGACAGCCGACCGCCGAACACCCCCTGGGCTACGGCAAGACCATCTATTTCTGGTCGTTTATCGTCGCCCTGATCCTCTTCAGCATGGGCGGCATGTTTTCGATCTATGAGGGCATCCATAAACTGCAGCATCCAGAGGCGCTGCACGCGCCCTGGCTGGCCATTGCCGTCCTGACCTTTTCAATTGCCGCCGAGTCGGTTTCCCTGTGGGGCTGCCTGCGCGAGGTCAACAAGACCCGTGGCAAGCGCAGCCTTATCACCTGGTTCCGGCAAAGCCGGGAAAGCGAGTTGCTGGTGGTTTTCGGCGAGGATATCGCGGCGCTTCTCGGGCTCTTCCTGGCGCTCGTCGGCGTCGGGCTTGCCATGGTGACCGGCAATCCTCTTTTTGACGCCCTCGGCAGCATCGCCATCGGCGTCCTCCTCGTTCTCATTGCCGTGGTCATCGGCGTCCAGGTCAAACAGCTGCTGATCGGCCAGGGCGTCGACCCAGAGACCCACAGAGCCATGGTCGACTTTCTCCTGGCCCAGGAGGAAATCATCCAGGTCTACAACCTCATCACCCTGCAACTCGGCCGCGATGTCATGCTGGCGGTGAAGGCGGAGATGCGGCAATACCCCAATCAACAGGCAATGATTGAAGCTATTAATCGTTGCGAAAAACGGGTAAAAGCGGCCTTCCCGCAGGTCGTCTGGTCGTTTTTCGAACCGGACCTGCGAGACGAGAAGTCGAGCATAGCCACCGACCACGGCCAGGGAGAATCCCATTGAAAACATCGGCCAAACACGTTAGGATCGCCGCAACCCTGGGCTGGTTGCCTTTTGCCGTCTCTCCCTTGCCTTTTCCTGGACTGCACCCTTGATACCATTGATCCTGCCTCTCTATAATCTTGCCTGGTCCCTGGCCATGCCCTTTTTGCACCGCTCGCCACGGCTTGCCCTCGGCTGGGAACAGCGAACCCTGCGGGACGCAGCAACCGGGCCCTTTGACCTGTGGATCCAGGCGGCCTCGGGCGGCGAGGCCTTGCTGATTAATATGGTCCTGCAGGAACTTGCCGCGACCCTCCCGCCGCACCGGAGTCTGCGGATACTCGCCACCTCCGGCACCAAACAGGGCGTCGACAGCCTGGAGAAAGGCCGGGCGCAGTTGCCCGCCGGAGACGGCCTAGCAGTCACCATTGCCTATTTCCCCTTCGATGCGCCACAGCTGATGGCCAGGGCCTTTGCCATGTTTGCCCCGAAACTTGCGGTCATCGTCGAGACGGAGCTGTGGCCGGGCTTCTTGATCCAGGCCCGAAAAAACCATGTGCCGGTCTTGCTCATCAATGGCCGGATGTCGGAGAAGAGCTTTCGCTCCTACCGCTATTTCCGCGGTTTCTTCCGGAACTACGGGCCGGAAAGGGTCTGGGCCATCTCACCGCTTGACGGCGGCCGTTTTGCCGGTGTCGTCGGCAGGGAGCGGGTCACCCTCATGAATAATATCAAGTTCGACCGCATCGAGCCAAAAGACGACCTCAATGCCGACACCCCCATCGCCGGTCTCCTCCCAGCCGCCACCCCCTTTGTCCTCCTCGGCTCGGTACGCCGCGAGGAAGAAGAGCTGATTCTCCGAACCATAACCGCAACGCTGGCTGAGCGCTCTGATATCGTTATCGGCCTCTTCCCCAAGCATATCGAACGGGCCGACCACTGGCTCCACCTGTTGCAGGCTGCCGGCGTCACGGCGATCAAACGCTCGCAGGTGCTCGAAAGGCAGCAGCCGGGAACAGTCATCGTCTGGGACGTCTTCGGGGAGCTTGCCGGGGCCTATGCCCTGGCCGCGGCGGCCTTTGTCGGTGGCAGCCTGGTAAATTTGGGTGGCCAGAATTTCCTTGAGCCGTTAGTATTCGGCCTGCAACCGATCATCGGCCCCTATTGGAAAAACTTTGCCTGGGTCGGCCGGGAGATCGTCACCTCCGGCCTGGTTAAAGAGGTCGCTGATGAAACCGCGCTGACAACGGCCCTGCTTGCGGCCATTGACGGCGGCAGGCCAAGGGCTGCGGTCATCGAGGAGGTTCGCCGTTTCTTCCAGCCGCGCAGGGGCGGCACAAAGCTTGTATGCCAAGAGATTATTGAAAAACTTCAAACGCTTGAGATAGACTAAGATGACCACCTTCCCGCCCTGTTACGGCATCATCCCGGCCAGATACAAATCGCACCGCTTCCCCGGTAAACCGCTCGCCGATATCCTCGGCAAGCCGATGTTCTACCACGTCTACGAACGGGCGGTCAGTTGCCCGCTGCTCGCCAAGGTCTGGCTGGCAACCGATGACCAGCGGATCTTCGATGCGGCGGAAAGGCTGGCGGTGCCGGTGGTGATGACCAATCCCGACCATCCCAGCGGTTCCGACCGGATCATGGAGGCGGCGGAGATCCTCGGCCTCGAAGACTCTTCGGTCATCGTCAATATTCAGGGCGACGAACCGGCCCTTGACCCGGATATGCTGCGCCGCCTGGTCGAGCCCTTTGCCGATCCGGAGATCCAGGTCACGACCCTTGCCCGGATCATCGATGCCAAACAGGCGGAAAATACCGACCGGGTGAAGGTGGTTCGTTCGGTGAAGGGCCAGGCCCTGTATTTCTCGCGGTCGAAGATCCCCTTTATCCGCGACGATGCCCAGACCGACACCGATTATCTCCTGCATATCGGCATCTATGCCTACCGGCTGTCGGCCCTTAGAACCTTTACCTCCTTGCCCCCCAGCCCCCTGGAAGAGATTGAAAAGCTCGAACAGCTGCGCTTTCTTGAGGCCGGCATCGCCATCACCGTCGTCCTCAGCGATTACCAGGGATTCGGCGTCGACCGGCCGGAGGACCTGGAGCTTATCGTCCGCCAGCTGCAGGGCTGAGAGCCCCGCAAGGCCATATGTTTACTACAAACCGACCAGCTGCTTGATTCAGCAACTCGCCGGCAATTCCACCCTCACAGCCAACCTAGCAGTCCCCTCGAGCCAAAGGGCAGGATTTCCCTGCCGCTCAATCCCTTTTCTGCCAAAAAAGACCCGTGAAACCGGCAAGGTGCCTCCCCGGTTCATCTTTTTTCTTTTTTTTACAACACCTTGAGTTTTCGTTTTTTTTATGATGAAATCACATTGTGGGATGAATTTGGCAATTGGAATACGGCATCAGTTTGCGCAGACAAGCTGCTCAACACAACTATTACCATCGGCATCAACGGAAGGAGGGGGGACAAGATGATTCCACAATCAGGAGGACAGCTATGAAATTAACCATCACGAAGAAAATCCTGGGAGTGAGCTTGCCGTTCTTTCTTATCTTTGGTGGTGTAGTTCTCTTCCTGAGCATCAATGGTATCGAGAACCAGGGCAAGCAGGGGCTGGAAATCATCAACTCGACGATGCAAAACGATAAAAAGGAGAAGCTCACCGATCTTGTCCGCAACACCTTCGAAATCCTCTCCAGTCAGTACAAAACCGCCCACGACCCCGCCAAGATAGCCAAGGCCTATGAAAACGAGCTGCAGTCAGTCGTCAATCTGGCCTTTTCGGCGATCCAGGCCATCTACGATGAGGCCGGCCAGACCGACAGCTGGAAGAAGGAACAGGCCCTGAAAATCATCAAAAACATGCGCTATGCCGGTGACAATTACATATGGATAAACGACATGAAACCGAACATGGTCATGCATCCGATGAAACCGGAGATGGATGGCAATGACCTGTCAACCTACAAAGACCCAAATGGCAAATTTCTCTTTAACGAGATGGTCAAGGTGTGTGCAAAGGACGGCCAGGGCTTCGTTGATTATATGTGGCCAAAACCCGGCAAGGACAAGCCGGTACCCAAGCTTTCCTACGTCCGGCTCTTTAAACCCTGGAACTGGGTGGTCGGCACCGGCGTTTATCTTGAGACGGCAGAAAAATACTTCATGGAGCAGGCCAAGGAGCAGATCGGCAATCTCCGTTTCGGCCCGGATGGCAAGGACTATTTCTTCATCCTCGACACGGACTTGAAGATGGTCATGCACCCGCTTAAACCGTCGATGAACGGCATCGACCAAAGCGATTACCGCGACCCAAAAGGCAAGTTGCTCTTCAAGGAGATGGTCGAGGTGTGTAAGAAAGACGGCCAGGGCTTTGTCGAATATCTCTGGCCAAAACCCGGCGAAACCGACCCGGTAGCCAAACTGAGCTATGTCCAGCTTTTCAAGGAATGGGGATGGATAGTCGGTACCGGCATCTATGTCGATGATATAGACAAGGCCATGGCCAAACAAAGAGAAAGTGTTCATGGCGTTATCGACGAACAAAAAACCCTCATCATCAGCGTAGTCGCGGTTATGGTTCTCGTGGTCGGCGGAATGCTGGTCTTTGTCGTCACCAGTATCGCCAAACCAATCCGGGCAACCGATGCCTTTTTCAAGGATATCTCCGAGGGAGAAGGCGATCTCACTGCCCGCCTCAGTGTCAAAAGCAACGATGAAATCGGCGACATGGCCAAATCGTTCAACATCTTCGCCGACAAACTGCAGGGCATGGTCGGGTACATCGCTCATGAATCAGAGGAAATCAACAACTCCTCAGGGTCACTCTCGACCATATCCGCGGACCTGACCACCGTCGCCGATGAAACCCTCGGCAAGTCGAATACCGCCGCCGCAGCCGTCGAAGAGATGTCGGCCAATATGTCGACAGTGGCAAGCTCCGTTGATCAGGCTGCGGCCAATGTCAACGCGGTGGCCTCGGCCATCGAGGAAATGACCTCGACGATCCACGAAATCGCCGAGACCTCGGAAAAAGCCAGGGCCATCACCGACAATGCCGTCAAGCAGTCATCCGAAGCCTCGGTAAGCGTTGACGCGCTGGGTACCGCCGCCAAGGAGATCACCACGGTACTGGAGACGATTTCGGATATCTCGAAACAGGTCAACCTCCTCGCCCTCAATGCGACGATTGAGGCGGCAAGAGCCGGCGAGGCAGGCAAGGGATTTGCCGTTGTTGCCAATGAAATTAAGGACCTGGCCAATCAGACCGCCAATGCCAGCGACAAGATCAAGGAGCGTATCGATTCCATCCAGAGCACCACCTCGGCGACGGTGCGGGTTATCGAAAATATCAGCCAAGTCGTTGGCGAGAACTCGGAGATCGTTAACACCATTGCCACAGCGGTTGAAGAACAATCGGTGACCGCCAAGGAGATTTCGCAAAACGTCGCCCAGATCTCGATGAGCGTACAGGAGATAAACCACAATGTCGCGGAAAGCTCCCTGGTATCGCAGATGATTGCCAAGGACATCGCCGAGATGAACAAGGCAAGTAACAAGATGAGTAAAAGCGCCAACCAGGTCAAGGAGAACTCCAGCTCCCTGGATTTCCTGGCAAAATCCCTCAAAAAACTGGTATCGAGCTACAAGTTTAATTAATCCCGGCTCGCCCTTCCCGGCTGGGGTAAACCCGGCCGGGAATTTCCTGCCAGACCTTCAAACCCCATAGCCTGAATTCAAACCGGCTGTGGCACTACCCGGTCAGCAATTTCTTCAGCCATTTCCAGGGGAAAAGCATCGATACCTGCCCCTGGTAGCGGCGATAACTGTCGCCATACTCGTGGAGTATCTTCCGCTCTTCCAGCAGGGTGCCAATCACCAGATACAGGCTGAGGATACCGGCGGCGATTACAATTGGCTGGGGATAGTTTTCGAAAACCGACCAGATAGTCAACAAGCTGCCGAGATACCAGGGATGGCGGGTTATGCCGAAGACGCCGACGGGCAGAAAACCATGATTGGTACTGAGCAGCACCGATGAATTTCCTTGGCGCAGCTGATCAATACCCAAAAAAGACCGGAAGTCATAAAGCCTCGCTCCTCCCCGAAAAAGCAGCAAGGCAGTGCCCAGCAAGAGAATCCGCGCCAATGCCCCGCCCCACCCCGGCCAGCGAAATACCACCCCTCCGTCAAGCAGATGGGTGTAGGCCGCCAAGGGCAGAAATGTGGCAAGCGCCAGTCCATTATAAAGAAGACGATACCAGCAAACCAGGCGAGGCTGCCGGACCTTCACCCAGCTGCTCACCGAGGTGTCGATCAACAGGCTGTGGACGGCACACCAGCTCATCCACAGGACTGCAAGGACAATACCTTGCGCGACGGTCATAGTTCAACCCCGGCAAACGGGACAGGACAGCTGCCGTCCGGTACGGCAACAAGGACAAGGTGGCAGCTGATGGTATTGGTAAAACGCTTGACTTCGATGGAAATTACCCCTGGGAACGGCCGCCCCCTTGGCCACCCCGATATCCTCCCGAGCCGCCTGGTCCTCCCCGGCCGCCGCCGGAGCCACCCCTACCGCCGCCGGGGCCACTGCGTCCACCGCCTGGGCCGCCACGGCCACCGCCACGGCTGCCGCTGCCTTCCGGTCGCGGCCGTGCCTCATTGACCACAATTGCCCGGCCTTTCAATTCCTTGCCGTTCAGTCCTTCTATTGCCGCCTTGCCTTCGGCCTCCGACTCCATTTCCACAAAACCGAAGCCTTTTGACTGCCCGGTCGTTTTATCCTTAATTATGGCGGTGGAACTCACCGTTCCATAGGCCTCGAGGGCCTGCCGCAATTCTTCCTCAGTGACGCCGTACGACAAATTCCCCACGTAAATCTTCATTCCTTTCTCCTTTGTTCATGAATGAACATCTGACCCATGCCTCACTGATGACTATATCACTTCTTTGTCATCTACTCAAATTTGCCGGCACAATCGATAAATATCCCGTCACCTCGCCTGCCACCCGGCCGTAACCATTTTCTTACAATCTTCTAGCGTGACCCTCATATCCCCGGGATACCCTTGCCCCATGAAGATTATGAACCTCTATTCGACGACCATCGGCAATTCCCCTGAAAGAGACCTGCAGCGCTTCTTCACCGCGCTGCCCCCCGGTGGCCCTACCCCATTTACCGGCGGAGACAGCAGCGTCGGCATGGAATTTGAGCTGCAGGTGGCGGTCGAGGGCGACCATGAGAATGTCGACCTGCCCAGCACCATCGGCTCGTCCACCTATTTTAAGAATGTGGTGAAACGAAGCGCCCGAGGCGATCTGTCACCGGTTTGTCTGCAATCGCTGAAGGACTTTCTCCATAAAAATACCTCGAAGGTCTGGGAAAACAGCTGGGTGCGCTTTCCGGAGAGTCGCTTGACAGCCTGGAGTAAGGAGCTTCTGGCCACCGACTTCCTGGCCGATAAATCGTGCCCGTCATCAAGGTCCCGGGCGGACCTCCACCGATTCCGCTGCACCCACCGTGGCCAGGAATGGCTCCGCCTGCCGATCAGCTACCTGCTCAAGCTCTCTCTCGCCAACGCCATAAGCGGCAGCGCCATGCCGGCGCCGGAACTCTTCGCCACCGGCAAAAGCCTCATGGACAACATGTTGAGCGACAACACCTCGCCGGAGATTCTCAGCTTCACCATCCCGGTTGCCCGCCATGGCCGGGTCGGCGACCTGGCCGCCGCCGAATCGGCGCGAACCCTGCTTTTCTGCCAGCTGCTCATCCAATACGCCAATACCACCCTGGGACTCGCCGAATCAGGGCAGAGGTGCCTGCTATACTGTGCGCCCCACGCCCCGTCGCGGCAGAAACATCTCAACACCATCGTCCCGGACAGCTACTACCGCCACCTGTTCATCAGTCCCTGTCTTTCCGGCTGGAACCGCGGCGAAGAAAAATACCGCTATATGGAGCTCTGCCACCGGACCCTGTCGCGCAGTCAGCTCAACACCGTCGGCAAACTAAAAGACGCCGGCATCATCACCAACAACCTCATGGTCCTGCCCAACACCTCCAATACCTGCCTGGCCAACAACGGCACCCATGTCTCCCTCGGCAGCAACATCCTGTCCGAGATGGCGAAAACCCCGGGTTCGCCGCTTACGCCGATGGTTGAGAAATATTGCGGCGACCTGGTCATCAAGATCGTTGAGCACTTCCTGCCGCTGCTGGTCAATACTTACAGCGCAGCCCCCTATCGCCTCGATTTCAGTGATTTTCATCCGGAAAAAGTCCTCGGTTTCCTGCCCCACGAGCTTGATTACACCCATCTGCGGATGATCTGGCGGAGATGGCAGAAGAAGGCCAAAATCGGCTTTCTCGGCAGGACCGTCACCCCCTTCGGTCCACGCTGGCTGGACAGTACCCTGGCGAAGCTCCTGCACCTGCGGGGAGACCTGGTGCCCGACTTTCGCCTCGTCGATTATCTGGTGACCCTGCTGTCGACCGAGACCAGCCCGGCCCTGAACGGTGTGCCCGGTAATCATGAGCGGTTGAAGAATGACCTGGCGGAGATGGGCATCTTTGACACGCGGATGGCGATGTACCTGCCCTACCGGCAGCGGATCTTCGCCGTCTCGGGCTATTGCGGTTTTGAGGGACGCAGCTACTCGCTGTTTCACAGCCTCCGGCAGGACATGGCCGAGGCGGTGGATATCCAGAATCTGATTACCGCCCTCGCCTACCGCTACGTCCTGTCGGGGCGGATCAAGCACCACGACATCCCCGACCAGCCGTCGATTGAAAGCGAACGGCGGCAGATATTTTTCGGCCAGGCCATCGGCATTCCCACCTTCTATGTCCGTGCCAATACCGGCAACAGGTTCCTCCAGAGGATTCTCGCTGACGTCCCCTCGCAACGCAGCAGCGGCAGATACAGGGGTTACATCCGAGTACGCCACGACGAATATAACCTCGCCCTGCTCCGCCTTCTTAAAACCGACGCCGCCGATCTGGTGGCCGAGATGGATCTCGGCCAGCGCCTCGAATCCCTGGGCGAGCGCTTGACGGTCAAATCGGCATCGACCTTTGCCAAGATCCTTGCCGGGGTCCAGGGTGAGTTGCCGGGGAAAAAGGGGCCATTCCGTTTTTCCGCCGAGATCTTCAACGGGGCAATGGAGCGCTATTACCGAACCGGCCTGAAGGCCAGCTATCTTGAAGAATCCCTGTCCGTCCTGATGGACGATTGCCGACGCCTGGAAGGCGAGGGTGACCCCTGGCTCCGCCAGGTCATGCAGGCCATCGCCCCCAACCTGACCGCCTGCCAATATATCACTAAAAACCGTCAGGCAATTCTCGACGAAACCGCCGATCCGGCCCTGCTTCAGGGCATGCTGCAGATCGGTTTAGCCATCATTCACCATGAGAGGACCACCCCGTGACAACCATGACCCAGTCGCTCCACACCCACCAGTTCATCGAACGGACATCCCGGCAAGTCGTTACCGAAAAACCGATCGGCGACCGCAGCGTTCGTTTTCTCTACCATAGCCTGCGCGAGAGCGCGCCGATCATGTTCAGGATGCTGACCTCGGCCAGGACATCGAGCCTACTTGCCTTCTGCAATTATGACCTGCCATCCAATATCAGGCGCGACGGCCGGTATCTTTTTGAAAGTATCGGCGCCGACTGGCGGGAGTGTTTCGAGCCGCTGTCTTACTACGATTCACACCGCAAGGTCTTCGAACGGCGGATTCGCTATTGGGAAACCCGGCCGATGAGCGCCGCCCCGAACTGCGTCGCCAGCCCCGCCGATGCGCGGATCCTCATCGGCAGTCTCGCCGATACCTCGGCAATCTTTATCAAGGAAAAGCTGTTCGATCCCCAGGAACTCATCGGCGCTGCCTGCCCCTGGGGTGAACGGTTTCTCGGCGGGGATTTTGCCGTCTTCCGCCTCACTCCGGAAAAGTACCACTACAACCATCTGCCGGTCAGCGGCCGGGTGGAGACCATCTACGGTATCGACGGCCAGTACCATTCCTGCAACCCCTCGGCCCTGATCGCCATGGCCTCGCTGTATTCGAAAAACCGGCGGGTGGTGACGATTATTGATACCGATGTGCCCGGCGGATCACAGGTCGGCCTGGTGGCGATGGTTGAAATCGTTGCCCTGATGATCGGCGATCTTGCCCAGACCTACAGCACCGAGGGCTACGCCGACCCGCGGCAACTGGAGCCCGGCATGTTTGTCAGAAGGGGCTGTCCGAAAAGCCTGTTTCGTCCGGGAAGTTCGACCACCGTGCTGTTTTTCGAGGCGGACCGGATAGCCTTTGCAAGCGACCTGGTCGGCAATTCCCGGCGCCAGGATGTGCAGAGCCGCTACAGCAACCGCTTCGGCAGGCCGCTCGTTGAAACCGATGTCCTGGTCCGGTCAACCATCGCCGGACCCGCAACAAAAACTCCGGCAATAGGAAAGGCCCTATGATCGACCCTCTTTTTATTGCAGGCCTCGGCTGCGTCCTCGCCTGCTATCTCGGCTGGGCGTTTAAACATCTGCCGGGGGAACGCTGGCAGATGCTGGCGGTCGTGCCAACCGGCAAAAACTGGGAAAACCGCTGGCGGGGAACCAATCTTACCTACTACGGTTTTTTCATCGCCACCAGCCAACTCCTCGCCCTAACCCTGCTCCTCGTTCTTCTGGGCGCGATGCAGGTCTCCATTGCCGGGGCCATGCTGGCGGTGCTGATCATTCTCGCAGCCTGCCTGCCGGCGGCCCGGCTCGTGGCCATGGCTGTCGAGGGAAAGCGCCATACCTTCACCGTCGGCGGCGCCTCGTGCATCGGCATCCTCCTCGCTCCCCCGGTGGTCCAGGTCGTGCAAGGGCTGGTTGCTGACCGGGGAGGTTTTTTACCGGTTATCCCGGTGCTGGCGGCGATGTCCATCGCCTATACCCTGGGCGAGGGCCTGGGTAGACTGGGCTGCATCAGTTTCGGCTGCTGTTACGGTAAGCCGGTCAAGGACTGCCACTGGCTGCTGCAGCGCCTTTTTGCCCGGAGGAATTTCATCTTCTATGGGGCAACCAAGAAAGCCTCCTATGAAGGGCAGCTCAGCGGGGAAAGACTGATTCCCATCCAGGCAATCACCAGTGTCCTCTATACCTCGGCCGCCCTGGCCGGCAGCCTGCTGTTCCTGAGCGGCGCCTTCACCTGGGCACTCATCCTGACCATTACCACCACCCAGTTCTGGCGCATCGCCTCGGAGACCATGCGTGCCGATTTTCGCGGCTTCGGCAAAATCTCGGCGTATCAGGTCATGGGAGCTATCAGCGTTGTGTATATGGTCATGGTGGCCTGCATTCTTCCGGCGCCGGACGCCAGCAACCCGGAGATTATCAACGGTTTTCCGGTGCTGTGGAACCCCCTGGTCATCCTCGCCCTGCAGGGCCTCTGGCTGGTGTTTTTCCTGGTCTTCGGCCGCAGCACGATTACCACGGCAACCATTTCCTTCGACCTTATTCGCAAACATATCTAAGAATTGCCCGGCGCCTCCTATCCCTGCACTCTAAACCGAGGAGCGCTCAACACGAGCGGGTTTGCCTGTTCACATGCCCAGCCCTATCGCCAATCGGGCCTGCCCCGGTACATCTGCAAGAGCTTGACCGTCCCCTCGCGCACCAGATTCCGGCACTCGGCCATCTGCTGTTCCGCACCAAAGCGCTCGCGCAGAACGCCGCAATTGGTCGTGCCGTGGCTGTCGACAAACTGCCGCATGATCGCCGCGCCGAACTCGGCCGGTTTGTCCCAGTTGGCACCCGGTTGCCTGCGCCCGCAGACATGGCCGATGGCAATCATGCAGCCCGACAAGACCCCACAGGTACCGGAAAATGTCCTGCCAAAGCCGCCACCAAAGGCCGTGGCGTGGGCTACCGCCATTGCCGGATCTTCGCCGATGGCCTCAAGAAAGGCCGAGACAACCGCCTCGACGCAATGATACCCGCCGCCGAAATATTCTGCTGCCCGTTCTCCCGCCTGTTGTGTTTCCATACGCTCCCTCGCTTGCATTACTAGTGGATCTGTAATTTGAACCTGCAGAGGATTTTTCCTCCACTATTGATTTACAGAAACGATTAATCTATATTATGAATCGAAACAAACGATTTAATTCGATGGTTTTCATCGTCCCAAACGATTGGTATGCATTTATGGAATTTCGACAACTGAAAACATTTCGCGTGGTCTGCAAACTGCTCAGCTTTACCCAGGCAGCCGAGCAGCTGCATATGGCACAGTCTTCGGTGTCGGCGCAGATTCGGGGTTTGGAGGAGGAGCTGCAGGTCATGCTCTTTGACCGGATCGGCCGCCGGGTCCTGCTGACCGAGGCCGGGCGAAAACTCTACGACTATGCCGGCCGTATCGAAGGAATGACCGAGGAGATCCGATCGGAGGTCACCGGTCAGCGGTTTGATCGCGGCAGCCTGACCATCCGCATGCCGGAGACGCTGGCGGCGGTGTATATGGTGCCGGTAATCGAGCAGTTCAACCGGGATTATCCGGACGTGCGGCTGGCCTTTATCAACTGCTCCGATCTGCAGCTCGCCCGGGAACTCAATACCGGAACCATCGACCTGGCCTTTTTAATGACCGAGGACCTGCAGATGAAGGATGTCCACGCCGAAGTTCTGAAAAAGGAGGAGCTGGTGCTGGCCGCCGCCCCCGGCCATCCTCTGGCGGCGAGAAAACAGCTGGCACCTGCCGATCTGCACGGCCAGACCATCCTCTTTCCCAAAACCGACTGAAGCTACCGACGCCAGTTCGAGCGGTCGCTCGAAGAAGACCAGGTAGAGTTCCGGGCTCTGGAATTTTCCAGCGGCAATTCACTGCGCGGCTGTTTAAAACGGGGCATCGGTTTGACCTATTGTCCGTCGGCGGCAATAACCGCAGAATTGCGAGACGCCTCTCTGCACATTCTGGGCTGGCCGGAGAGTTCAACCTCGGTGATCATGATCCGCCATGTCGATAAATGGTGCTCACCGCTCCTCGGGCGGTTTATGGAGATAACCAGGCAGTGGCTTGTGGCCGGTGATTGATACCGATTCCCCCTAGAACCGATCCAGCGGGCTTTGGAGTTTGCGGATATCACGGGCCATAACATGAGTGTAGATCTCGGTGGTCTTGACGTCGGCGTGACCGAGGAGTTCCTGCAGCACCCGGCTTTTCACGCCGTTTTCCAGCATATGCGTAGCAAAGCTGTGCCGCAGGGTATGACAACCGACCTTCTTATCAAGCTTCACCAATTCCGCCGCCCGTTTCACCGCTTTCTGCAGCCCGGATTCAAGGACATGGTGACGCATTTCCCGGCCGGATCGCGGGTCGATTGAACGTTCCTTTGCCGGAAACACCCACTGCCAGCCGGTTTCGCGTGCGGCATTGGGATATTTTCGCGCCAAGGCCTCAGGCATAGACCGTGCCAAAGCCTTCTTCCAAGTCTTTATGGTGGAGAGTTTTTACAGCCTGTATCTGTTTTTGCAGCTCCTGCTCAAGATTCTTGGGCAGGATGGTGGTCCGGTCTTTGCCACCCTTGCCGCCACGGACAAAGATGAGATCCTGGCCGAAATCAACATCCTGAACACGCAGACGGATGCACTCCATCAGTCGCAGACCGCTACCGTAAAGCAGTTTGGCCATGAGAGCATGTTTGCCGGTAATTGCCGCGAGCAGGCGCTGCACTTCATATCCTGGATGAGTACGGTCGGCGGCCGTTGAAGGCGCTTGCTGCGAATCGGGGCGATTTTTCCGGTCAGCGGTATATCCAAAACGTCGCGATAAAGAAAAACCAAGGCATTCAGTGCCTGGCGCTGGGTGGCAGCGGATACCTTGCCAACAGTTACCAGATCGGAGAGAAAACGCTCGACCTCTCGAGCGCCAAGGACATTCGGATGGGTCTTGCTGCCAAAATAATGGATGTAGCGAAGAATCCACTGACAATAGGTCTGTTCGGTGCGGTATGCATAGTGGTGATACCGGAGTACTTCGCACACCTGATCCATAAGGTCAAAGGTTGGATTTGGGCGAAACTTCGTCATATTTTTCTTTTGACTTTCCATAGGCAGTTATTTAATATCGCAATATGTGGAAATTATAATACTTATTTCAATAAGTGGAATTACCTGGGGCTTGTTTTCCAGGTTTATCCATTGATATAACGATAAGTGGAATTTTTATCTATCTATAGGTGTTGATATGATGGACAAATGTCCACTTATTGCACTGTTAAGGATGAAATGACTACAACGAAGAAATATGAAGTATTTTTGCAACCCTTTTCTGAAAAAATAACAGATGATTTGTTAGTCGAATTTACTTGCTCAAAATGTAAAGAGAAGGTTGTTTCGACTCCAAAAGTTCAAGCTGCTTTAAGTTCAGGTGGAATAGGACATAAATGCCATAATTGTGAAAGCTACTTAGCACTAGTCTGCTGTCCTTCTTGTAAAGCTAACTTGACTGTTGATGACGAAGAATGGGAAGAATTGGCTGGTTTAAAAGGTTCACAATGTCCTGCATGTGGAGTTTCTCTTTATAGAGTAAAGTGGGCAACTGGTGCCACAATTGCCTCGTCAGGTATTCTATGTCCTGGATTGAAAAATTGGTCATCAACAGAAATTGAAAGTTCATATTTAGATAAAGTCAGGCGAAAATTACATAAAAATAACAAAAACCTTTTTTCTGTTTTGCATCATTCAGTTGGTACACGAATGATATCATCTAAAGAATCTATGGAGTACCTTTTGTCAAATAAATGGTACTCACCATTAGTAATGTCAAATACTTCCTCACCCATCAAAGATAGATGTAAGTATAAATCTCCTTTTGATCATGGCTTTCATAGCAATCTATTTTCATTTATAAACAACTTAAGGTCAGCATTAGACATGCTTTCACAAGAAATTTGTTTTCATTTTTCTCCAACAACACCAGAAGAAGAGGTTGATCTATTCTGTGTCCACAAATACCTACCTGATAATCAAATTATAATTAAGCAATTAATTACAGCTCTCATCAATGATGAATCTTTTTTATACCTGAATAAGTTAAGAAATCTAATGCAGCATCGTAGATTACCTCTAATGGTTACAACTGGTTCCTACAATACTGATCAACTAGACACGATAAAACCACAAAATATTCACTCCTTAGCCCTTATAGAACTTCCAAAAAATCTTGATTATTTTGATGACAATCAATTGCATAATAACTTTTCAATACCATTGTTGAATACAATAGAAAATCTATATCAAAAAATTGAAAACCGTACATTAGAAATTTATAAAAATATTAATCCTTAACCAACTGTTTGTAAGGACGTGCAAACAGCCGCGCACCCCACAACAGCACGTTAGGTCCCCTTTTTTCTCTACTTGTTAATTCAATTATTCCTTCAAGGAGAAACGCAATGAACGTCTTCTATTCAAAGAAATATGTATTTCCCCTATCAATAATATCGCTTATATTTTTTGTTTCTATAATAACATTGTTTTCAAATCCTGTATCATATGCAAAATCAGGGTTTGAATATAAAATCCTTGAAAAAGAGCAAAGATCTAAATTAGAAATTTTTGAGTCTGAACTAAATAATCTTGGGCAACAAGGTTGGGAATTAGTGTCTGTAGATATGGAAGACAGGTGGTACTATTTTAAACGTATTAAATAAAATCTACGCTCTCAGTAAATATCGATTAGCTTAGGGACGTAAAGGGGACTGACTTTGATTGTTGATATATCAGTTCATAGAGGAAGAAAGCAGGAGTAGCGATCGTTTAACTGTTGGCATCCATGAAGAATTTTTAACCCAATCTGGGGATTGGTAATTTGGTTCACAGGATGCATGCTAGGCTATGTTTGATTATTGTTGTAAGTCTTTCGGTAGTTGGTTGTATAACAGCCAATAAACTTGACGCCGGAAAGGCTGCGTATCCACACGTTGCAATAGACTGCCTAGGACTGTTTCGAATAATGAAAAAGGGGGCTGAGCCAAATTTACTCATAACATATCAAAATATTAGGAGGATTAATGAAAAAGTTACATTACATTGCAGCTTTGCTTCTGATGACATCGGCTACTCATACTCAAGCAGCTACCATCTACACATACACTGGCAATTCTTTTACAGATTATTGGAATTTTAACACTCATTCAACTGATGCAACACTAACGACTCCTGATGACATCGTTACTGGAAATTTCGTTATAGAATCAGCGATGCTCCCAAATCGGACTTATTGGATACTCAGTGGTGGTCCGATCAGCTCGTTTTCGTTTACTTCGGGAGGATCTACTATTTCTAACGAGAATCTTCTTGATTTCTCAGGTTCCCTTTATCCTTCTGGCAATCCTAATTTTTGGGTAAACACCAATGCGTTGGGCGAAATTTCTCATTGGTTTATCACATTAGCTAATCAATCAAGCAGTGCCGCAATTTACTCTCGTTTTGTAGAAGATGGTTCGTTGAACTATGATCAATTTTCATATGTTTCAAGCTATTCACACTCTGCCGAGTGGGTGGGGTACAATACCTCGTCGCCTGGTACATGGACTCAACGAGATTCTAATGATCCAGTGCCTGAGCCCACTACTATGGTGCTTTTTGGTCTTGGAATATCCGGTTTATTAGGATCAAAACTTAAACGAAAGAGAAGAGAAAAAACTAAGGACAGCGGCCAGTTGAGATAATATCCAACAACCGCATTCAGCCGACGCCGGACAACAGCGTTAATTAATTCTTACGTCAGCATTATTTGGGGTCCATTATTTGGTGTCAGTGTAAGATTATATTCTGAAAAGGGCCGAAATTGGCATGCGTCTGGCGGCGGGGGAATCGCCCTTTGCCCATATTCGCTCGGCACTTGGTCTTGCTAGATTTACCGTACGCGGAAAGGCAAAGGTCAATACCCCATGGAATCTTTTCTGCATTGTCCATAATCTGATCAAGATATTCAGACATGGGGTGGGGTTTGCTTAAAGCTGAGTTGAGCAGCTTGTCTGCTCATACGAAACTTTTGCCCTTGCGGTATAAGAAAGATAAAGGATAGGAGTGTTACGGTTTTAACAAGACATTGCCGGTAATAAATTGTTTGCAATGAAGGTGAGTGTGTGGGCGATTGCAGAATCGATTGCGAATGACTATTTGAAGAAATAAGGGTATAAAAACCAGGATTAATTTGCAATTAAATGTTGATAGGATGAAGACCTCTAGCATTGAGGGTTTATGTGGACGGCAGAGGTTCGGGTGGTGTGACTCGGACTTGGAAAGTACTGGTTATAAGATCAACGAGGAATAAATGATGCAAACTGCGGTGTTGGGCAGCGGTGCCTGGGGGACGGCCTTGGCGGACCTCCTTTGTCGCAAGGGGGTGGTCACCAGATTGTGGGCACGTGAGGCCGAGGTGGTTGCAACCATCAACGGTGAGCACCAAAACACGCTCTTCCTGCCGGAGGTGGAGCTTTGTCCGGAGCTGGTCGCCTCGAGCGACGCCGGCTGGGTGCTGCATGGCGCCGAGGTGGTGCTGGTGGTCGTCCCCAGCCAGTTTCTGCGTACCACCCTGTCGGCTCTGAGGGCGCATTTGCCGCAGCGGCCGGTCATTGTTTGTGCCAGCAAAGGTATAGAGCTCGATACCCTTGAGCCGATGTCGGCGGTGGTGGAAGAGGCCTTGGCGGGGCTTGCGCCCCGTTATGCCGTGCTTTCCGGGCCATCATTCGCCTTCGAGGTGGCCGGCCGTTTACCGACCAGCGTTACCCTCGGCTGCGGTGACCGGGAACTCGGCCGCGCCCTGCGCGATCACTTTTCCACACCGTTCTTTCGTGCTTACAGCAGCCCCGATTTTCGTGGGGTTGAACTCGGTGGGGCGCTCAAGAACGTCATGGCTATTGCCGCCGGCATCTGCGACGGGCTTGGCTTCGGTCACGACGCCCGTGCCGCCCTGATTACCCGCGGTCTTGCCGAGATGTGCCGTCTTGGGGTGGCCATGGGAGCAAGGGCCGAAACCTTCATGGGTTTGTCGGGCATGGGGGATCTGGTGCTAACCTGTACCGGCGATCTGTCACGTAACCGCCAGGTCGGCCTCAAGCTCGGCCAGGGCATGAAGCTTGCCGATATCGTTGCCGGGACCCGGACAGTCGCCGAGGGGGTCAAGACCGCCAAAGCGGTGTTCGGTCTTGCCGGAAAACTGAGCGTCGAGGTGCCGATCACCGAGCAGGTCTACCGCATCCTCTATCAGGATAAGGACCCGGCAGAGGCAGTGCGCGAACTGATGGGGCGCAGCCTCAAAGATGAGGACGGCGGCGAAGCCTGACACTGAACAAGCGTTAATTGGAGTCAGTGCAAAATAGATTCTGGAAATCTGCTTTTTATACCTCAAGGACATAAGTTTCGTTTGAGCAAACAAGTTGCTCAACTCAGCTATATACCACAAGGGCATAAGTTTCGTTTGAGCAAACAAGTTGCTCAACTCAGCTATAACAGGACGCGCGCCGGCAATGCGGGCCCAAGCGGAACATGGCATGACCTCAGGGGATATTGCGGCCATTGCCGGAGGTCAGTGAGTACTCGGCGATAATCCGGCCAAGGGTCTCGATCGCCCGTTCCGTTTGGCCGGTAAAGGGATGGCCGCAACTGATGCGGATGCAATTGTTCAATCGCCCGCTGCTTGTGGTAATCGCCCCGGGAACGACGCAGATTTTTTTATCCCAGGCCCGTCTGAACAGTTCCATGCCGTCAACCCGCTCATCCAACTCCACCCAGAGAATATACCCGCCGCCCGGCGTCGACAGCCTTGTTCCCTCGGGGAAGTGGCGGCCGATGGCCGCGGCAGTGCAACTCACCTGATTGCGGAAGGCCGAGCGAATCTTGCGCAGATGCCGGTCGTAATGCCCATTTTCCAGGAAATCGGCAAGGATAAGCTGGGGAAATTTCGAGGGAACAGTATAGGAGTTGATTTTCAGCTGATCGATTACTTCCTTGAACCTGCCGGGAATAATCCAGCCGACCCGGAAATCCGGGGCAAGGGTTTTGGAAAAGGAGGAACAGGTAAGAACCAGCCCATTCCTGTCGAAGGTTTGGAGCGCAGGGGGACGGGAGACACCGAAATACAGTTCGCCGAAGATATCGTCCTCGATAAGGGGAATTGCATGCTTTTCAAGCAGGCGCACCAACTGTTCCTTCCGCTCGGCCGGCATATCGAATCCGAGGGGATTTTGGAAGGTCGGATTGACCAAACAAGCTGCCACCCGGTTGTCCTGCAAGGCTTTTTCGAGAATGTCGAGATCAATGCCGGTGCTCGGGTCGGCTGGAATTTCCAGGGCGAGCAGTCCGAGGTTCCTGAGCAACTGCAGGTAGCAGGTGAAGGTCGGGGACTCGGTGACCACGATATCGCCGGCCTTGGTTACCGCTCGCAGGCACAGCTGGATGGCATCCATGCAGCCATGGGTGATGATGATGTCTTCGGCATTAAGGTGCCGGCCTACGCCGACCGCCCGGCCGGCTATCTGCTTCTTGAGCGCCGGAACACCATTGGCTGTTCCGCATTCCAGCCCCGTCCCCTTGAAGTATGTCGCAGAAATCCTCTGGGCGGCCTGCGCCAGCTGTTTGGCTGGCAGGAGCTGGCTTGCCGGCAGGGCGGCACCGAAGGGGGCGACATTGTCGTTGTTGAGAATCGCCAAAATCGCTTCGGCCTGGGAGGCAATGGTAATTTTCCGCGGCCGATCGGCCTTGCACCACATTCTTTGCGACGGCAGAGGCAGGTTTCTCAACAAGGGCCGGACATAATATCCCGACTTTTCACGCGGTTCCACCAATCCTTGCCTTTCCAATTCTACATAGGCCTGGTTGATGGTGGTGATACTTAAACCTGTCCGGGCGCGCAGGGACCGCAAGGAAGGCAGCCGGTCTCCCGCCCGGTAGAGCCCGGTTTTGATCTGTTCTGCCAATTCGCCTGCCAGCCGCCGATAGTGGAAATCCGCGACCGGCGCCACGCCATGATCTGTCATCGCTGTCAATCTGTTATGGTCAAAAACCTGCCCTTCTGTATCTGTTACTTACTTAGCAAAGGGATTATTCTCGTGCAATAAAGAAAGAATATTCCCCTTCTAAAAATCCAGATTGGCTATGTTATGATTCTGATAGATTATTTGATTTTCCTCCTGTCGCCGGAGGATTCGTCGGACAGGCCTATTGAACCCGGTAGAAATCAAAAGATGGCGCGATTCGACAACCGCTTCCATGGAGCTGTAAAGATTTTTTTCTGGATTGGGGTGACGGTGGGTTTCTGGATTGGTTTGCTGCTTTTCCTGCAAAGGATTTCCGCCGTGGTATTCAGCCATCAGCCTCCTCTTTGAGGCTTATGTTTGCCGTCACCAGCCAGTCGGAACCGGCAATATTGGCGTGAAAGCCCACATACAATACCAGCAATAGGGGCCCGGTCTTGGCCAAGGCCCCGGCTGCCAGCAGAGATATGGTCTGCACAGACAGAATCCTGCCCGTGCAGACCAGCCTCCTGGCCTTTTGCTACCTGGTGAGCGCCGTGCCGATAACCAGCCGCTGGATCTCGCTGGTACCCTCATAAATTTCGGTGATCTTGGCGTCGCGCATCATCCTCTCCACTGGGAATTCACGGGTATAGCCATAGCCGCCGAGGATCTGTACGGCCTGGGTGGTCACCCGCATCGCCGTCTCGCTGGCGTAGAGCTTGGCCATAGCCGCCTCAGAGGAATAGGACAGGCCATTGCTGGCCCGGTAGGCGGCCCGGTATACCAGCAGCCGTGCGGCTTCGACGGCGGTGGCCATGTCGGCGAGCTGGAACTGCACCCCCTGGAATCTCGAGATCGGCGAGTCGAACTGTTTGCGCTCCTTGGCGTAATTGACCGCCGCCTCCAGTGCCCCCTGGGCAATACCCAGGGCCTGGGAGGCGATACCGATACGGCCGCCGTCGAGGGTCTTCATCGCCACTTTAAAGCCGCTGCCCTCGGGGCCAAGGAGGTTGGCGGCGGGGACCCGGCAGTCGGTGAACACCAGTTCCATGGTTGGTGAGGAGCGGATGCCCATCTTGGCTTCCTTTTTGCCGAAGGTGAAGCCCGGCGTCCCCTTCTCGACAATAAAGGCGCTCATGCCGTGGTGCTTCTGGGCCTCTTTATCGGTGCGGCCAAGGACGATATAGGTGTCGGCCTCACCGGCATTGGTGATAAAGATCTTGGTGCCGTTCAGCACCCAGCTGTCACCGTCGCGCCGGGCCGTGGTCTTGGTGCCGCCGGCGTCTGATCCGGCGGAGGGCTCGGTCAGGCCGAGGGCCCCCATCTTCTCGCCCTGGGCCATCGGGGTAAGGAACTGCTGTTTCTGCGCCTCGCTGCCGAAGAGGTAGATGGGATTGGCGCCAAGGGAAAGATGAGCGGAAAGGGTGACCCCGGTCGAGGCGCAAACCCGCGACAGTTCCTCGACGGCGATGGCGTAGCTGATATAGTCGGCCCCCGCCCCGCCGTATTGCTCGGGAAAGACGATGCCGGTAAGGCCCAGTTCGGCCAGCCGGTCGAACATCAGGGCGCGGTCGAAACGCTCTTCCTCGTCACGGATTCGGGCGGTGGGGGCAAGCTCTGTCTCGGCGAAGCTGCGCACCATATCACGGATCAGGTTCTGTTCTTCTGTTAATTCAAAGTTCATGGTGGTCAGGCTCCTTGGGGCTATGCCATAGTGATCGCCTGCGTTCTCGCCGACATCAATGCGGACGGACCTTGTCGTGTATGGCGTTTTTTCGGCCGGCAAAACTCCGGTGAAAGCTGTCAGGCGGGAAGCAAATGGCGGGAAAAGGGGGAGGACGGTTGTCGTTCCTCCCCCGGTGAAATGGATTATTTATTTTTTTTCGAGCTCAGCTCCGGGAAATCCTTGTAGAAGAATTCCGTTTCCAATGCCTTGCCGCCCTGATTGATCCTGTCGGTTTCCACCTCGCGCAGCTGGACCCTGCGGATCTTGCCGGAGATGGTTTTCGGCAGGTCGGGAATGAACTCGATGATCCTCGGCATCTTGAATTTGGCGAGGATCTTCATGCTGTGCTGGAAGAGCTCAAGGGCCAGCTCGCGGGATGGCTGGTAGCCATCTTTGAGGATCAGGTAGGCCTTGACCAGCTGATGCCGTTCCGGATCGGGCACACCGACAACCGCTGCCTCGCGCACGGACGGATGCTCGATCATGGCGCTCTCCACCTCGAAGGGGCCGACGCGGAAGTCAGAGGATTTGATGACGTCATCGGCACGGCCGACAAACCACCAGTAGCCATCGGCGTCAAAGGAGGCCCGGTCGCCGGTGTAGTAATAGCCGTTGATGAACACACCGGCCATTTTCTCCGGGTTGCCGATGTATTCGGTGAACAGGCCGATGCTCCGCCAGTTGGTGAGACGAACGGCAATGTGGCCCGGTTCATCCGGCTTGGAGATCTCTTTGCCTTCATCGTCGAGGAGGACCACATCGTACATGTAGGACGGATACCCGAAGGAGCCGCTGCGCATCTTGCCCTTCATCCACGGCGGATTGCCGATCATGGCGGTGGATTCGGTCTGGCCGTAGAAATCGCGGATCTCGGTGCCGGTGAGTTTCTTCCACTGGGAGATGACCTCGGGATTGAGCGGTTCGCCGGCGCCGATTGACTGGCGGAGCGAGGACAGGTCGTACTTGCTGATATCCATACCGATGAACATCCGCCAGGCGGTCGGTGGGGCGCAGAATATCGAAACCTTGTGGGCCGAAAGCGCCTCAAGATAGGCAACGCCGTCGAGGGCCTTGAAGTTGAAACCGGTGGCGGTGGCGCCGACGTTTAAGGGACCGAAGAAGCTGCTCCACGCCCATTTTGCCCAGCCGGGGGCGCTCAGGTTGTGATGGATGTCCGTCGGGCGGATGCCGGTGAGCACCGAGGTGGACAGGTGACCTACCGGGTAGGAGGTGGCGGTATGGCCGACCCGTTTCGGCAGTCCGGTGGTGCCGGAGGTGAAGAAGCAGAACAGCAGATCGCTGGATTTGGTCTTGGCGGCGGCGGCCTCGGTCTTCTCATCATTGAGTTCAGTGTAGCTCTTCCAGCCGGGCTTGTTGCCGATGACGATCTTGATTTTCGGCTTCACGCCGGTGGTTTTGATCGCCTCGTCCATCAGGTCGGTGAAGACCTCGGCGGCAACGATGCAGTCGGGGGGGTAGGTCTCAAAGCGGAATTCGAGCTCGCGCATGGTCATCGAGGTGGCGGTCGGTACGGCGACTATGCCGCCCTTGACACAAGCATAGCTGGCAAACCAGGTCTCTGGGATGATCGGCAGCATCATATACATATTGCCACCCTTGTCGACACCGGCATTGCGCAGGGCATTCAGGCACTGGCTGCCTTTGGCGGCGAATTCCTTATAGGTAAAGCTCTTGGCTTCCTTGGTATGGATATCGGTCCAGATCAGGGCCTTCTTGTCCCCACGCTCCTTGACATGCAAACCTTCGAAGATCTCTTCCGCCCAGTTGAAGTGATCCGGGAGCTTCATGAAGTTGAGTTTATTAAAAAAGGACTTGGCGGCCGCCTCCTTCTGGTCATTATCATCCATCATGTTAAGGTCCATAACTTCTTTGTATAGATTTTCCATACCCATTAAAGACTCCTTACCTTTGAATTGAAAATGAATAGCCAGGGAGTTGCCCCTGCTCACTCTCCCTCGCCCAGAGCTTCACAACTGAGCGCTCGATCGGTTCCTGAAAAAGAACTGAAATATATTGGGTTGCATTTGTCAAAGAGTTTTTTCAGGGATCACCCGGCTAAAAGGTACCTCTGTCCCTGCAAAACCAAACAGCCTACCTTCCAGATGCACCTTGCATTTGGCAATCACCATGCTTTTAAGAATCTCGGAGAAAGTGACTCCCTCTCGCTTTCATCTCGAATAAGACTGAGTTGGGCAGCCTGCCCAGGCAAACAAAACATATGTCCTGGCGGTATAGAGTTGCGTTGAGCAGCTGGTCTGCTCAAACGAGACTTATACCCTCAAGGTAAAAAAAAGGTTTTGACAAAAAAATAATCATGGATTAATCAAATTACGTTGATTGAGCGCTCGTTCATGTTATCTGGTAATGCCTCTGACCCAAGCCTTTCCCCCCTCAAAATAAGGCCCAGGGAGTGGTTTGGGTACAGACCCCATCTCACCTTTGACAACAAGGATAGCACATTTATGAAAGACGAACTGTATAGAAAGGAAATATGGATTACCATTATTTTTAGTGCTCTGCTGCTGCTCGCTGGTCATTTTGCTTCCGTGTTCGTATTGTTTCCGTCGCTCAAGGGTGGCACGATGTGGGGATTTCCTGTTGAATATATCGTCCCTATCCTCATGGGCTGGTTCGGTTTGATGGTCGTCTGCATCGTCATGGCAATCGTTTGCAACAAATTTGACGATGACATGGAAGCATACGCCAAAACACAGGGCCAGACAGTCATGTCCGACAAGACAGGGGGGAAATAATCATGAACAATGAATTTGCCATTACTAATATCTGGGTAGGCGTGGCCGTTGTTGTTATTCTCTTTGCCATCTGCTACGGCATCGGCTGGTGGGCGGGAAGGATGACCACCAGTGAAGAAGATTTCTACGCCGCTGGCTTTAAAATCGGCCCGGTCACCAACGGACTTTCCATGGCCGCCACCTGGGCCAGCCTCGCCACCTTCCTCGGCGTCATCGCCCTCATCTCGAAGATGCAGGTACCCTTTGTTTATCTCTGGATTCAATGGGCTATCTCCATCCCGCTGCTGACTCTGCTGTACGGCACGAGTCTCAGGCGGATGAAGGCCTTCACCCCGGCAACCTTCATCAAGGCCCGCTACGGTAAGGGTGCCACCTTGACCATCGTCCTGTGGATGATCCTGATTATGGTCATGTACGCCCTCGGCCAGATGATCGGCCTCGGCCAGGCCTTTGAAATGCTCTTCGGTATTCCGTATAACATCGGCCTGATCGTTGCCGGTGTCGCAACCGTCGGCTACGTTACCTTGGGCGGCATGTACGGCGCCTCCTACAACGCCGCTTTCCAGATGGTCATTATGACTATTGCCATGATCGTCCCAATGGGAGCGATCATGAAGAGCATGGGTTCCTCCGGCTGGTGGTTCCCACCCCTTGCCTACGGCGACATGGTGCCGGCGATGCTCAAGGTATTGCCGACATTTTTCGACATGAAATACGATTTCCGCTGGTACTTTGCCCTGATTCCCGCATTTACCCTCGGACCCGTCGCCCTGCCGCATCTGGCCATGCGCGTCTTCACCTCTTCCAGCGTTAAAAATGCCCGCTGGGCGGTTGTGTGGTTTGTTCTCTTTCTTGGTCTGCTTTTCGCCGGTACCTATACCAGTGGCTTTGCCGGCAACTATTTTGTCGCCACAACCGGCAAGACCATCGCCAAGGCCGACCAGACCCTGCTTATTCTTAACGTCTTTTATAACCCGATGTGGGTTGCCGCTTTCGTTATGGGCGGCGCGCTCGCTGCCGGTCTGTCCACGGTCGGCGGCAATCTCATGGCCATTTCCGGGCTGGTCGGCAACGACCTGCTGGGCATACTTGCGCCGAAGATGGAAGCCAAATCACGTATTCGCTGGGGCTTCGCCGCTCTTGCCATGGGTGGCGTCATCGCCGTCCTCCTCGCCTTCAACCCGCCGAAATTTTTGGTTACCAGTATTCTCTGGGCCTTTGGCCTTCTCGCTTCCACGGCCACACCCGGCATCCTTCTCGGTGTATGGTGGAAGGAGGCCAATAAGCTTGCACTCATCATCTCCGCTAATATCAGCGGCTTGATCTTTATCATCATTTCGCCGCATGTCTTCCCGAGCATCGTTGTCGGCAAGGGCGCCGTAGCCGCCCTCGGCATGTCCGGCGGCTTGGTAACGGTGCCCCTTTCGTTTACCCTTTTTATCTTCCTGTCCCTGATCTTCAACCGGATTCCCGCTCTGTCAGGCTGGGCACCGAGCCTTGACGACAAGAAGGTTATCGATCGTATCCACGGCTGGGGTGATTATGATGAGAATCGCTACAACGGCATCATCTGGCCTTCAGTTCTCGCCGTCATCTGCATTTTTATCAGCATTTGGGGACTTCAACCCTGGAGTTAAATGCGTTTAGCAACTTGTCTGCTCAAACGAAACATATGCCTTTTGGTATAAGCGGGTAAAGGCTTAGTGGTCAGCAAAGGGGAGATGGAAAATTCCACCTCCCCTTTTTTTTGGAAATTGTTTATGTTTGGTACCTTTTGCTCCCCCAATAACCTGACTGTCGACAGAGTCCGCTCCTGCTTCAATCATCCGGAGGTAATCTATGGAATACTTTCAACATATGCTCCGCATCCTGCGCTTTGAAGAGGGAGTGTATCGCGAAGTTATCGTCCGCAACAAGCTCTCCCTTGTCTACACGGCCATTAATGTGGCGCTGTTTGGTGCCATCTATGGCTTCAGTGCCATGTATTTCACCCGCTACATCGCCGGAGCCGATGACGGTGACCCTCTATCCCTGCATATCCGGATTACCCTGGTGTTAATGGGAATTTCCGTGTCCTTTCTCGTCCATGGAGGAATGGCCCTGTTCGCCTGGGTTTTTTGCCGAGGCTTCGGTGGCTCCACCCTGTTTCTCCCAATCTATCTGGCTCTCGGCATGGCCTGGATTTCATTCTGGCCTCTCGCCCCAGCCCTTGCAGCATTCCAGGTAAAAATTACCGGAGAGCTGTTTCTCCCCATCCTCTGCGCCGCCTCAGCCCTTGCCTTGACCATTGTTTTTCATGCCTTGAAATCGGCATCAGGACTGTCTACTTTCCGGATGCTCTTGGTCCTTGTGGTAATTATCGTCTATATAAGCAGTTTCATGTACTTGTGGGTGGGGTAGGAGCAATCTCACACCTCAAAGCGGTTGAGGACTCCAGCATTGCCATGGGTTTGCACCATGAATCGTTAGACATGCCTTCCTGGGCAATCCCTTGGCGATAACTGAAAATTTTCCCAAAGCATGGCCAAATCGACACGAGATATTATCCTGACTGCAAAGGATGCAATTCAGACATCCCAAAAAATATGGTAAACTTTTCTACCGGTAGATGACTGTTTCGCTCTGACAGTGAATTCTTTTCCCTGCCCGTTCATTTCTCTGGGTATCACCATGGATGACCATTTCTTTGATCTCTTCGCGCGCATTCCGGCCTTTTCAGTCCTTCCGGAAGAAGAGCAAGTGCGTGTGGCAAAGACCTCCGGAAAACGAACATTTGGTAAAAACGAGATCCTTTTTGTCCGGGGTCAATCGGTTTTAGATGACATCTTTATCCTCGAAGAAGGGGCGATTGAACTCTTTTCTGAACAACCGGGACAAAACAGCCTATGCACCAGACTGCACGAGGGTGAGATTTTCGGCGGCGTGACACTTCTCATGAATGCAGGTATCAGCATAACAACCGCCAAAGCGGTTGTTGATTCAAAATGCTCTACCATTGCCAAGGACGTCTTTACCGATCTTTGTGCTACCTACCCGGATTTTAAATTTTATTTTATTGAGGCCTTCGATCGGTTGTTGGTTGACAGATCCCATACCGGCAATTTCTTGTCCAATCGCGCCATCCATTTCCTGTCCGGCATCGCTCCGTTTTCTTTCCTGGCAGAGGCGGAAATAGAAAAAATAGCCTCGGAATTGACTGTGGTTTCGCAGCCCGGCAATACAAAGGTCTTTGCCCAGGGACTGTCAAAGATTGAAGCTCTGTATATTATTCACCAGGGATCAGCTGAGCGGTTCTTCGAAGAAGCCGATCACAAAATCAACGGGGCGATGATGAGCGAGGGCGATGTCTTTGGCGGCATATCAATGCTGATCAATCACTCCATCTCTATCCGTTCTCTTCGAACCTGTGAAGACACCATTTTTTATGTCTGGCCCAAAGCCAGCTTCCTCGACACTTGCAAGAGAAACGCCCAGTTTCTCGAATTCTTCACCGATACTTTCGGCAAACGGATGCTTGACCGATCCTATGCCGCAATTGTCGCCAAAGTCATCCAGCCGGGCGAGGAAACGCTGCAATTTCTTAATCAACCGATCAGCTACCTCCCTCAAAAGCAGATAATCTCCTGCAGGACAACGACAACCATTCAATCGGCGGCGCAATTGATGACTGCCCACGATTGCAGCAGCATACTCGTGCGCTCACCCGAGGAGCGTTTCGTCGGTATCGTCACCGACAATGACCTGCGGAAAAAAGTGGTTGCCAAAGGACTTGGCATTGATACGCCATTGGAAAAGATCATGTCTTCTCCGCTGCGAACCATCTCGTCGGAGGCCCTGGTATTTGAGGCCCTGCTCACTATGATGCAGGAAAATATCAAATACCTGGGAATCGCCAACTCTGACGACACGGTGATCGGCATTATTACCAGCAAGGACCTCCTCTCCGCCCAGGGGCAATCACCGCTGTTTCTTATTGGTGAAATTGCGACCGCCGGGTCGATACAGGAGTTGCACCAACACTACCTCCAACTTCCCGCAGTAATTCAGACACTCATCGCCGGCGGGGCCAAGGCCAAAAACCTCAACCGATTGATCACCACCATATCCGATGCCATCCTGCAAAAGATCATTGCCCTGGCCCTCAAAGAACATGGCCCACCGCCTTGTCCTTTTGCTTTTATGGTTATGGGCAGTGAAGGGCGAAAAGAACAGACCCTGAAAACCGATCAGGATAATGCAATTATCTACGAAGATGTCCCGGAAACGGAGGCGGCATCGATTCACGCCTATTTTCTCGCCCTGGGAAAAACCATATGCAGCGCGCTTGATGAAGTCGGCTATAGTTTCTGTAAAGGCGATATCATGGCCCAAAATCCCAAATGGTGCCAGCCTCTCTCGGTATGGAAGGACCACTTTCGTTCCTGGATACGCTTCGCATCTCCGGAGGATCTCCTCAATTCCACAATATTTTTTGATTTTCGCTGCGCGCACGGACATGCCCCTCTCGTTACCGAGTTGCGCAGGTATCTCATGGAAACGCTCGTTGAATGGCCGCTGTTTCTCAGCCATTTGGCTGTTAATGCACAACATTTCAAGCCGCCCCTGGGTTTCTTTCGAAATTTTCTGGTTGAGTCAAAGGGGCAACACAGAGACACCTTCGATATCAAAAAAGTCATGGTGCCGATTGTTGATTTCGCGAGGGTCTATGCCCTTAAATATGACTTGGCGGAGACCAACACCCATGAGCGGCTCCAGCGCTTGTTTGCACGGAAATTTCTTTCCGACGAAACCTATCATGAAATGGAACAGGCCTACAGCTTCTTGATGCAGCTGCGTTTCGCCAGGCAGCTCAATGCCTTGATGACGGAGAAATCGGCCCCCGACAACCACATTAACCCCAAAAAACTGACGCGGATCGAACAGACTATGCTCAAGGAAATCTTCGCGCGAATCGACAGCATGCAAAAGGAAATCATCATCAGGATTGGAGACCAGCGGGACTACGAATAAGATAATGGGGGGGGCAACAGAAGGTTTCAGGAACATGGCTTGACAGGCACAAGCTAAGGTCATCCGCTTTGAATACCGGCATTCCCTACCCGGCCAGCCGCAGAATACATGCAAACAGTACGAACAGGTGGCCCCCCGGCGGCAAATGTGCTATTCTCAAGTAGTATTCCTAAGATACAGGAACCATACCCAATGGCGCATAGCGCGGGCATGAGGATGTCATGAGCAACGGACAAGACAGATATTTTAAAATATTCGCCCAGGTCAGCAAGGCCATTCACTCTGGGGAGAGAAGTCCGGAAATTCTTCATAGTATTGTCACACATATTAAGGAGATATTGCTGGCCAAAGGCTGCATCTACTGGATTGTCGATTATAATAAAAAGGCTATCGTCACCAGATATTCCCATGGTTTCCCCTATCGAAGTCTCGACGAGATGGACTTTGAAACCTTGACTGGCCTCTTTGACAAGAGCCAAGGTCCGTTATGCTTTATTGAAGACGCCAGATATGACCCCCGTATCCCCGATCGGGAACGGCTGGGAAAACGTCGTGTGGGGTCCATCTCCGGAATTTTCTTCGATATCGCCGGTTCACTGCAGGGTATTCTCGCGGTTTATTTCCATGACCGCCGAGAACTGAGCGAAGACGAACTTGAGTTGGTTTCCGCACTTGGCGAACAGGGCGCAATTGCTCTGCAAAAGGCTATCAGCTTCGATGCGAAGATGATAGACAGCATGGGCAAAATGGTGGAAGGTCTCGTCTTGGCTCTTGAAGCAAAAGATGAACAAACCCACGGCCATTCGGTACGGGTGGCCAGTCTTGCCAGACTGGTTGCAGAGGAGATGGGACTCAATGACAACGAGGTTGAAACCATCTATCGTGGTGGCCTGCTTCATGATATCGGCAAAATCGGCATGGAGGACACTATCCTCCAACGCCTGGGCATTCTTTCGAATAAAGAGATGGACATAGTGCGCAGACATCCTGAGATCGGTGCAAAGATCACCAGACCGCTCAACTTTCTCAATGAGGTGGAACCTCTCATTCTCCATCACCATGAGCGTTATGACGGGAGCGGCTATCCGGATGGGCTGAGAGGTCGAGACATTCCTTTTGGAGCCCGGATCTTGACAGTCTGTGATGCCTTTGAGACAATGCTGGCCGGCAGACGAAATCTCGCCGGAATGTCTCTTGAGGATGCCGCCCACAATCTATCACGCGAAGGCGGCCGCCACTTCGACCCTCAGATAATCAAGGCCCTTTTTTCTGGTCTCATCAGGCGCCCGGAAGTTCTCGGACTGAGCGATTCGGCCAGGAAAAGCCTTGAAAATCACCGGGAGCAGATCCGCTTTACCGCCAATTTCAACCAGGCTTCCTTTTTTTAAGACCTCGACAACTGTCGGCGGAATTCTCATTTTGCCGCAAAGGCATATGTTTCATTTGAGTAGAATGACTGCTCAACTCAGCTCTATACCGCAAGGGCATACGTTTCGTTTGAGCGAACAAATTGCTCAACTCAGCTTAAACGACAACAAACGAAAGAGATTTGAATTTCACAACCTGGGCGGCATCACAGGCGACGAGTTCGAAGAAAAGCCATCTATCAGGTAAAAATGATGTTAAAAGAGAGCACGTTTTGAAGACAGAAACACCTGCAAAATACCAAATCGTCGCCGGCTGTGCGGCAGGACTGGAACAGCTCGTTGGTGAAGAGGCCCGCGCCTTCGGTGGCCAGGATGTGACCAGCGACGTCGGGGTGGTGCGCTGGCGGGGAGGCCTCGAATCGGCGTATCGCTGTTGTCTGTGGTCGCGCTTTGCCTCCAGGGTCTTCCTCCAGCTGTGGCAATTTCCGGTCAGCGATGAAGAATCACTCTATAAGGCCGCATTGGCTGCCACTTGGGGAGACCATCTTACCGAGAATACCACCTTTGCCATAAGTTGCACCCTGTCCGGGCAATCGGCCATAACCCACAGCCGGTTTGCCGCACTCAAGTTAAAAGACGGCCTCGTTGATCATTTTCGCGACAAAACCGGCGTTCGGCCCTCGGTGAAAACCGACCGCCCCGGGGTGCAGATCCATCTGCATATAGACAATAATCTTGCCACGGTCTCCCTTGATCTGTCCGGAGAGAGCCTGCACCGCCGCGGCTATCGCGATACCTCGGGCAAGGCCCCCCTGAAGGAGACCCTGGGAGCGGCTATTGTCGCCCTCAGCGGCTGGATGGAGAATCCCAAGACCCTCATCGATCCGATGTGCGGGGCAGGCACCCTGCTCATTGAAGCAGCCCTGATGTTTGGCGACTCGGCACCGGGTCTGTCGCGAGGATATTATGGCTTTAAGGGCTGGCTACGCCATGACGAGAGGCTGTGGACCGCGCTGGTCGACGAGGCCCTTGCCCGGGAGGCGGCAGGCGAAGACAAAGAATGGCCGGCCATGGCTGGTTATGACTGTGATCCCGCGGTGGTCCGGGCAGCGCAGAGAAATGTCGAACGGGCAGGCCTTGAAAGATATATCACCATAAAACATGGCGAGATGGCCGGCCTTCCGCGAGCGGAGGAGGAGAATGGCCTGCTGCTCAGCAACCTGCCCTATGGCGAGCGGCTATCGGAGCCGGAACTGGTGAGCCAGTTGTACCGGGGTTACGGGCGGATCCTTCGCCAGCGCTTTGCCGGCTGGCGGGCCGGGGTCTTTATTGCCAACCCGGAACTCACCGACAGTTTTGGCCTTGCCTGGGAATTTAAACACCGCTTGTACAATGGCTCAATTCCCTGCCGATTGCTGATCGGCGGTATTGCCGGGGAAGATCCGGCCTTTTGCTGGCAACTCCAGCCCCCGGCTGCTGAGGGCGATGGCGATGAATTTGCCAACAGGTTGCGCAAGAATCTCAGGCAGATGCTGCGCTGGGCGGAGAAAGAGGGGGTATCCTGCTTTCGGGTTTATGACCGCGACCTGCCGGAATACAATCTCAGCATCGATCTCTACGGGAAATGGGTACATATCCAGGAATGGGCGCCACCGAAAACCATTGATCCCCAGCTTGCGGCGACACGCTTCAAGACTGCAGTCATCGCCGTAAAACAGATCCTCGGCACCAGGTCCGACCGGGTGTTTCTGAAGACCCGCGAGCGCCAGAAAGGCCGCAACCAGTACGAAAAAAAGGGCAACAGCCGTAAGATGTACGAGGTGAAAGAAGGTGAATGTTCTTTCCTCGTCAACTTCACCGACTATCTCGACACCGGACTCTTCCTCGATCACCGGCCGATTCGGGCGAAGATCTTCGCCGCCGCCAAGGGCAAACGCTTCCTCAATCTCTTTGGCTACACCGGCACGGCGACGGTGCAGGCGGCCCTCGGCGGGGCATCGAGCACCATGACCGTCGATCTCTCCGCCACCTACCTGCAATGGGCACGGATGAATCTTGCCCTAAACGGCCTCGGCGAGGTGCGCAACAAGGTTGAAAAGGCCGATGGCCTGGAGTGGCTAGCGGCCTGTACGGCAAACTACGACCTCATCTTCATCGATCCGCCGACCTTTTCCAACACCAAGAAAGAGCGGCGGGTTTTTGACGTCCAGGAAGATCATGCCCGCATGCTCGATCTGGCGATGTCCCGCCTGGAAAGCGGCGGCTTGTTGATTTTTTCCACCAACTTCCGGAGGTTCCAACTCGACAGGGGGCTGTTCGAACGGTACGCCATAACCGATATTTCCCGGCAATCCCTGCCCTTTGATTTTTCACGGAACCAGAAGATCCATAGCTGCTGGGAGTTTCGCCATCAAGTAAAGAGCACCGCCCCACCGGACAATGTCTGGACAAACCGTGGCAAGGACCGATGAAATGGAGCAATATCCAGCCAGGTAAAATTGCCCATATTGCATTCCCGCTCCCAAAGTATTTCCAATGGCATCGGGTTCGTGATAGTATTGTTGCAAGAAACAAGAGGGCGGGTTTTGCCTACACGCTACAGATTGCACGGGTATTACTGCAGCGAGCCTTGGCCGCAAAGGGGAGCAACTATGAAGACATTGATCGTCGAGGATGATTTTCTGTCGAGATCCCTTCTCTCGACACTGCTTTCGGAATATGGAATATGTCACGTGGCAGTCAATGGCAGGGAAGCCCTCGACGCCATCGAACGGGCATTCGAAGGCAACGATCCCTACGACCTCATCTGTCTGGATATCATGATGCCGGTAATGAACGGCCAGGAGGCCTTGCTCGAACTGCGGAAGATCGAGGCGGAACGTGGCATCCGTGGTCTTGACACCACCAAGGTTATTATGATCACGGCCATTGACGATTCGAAAAACATCATGAAGGCCTTTCGCCAAGGACAGTGTGAGGCCTACCTCACCAAGCCCCTGGATCGAACGAAACTGATCAGCCATATTCGCGACCTCGGATTGATCACCTGATTTCTTTTCTATCATGCCCTCTTTCCGGACCAGCCATGGCACAACAACCTACTGATCAGCAACATGCCCCGCCACCCGTTACCATGGCAAAGCTGCGCCGGCATTTTCGTGACCAGTACCTGCTCACCGACCCGCAGGTCGAGCTTATGCTGACCAGTTCCTCGAAATCACTGGAACAGAGCTTGGAAAATCTTGCCGAGGGAATCGCAGCAAAAGACATGGCGGTTGACCATTTGAAGGCCGTCTATCACGGATTGAAAGGGGTACTTCTCAATATGGGCGAATCGGAATGGGCAGACTACACCAGAGCAATTGAACAGAAAATTCTTGCCGGCGAGCCGCTGGATCATCGCCGTATAGAACAAATTTTACGTGATGGAATGGTTGAAGTTCTTACCTACTGCGGAAAACCGGACGCCGGCCCGCTAAAAGGTGCATCCTGAAAGGTCAAAGGGGGGCAGTGACGTGACGGAGATTGAGAGGCTGCAGCAACAAGTTGAGGAATTGAAAGCAAAACTTGCCAAGCAGATACGGACAACCGAGGTCCTGAAAAAACGGGCAGTGCAGGCAATCATCAACGGCAAACATGCCGAGCAGGAGGCGGCCGAGCACCGTTCCAGCGAAACGGATATCATCCAGGCCGAGGTTGCCAGCCGGGTCAAGAGTGTCTTTCTGGAAAATGTCAGCCACGAGATCCGTTCGTCAATGAACGGCATTATCGGCATGACCAATCTCGTTCTTGACACCGAGCTTTCCGCCGACCAGCGGCTGTATCTGGAAATGGTCAATTCATCCGTTGACCGGCTGCTGGTGGTAGTCAACGAGGTCCTTGATTTCTCCCGGATTGAAGCCGGTGAGCTGGTCATCGAACCGGAAGATTTCTGTCTCAAGGAAAGCCTTGACCACGATCTCTACCTGTTAAACCTTGCCGCCCGCAAAAAAGACATTGCCCTTACCTGCAATATTGACCCGGATGTCCCCGCCTATGTACATGGCGATCCGGCCCGCCTGGTGCAGATTCTCACCAATCTCGTGCACAACGGCATCAAGTATACCGATCGGGGCTCTGTTGCTATCAAGATTGAAAACTGTGGCTATGACAGCGCCGGCACCCTCCAGCTGCGCTTTGTCGTTAAAGACACCGGCTGCGGTATCACCCCGGAAAAACTCGATCTGATCAGTCATTATTTTAAGCGAAAGGCCGTTCCCATTGTTTCCCTGCCTTTATCGGTCGGGACTACCGGCCTCGGTCTGACAATATCTTCGCAGCTGGTCAAATTGATGGGCGGCGAAATAACCGTTGAAAGTGGCAAGGACGGATCGACCTTTTCTTTTATCCTGCCCTTCAAAGAGGTCGCTGATATTGCCAGTCTTGAGGAAAAGACCACCTCGGCCATGGAAAACATTGTCGAAAATTCCACCTATGCCCTCAAGGGCGCCAAGGTTTTACTGGCCGAAGACGAGCATATCAACAGGACCTTGATCGAGACGATCCTCAAACAGCTCGGCATCCATGTCACCGCCGTTGACACCGGCGAAGCGGCGGTGAAAGAGGCCTGCGGCGGTGGATACCAGCTAGTTCTTATGGATGTGCAAATGGATGGAATGGATGGTCTGGAAGCCACCCGCGCCATCAGAAGATATGAGAAGGAAAAAGGCGGCCACCTCGATATCATCGCTCTTACCGCCCAGGCCATGCCGGGTGACCGGGAAAAATGCCTGCAGGCCGGAATGGACGATTATCTGGCCAAGCCCCTCGATAAAGGACAGCTGATCGACATCCTGGCGAAGTATCTCACCAACCGGGCGCTGGTCGTCGCTGGTGACCCGGCCGACGAAAGCACCCTTGTCAGCACCCTCGTTGAGGCCGGCTGGCAGGTGAGCCTTGCCGACACCAAGAGATCGGCAATGTACGAGGCATCCCTTTCCCATTTTGATCTGATTGTCCTCGATGTTTCAGCCCCACACCTGGAGGGCCTGCGGGTGGCAAAACTGCTCCGACAGCTGGAGGAATATTCCGGGCAATGTGCGACGATTCTCGCGGTGGGCGAGGGGGAAAGGCTGGATGGCCTGGAGAACTGCGGCTTCGATGGAACCATCGAGCAGCCGGTTACCAAAGGCAAGATACACAAACACCTCGAAA
Source organism: Desulforhopalus sp. (assembly GCA_030247675.1). NCBI lineage: Bacteria > Pseudomonadati > Thermodesulfobacteriota > Desulfobulbia > Desulfobulbales > Desulfocapsaceae > Desulforhopalus > Desulforhopalus sp. The sequence continues at coordinate 28,708 of JAOTRX010000003.1, read as the reverse complement.
CTTTGGCAGTTGCTTGATATATACCGCAAGGACATAGGTTTCGTTTGAGCAGACAAGCTGCGCAACGCAGCTATAGCTTTTAAAATATAAACGCATGGTCAATACGCGGTAACGAATTGACCTCTTGAAGTCAACCCTTGCTCTGCAAAGAAAAGACTTGGGGTAAGGCGGTTTTCATCAGTTATGATTCAATATTCACGGGTTTGTCTCGACACCATAGGCTACCAGCTTCCTCCGCGGATAATCACCTCGGAACAGATTGAGGAAAGGCTGGCGGCCCTGTACCAGAGGTTGCATCTGCCCCAGGGCAGACTGGAGTTAATGAGCGGCATACGGGAGCGGCGGCTCTGGCCTGCCGGTACACGGCCAAGTGAGGCGGCAAGCCTTGCCGGCAAACGGGTGCTTGACCAGGCCGGCCTTGATCCGCAGGCGATCGAATGCCTGATTTTTACCTCAGTTTCCCGCGACATGATGGAGCCGGCGACGGCCTCCTTCGTCCATGACAGGCTCGGGCTCTCACCCTCCGCCCTGATCTTCGATATCTCCAATGCCTGCCTCGGTTTTCTCGACGGCATGGTGATGCTTGCCAATATGATCGAACTCGGCCAGGTGGCCAACGGACTGGTGGTCTCCGGCGAGACCGCCGAGGACCTGCTGGAATCGACCCTGCAGGTGTTGGAGAAAGACATAGCGGTGACGCGCAAGGGCATTAAACCGGCCTTTGCCTCGCTGACCATCGGTTCCGGGTCTGTGGCCCTGTATATGCGGCGAACCCAGGCTGCTGAAACCCGGCCGCGCCTGGTGCACGGGGCCTGGCGGGCAAACACGGAGCATTCCGATCTTTGCCATGGCGGCCAGCAAGGGCAAAACACTGTCCTCATGGCCACCAATTCCGAGGAACTGTTGCACCGGGGCGTGGAAACCGCTCTCGCCACCTGGCAGCAATTTTCCCAAAAGGCCGGTTGGCGGGCTGAGGATATCAACAGATTTTTCTGCCACCAGGTTGGTTCGGCACACGCCAAACTGCTCTTTGAAAAACTCGATTTACCGCCGGGGAAAAACTTTGAAACCCTGCAGATTCTCGGCAATGTCGGATCGGTTTCGGCACCGATCACCATGGCCATGGCCATCGAGCAGGGACTCTTCCATAGCGGCCAGAAGGGCGCCCTGCTCGGGATCGGCAGCGGCATTAACTGTATGATGCTGGGGGTGGAATGGTGATGCATCAATTGACCGAAGAACAGGGCCGTTCGTTACTGGCTCTCGCGAGAAAAACCCTGGAACATCAGCTGACCGGCGGCGAAGCGCCGCCACAGCCCACCGATCCCGCCCTGCTTGCCTCGGCTGCAACCTTTGTCACACTGAAGCTTTCCGGCAGACTGCGGGGCTGCATCGGCAACCTTCAACCGGTCGGTACCCTTTGGCAAGGGATTCGCGACAACGCCATCAACGCCGCCTGCCATGACCACCGCTTTTCACCGCTTACAGCGGCCGAACTTGCCAAGGTACACATCGATATCTCCGTCCTTTCGGCGCCGGAGCCCCTCGAATACAGCGACTCCTCCGACCTCATCCGCAAGTTGTCTCCGGGGATCGACGGGGTCATTATCCGCGACGGCCGACGCAGTGCGACCTTTCTGCCCCAGGTGTGGCAGCAGTTGCCCATTCCCGAACAGTTTTTGGGCCATCTCTGCCAAAAGGCCGGCCTGTCTGAGCGGGCCTGGCGGGATACAAAACTTGAAGTACAGATCTACCATGTGCAATGTTTTGCCGAGGAAGTGGCATGAAAGAGGTGCTATTGTCGGAATTCCTCAGCAAACGGCTTGAGGAGATCTACCGGAAACTCCAGGAGGAATACCAGAGGGTGGCAGGGGAACTTGATTTTTCCTGCGACGGCTGTCCGGACAACTGCTGCGATTCGTACTTCCTGCACCACACCTATGCCGAATGGGCCTATCTGTGGCAAGGGTTCCGCCTGCTGCCCGAGGCCCGGCGGGAGGAGTTGCTCGCCCGGTCACGGGACTGGCTGGGCCAGTGCGACAAGGCCCTGGCCAGTGACCAGCGACCGCAGGTCATGTGCCCGCTTAACGAGGCCGGTCGCTGCGTTCTCTACCAGCACCGCCTGCTGGTCTGCCGAACCCATGGGGTGCCGGCGACCCTGGTCCGCCCGGATGGCCAGGAGCTGCGTTTTCCCGGCTGTTTCCGCTGCCAGGAGATCGTTGCCGCAAGATTTCCGGAAGCGGAACCGCCCCACGTTGCCCGGACACCGCTGCTGCAGCAATTGGCAGCCCTGGAAAATCAGCTCCTTGAAGGCAAGCGCCACCTGCTGCCCAAGGTCAGGATAACTATCGCCGCAATGCTGGTCGATGGCCCTCCGACACTGCCCACTCCCCATTGCCAAAGATAACATCTACGATCTGCGAGACAACCATGCGTTTAAAAGTCATTAAAAAGCAGCCAAATGCCAAAATGTGCTTTGTCTGCGGAGTGCAGAATAGTTTTGGTTTAAAGAGCCGGTTTTACGAACTGGAAGACGGCCAGCTTATGGCCATTTTCCGGCCCGATGACCGGCACCAGGGATATCCGGGCCGCCTGCACGGCGGCATCGCCGCAACCATCCTCGATGAAACCATCGGCCGGGCCATTATGTTCCGCCACTCCGACAATATCTGGGGGGTAACCGTCGATTTCTCCATGAAACTGCGCAAACCGGTACCGCTTGACGGAGAGATCAGGGTCCTGGCTCGAATCGTAGAGGAGGGCAAACGCTCTTTTCAAGGAGAGGGAGAGATCCTCCTCGCCGACGGCCAGGTGGCGGTCGAGGGCAAGGGGAAATATCTAAAAATGGACATCGACAAGATTGCCGACTTTGACCATGAGGGCGATGAATGGCGGGTCATCGCCGAAGCCAATGACCCGCAGTTCTTTGATCTGGCCGAACCGCCCCGATAGTTTTTCTTGCGGGGGCGGTGCCGGCCGAGCCCGACCGCGATTGCGTCACACCTTGAAACGGATGTTGAGGATATCGCCGTCGCCGACGATGTAGTCTTTCCCCTGCAGATACATCTTTCCGGCCTTTTTCAGCTCGGCCTCGCTGCCGTGTTCGATCAGTTCATCGTACTTCATCACCTCGGCGCGGATGAAGCCGCGCTGCAGATCGGAGTGAATGACCCCGGCAGCGACAGGTGCCGGGGAGGCCTTGCGCACCAGCCATTGCCTGACCTCGTCCTTGCCGACGGTAAAAAACGAGATAAGACCAAGTGACTTAAGGCATAATTTAGTCATGGTCCCCAAGGCCGGCTCGACTATACCGAGGTCACGCAGGAACTCCGCCTTCTCCTCTTCCGTGTCGAGAAGAACGATCTCCGATTCGACCTGGGCCGAGACCAGCATTGCCTCCATTTTCGCGGCCTGACACCTCCCCGCCATCTTTTCAAGCAGGTCGTTATTGCCCAGCTGATCCTCCCCGACATTGAAGACGAGGATCAGCTCCTTGCGAGTGATAAGCGGATAGCTGCGGACCAGGAACTCCTCTTCCTCATTCAGCTCCATGAGGCGCAGCGGCTTTTCCTCCTCCAGGTGTCCCTGCATCCGCCGCATCAACTCCAGTTCCTTCTGCTGCTTTTCATCCTTGATCTTTTTCAGCGCCAGTTCAATCCGTTCGATGCGCTTTTCCACAAAGATCTGGTCGTGCATGAGCAGCTCGCCGTTGACCATCTCCGCATCCCTGATCGGATCGACGGAGCCCTCGGAATGGTAAATGGCCTCATCGGCAAAGGCGCGAACGACATGGCAAAGGGCATCCACATCGGCAATTTCCTTGAAGATGTCCCCCTTGGCGATGTTCTCCTGCTCCATCTTCGGCAACAGCACCAGATCAACCCTCGCCCGGACATTCTTGTGCGGCTGGTACATGGCCACCAATTTATCAAAACGCGGGTCAAGTATCTCGGCAGTGCCCGGCACCGGCTTGACCGGTCCGGCCTGTTCACGCAGCTGATTGCCAGTCAGGATCTGAAAAAGGGTCTTCTTGCCGGTCTGGGGTAAGCCTATGATTCCTACTTTCATTGTTCCTTTCTACCTCTTTATGGGGAAATCCCGGCAGCGGCCATCCTGCCGTCCGGTGATGATGGGTAAACCTTGTTTGCCAGACTGATACCACAGGACAGCCGTTTCCGGCAAGTTAATAGCACTGCGCCGTTCCGCTCAAGGATGCACGTCATTGTGCCATGACCCCTTGGTTTGTGGTATATGAAGAGTGACTACGGCCTGTATTTTCCATCTCAATCAAGCAGGCGAGCACTACCCTGAACAGCTGAAAAAGGAGTCAAGATCCCGTGGGCCAGGAACCAAGTACCCTCCCCCTTCCGATACGGATTGAGCCGATTGGCATCATCCATTCCTGCTTTACCGAGAAGTTTGGTATCCCCCGGCAACCGGGGATGGTCCCGGCGGCAACGGCGCGGCTTGAGCTCCTGCCCCCCTATAACCGGGAAGAGATGGTTCGGGGACTCGAGCAGTTTTCCCATATCTGGGTACACTTTCTTTTCCATCAGACCCTTGCCGAAGGCTGGAAGCCGACGGTTCGTCCGCCCTGGCTCGGCGGCAAAAAAAGGGTCGGCATCTTTGCCAGTCGCAGCCCGCACCGGCCCAATCACTTAGGCCTGTCGGCGGTCAGGCTGGTCGCTATTGCCAGGGAAAAGGGCAGGCTGTTTCTCGATCTTTCCGGCGTAGATTTCCTCGATGGTACGCCGGTTGTCGACATTAAACCCTATATTCCGTACAGTGATTGTCTGAGCTCAGCCTCCTGCGGCTACGCCCACGGCGAGCAGCCGACGGTGACGATCACTTTCAGCACGGAGGCCAGCGCCTTCTGTGCCGCCTATGGCAGGGAAACCGGCAGGGACATCCTGCAGCTTATCCGGGAGATGATCGGCCATGACCCCCGTCCGGCCAGTCAGAAGAAGACCCGCAGCCGGTTCGGCATGCTGCTCTGGGATGTCAATGTCCGCTGGTGTCTCGGCGAGGATGGGGCTCTGGTGGAGGAATGCGCACGAATTAAGGCGAGATGAAACCTTGTATCAGACACTTCACTTTATTGCCGACAACATAGGTTTGGGTGTTGATGTCGTAATCGAGACTGCCGCCGACGATCTCGGCACTTTCGCTTTTCATCGTGGTCTTGCCCGGCGAGTTGACCGTGCGTTTGTCGCTGTCGTAGTAGAGCAGGTCGGTATAGAGGAACTGCTTGTCCTCTGTTTTATTGACCACCACATCCTTGGCCAGGGTGAGCATCTTATTGACCATATTATATTCCCCGCTTTGCGAGGCGATCTCGGTGACCCGGCCGTTGTCGTCAAAAACCTCCGCCTTGACCTTGTCGAGAATGACCACCTCCAGATCGTCTTCCTTGGTTCGGGCGTTTGCCGCCTGGATCACCGCGGTATCTTTGCCTTTTTGGTTTTGCAGGATGGTCACCGTCTGCATGGTGAAATTGTGATGCTCATCACTTTCCTTGTTGATGTTCGGATCAAATCCGCCGCGGGGAGTGAGAAAGTCGCCGACGGGGCCGCTCCACAGGGGAAAGGTCACTAAAAAGGCCAGCGGCACCAGCCAGATGGTATTGCGGTGATATTTCATCGGCTTCGGTACTTTTGCAGGAGTTCCGCCAAAAGATTCTTGGCTTCGAGGATGAGGTCACAGGCCTCGCGCACCGCGCCCGCCCCACCCGGCCGCTCACAGATAAAATGGGCAACCTCCTTCACCTCGCGAACGCCATTGGCCGGGACAATGGCCAATCCGGCCTGCTGGAGAAGAACCAGATCGAGCCAGTCATCGCCCATATAGGCGATCTCGAAAGGGCGGAGCCCGGAGGCCTTCATAATCTCCTTAAAGGCCTCGCCCTTGTTCGGCATCCCCTGATAGATGTAGCGCATCTTCAATTCACCGGCCCGTCTGGCAACCACCTCGGACTGCCGAGCGGTAATTACCCCGACGTCGATGCCCCCCTCGCGGAGGAGACGGATGCCGAAACCGTCCTGGGTGTTGAAGGACTTGCTTTCTTCGCCGCTATTGCTGTAGAGCAGGCTGCCGTTGGTGAGCACACCGTCGACATCAAGAAGAAGAAGGCGGATATCTTTAGCCTTGGCCAGGGCACGGAGACGCTGGGGATCACTGTCCCGGCGGGCCTTGTCTCTTGCGATGGCCCGGTAGCCTTCCATGACCTCACAGTCGGAGGGATAGCCAGCACTGGTTGACGAACACTGGTCGGCCATGATCAGCTGACCGCGTCCCGCACCCGGAGGATTTGCCGGAGAAGTGCCTCAACCTCATGGAGGGGGATGGAGTTGGGGCCGTCACAGAGGGCCTTATCCGGGTCCGGATGAATCTCAAGAAACAGGCCGTCAACGCCCACGGCAACCGCAGCGCGCGCCAAGGGGCCGATAAACTCTCTCTGGCCGCCTGAACTGCCACCGGCACCGCCGGGAAGCTGCACCGAGTGGGTGGCGTCAAAGATCACCGGGCAGCCGAAAGAGCGCATGACCGGCAGGGAGCGCATGTCGACGACCAGGTTATTGTAGCCAAAGCTGGCACCGCGTTCGACCAGCATGACCTTGCTGCCGCCGGCACCGCGAATCTTGGTCACGGCATTTTCCATGTCCCAGGGAGAGACGAACTGGCCCTTTTTGACATTTACCGGCTTGCCGGTTTTGGCAGCGGCAGTCAGGAGGTCGGTCTGCCGGCAGAGAAAGGCCGGGATCTGCAGGATATCAAGGGTCTCGGCCGCTGCAGCAACCTGGGTTATGTCGTGGATGTCGGAGATGACCGGAACCTGGAATTCCCGGCGGATCTTAGCAAGGGTCGCCAGACCATCGACCAGGCCGGGCCCGCGGTAGGAACTCAGCGAGGTTCGGTTGGCCTTGTCAAAAGATGCCTTAAAGACGTAGGAAATCCCCAGTCGGCCGCAGATTTCCTGCATAGTTCCGGCAACGACCCTCGCCAGCTCCTCTGATTCGAGGGCGCAGGGGCCACCGATGAGCAACAGGGGCTGACCGGAGCCGACAATCAGCGGCGTACCATTCGGGGTGTCAATGGCAACGGCAATCGCAACCATTTGCCTAGCCCCTCTGTTTTTGGACAAGGGCGGCACTGATGAAATCCCGGAACAGCGGGTGCGGTTTCATCGGTTTCGACTTGAACTCCGGATGGAATTGGCAGCCGAGGAACCACGGATGGTCGGTGATCTCAACGATCTCAACGAGATTATTGTCAGGTGATGTCCCGGAGATGGTCAACCCGCCTTTCTCCAGGGCCGGCCGGTAGTCGTTGTTGAATTCGAAACGGTGGCGATGCCGTTCGGAGATCTCCCCTACGCCGTAGGCGCGGAAGGCATTGGAATCCTCTTTGAGGACGCAGGGATAGGCGCCCAGCCTGAGCGTGCCGCCGAGATCCGACTCCTTGTCGCGAATCTGCATCTTGTTGGCCCGGTAGTCGAACCACTCCTTGATCAGATAGATAACCGGATCGGGGGTAAACTCATCGAGTTCGGTGGAATTGGCCCTGGGCAGTTCGAGGACGTCCCGGGCAAATTCGACAACCGCCAGCTGCATACCGAGGCAGATACCGAAAAACGGCACCTTATTCTTCCTGGCGTAATTGATTGCCTTGATTTTCCCCTCAACCCCGCGTTTGCCAAAGCCGCCAGGCACCAGGATACCGTCGCAGCCCTCGAGGAGGCTGGCAACATTCTTCGACTCCAGGTCTTCAGCGCTGATATATTCGAGGCGCACCTTGGTGCCGTTGGCCAAGCCGCCGTGTACCAGGGCCTCGTGCAGGCTCTTATAGGATTCGGTCAGATCGACGTATTTACCGGTGATGGCAATGGTGACCTCGTTTTTGGGATTGCGGATGGTATGCACCAGATCTTCCCAGGGTTTGATGTTCGGTGCACCGGTCCAGATATTGAGGAGTTCGAGAATTTTAGTATCCAGACCCTCGTTATGGAGATGCAGGGGCAATTCGTAGATGGTCGCCACATCAATGGCGGTGATGACCGCATCCTGGGCAACATTACAAAACAGGCTGATCTTACTTTTCAAACCGTTGTCGAGCGGCACCTCGGTGCGGCAGACGAGGATATCCGGCTGGATGCCGTCGGCCCGCAGCTCGCGCACCGAATGCTGGGTCGGTTTGGTCTTCACCTCACCAGCGGTCTTGATATAGGGCACGAGGGTCAGGTGGATAAAGAGGGTGTACTCCCGGCCCAGGTCGCCGCGCAGTTGGCGGATTGCCTCGATAAACGGCAGTCCTTCAATATCGCCCACGGTACCGCCGATCTCGATGATCGCCACATCGGCGCTGCCGTCGAGCTGGAGGATGGCGTTCTTGATCTCATCGGTGATATGCGGGATGACCTGCACCGTGCCACCGAGATATTCGCCGCGCCTTTCCTTGGTTATGACTGAGTAGTAGATGCGTCCCGAGGTGTAGTTGTTCTTCTGGGCCATGATCGCCGAGGTAAAACGCTCGTAGTGGCCCATGTCAAGATCGGTCTCGGCACCGTCATCGGTGACATACACCTCCCCATGCTGGAAGGGGTTCATGGTGCCGGGATCAACATTGATATAGGGATCAAGCTTTTGGAAGGTCACGGTGAGTCCGCGGCTTTCGAGAAGCGCTCCGATCGCTGCTGAGGCCAACCCTTTTCCGAGCGAGGAGAGTACACCGCCGGTGACAAAAATAAACTTGGTTCGTTTGGTATTATTTGATTTTTTCATGGCCTGCACTATAGCAATCCGGCCTGTTTTTTGAAACAGAAAACTTCGCGGCGGCGAGAAAAACAGCGGAGATTCTGGGATATTTCACAACACAATAATGGAGCGGCAAATAGCCCGCCGCAACCGGCCTCTGAGCCGCAAAAGGAATTACTTACCGTTGAGGATATCCTCCAGCCGGCGGCCATCCACCTGGCAGGAAAAAATGTCCTCGAGAAGTTGGGTTATCTTGCCGTCACCTTCCTCGGAAAGGAGAAAGCCGGGCAAGGGTTTGGCGGTGAGGGTGCGCAGCCGGGCCGCTACCACCAGGTTTTGCCCAAGACGGTCGCCGATCTCTCGAAACAGGCTGATATCGAGAAGGGCCGGTAGAACATCGAGCATATTTCCCCAATATTCCTTCTGGCCGACATGTTCGACGAGCTGCGTCACCGCCGTAGCCGCCTCAAAATAGGCATCGGGAACCAAGGCCGTTTGCCAGGCCGAGCAGCGCTTCATCGAGGCGAAGACCCGGCAGCTAAAGGGCCGGACCGGATAGATCCGGCAGAGATTTTCCTCAAGGAAGGGACAAGGAGCGGTATTGCCGTGGTCACCAGGATCAACTTCCTGGCCTTCCAGACAGGCCGCGGCGAATTCGTTGGTAGTCATCGTCGCCGGGCGGTGGCTGATTGGCCGGGCGAGCCTTTCGATAAGCCAGTCAGCCAGATTCTCGGCGACGATATAGCGAAGGATTTCTTCACCCTCATTGGCAGTGATGGTGACATTTTGGGTACAGCAAGCGCTGCACCCCGGACCGCAGACGACCGGAAGGTCCCTGCTCCAGTCGCCGAAGATCGCATACATAGGGTGAAGGATAGCCGATTTCATAGGGTGTTATTCTCCTGCCCCCGCCAAGGTCAGCCAGGCGACGGCGGCATATCGTGAAAATTTGCCAACAAAAACCAAGAGTGCAAAGTGGCCAAAGCGGGTCTTAAAGAGGCCGGCCAGCAGACACAGAGGGTCACCGATCACCGGCAGCCAGCTGAGCAGCAGCGACCATATCCCGTATCTTCCATAGATCTCTTTCGGCCTGGCCAACTGCTTATCGCTGATGCGCAGGACCTTACCCATAACAAAATCAACCCCGTAAAAGCCGATGAGGTAGGTGGTATAGGCACCAAGAAAATTGCCGATACTTGCAGTCAAAACCACAGGAGCCGGCGAAGTTCCCTCGACGATCAACAGAACCAGCAGCCACTCCGAGCCAATCGGCAGGACCGTCGACGCAAGAAAACTCAGCAAAAAAAGTGCAGGAAGGCCCGGCGCCCCGGTGATCGTAGAGAGAAGATCCATGGTGGCAGGAAACTATTCGAAAAGTCCCGGTTTTGCAATTACCAATCCTCAACCGAAAGGACAGATAAAGGTGGAATATCGCATCAAGCACTCCGCCCGGGGCTATTTGGCTGGGAAAAATTCACCAACTCTGCTAAAGAGATGGCAGGCAAGTCCCAACACCGGTGGCAATAATAGCCACAGAGCGATTGCTGAAAAAATTTAACCGTAAGATGAGGATGACTGAAGATGGTACTTCGCAAAATACTGATAGTGTTTGTCGCCTTGATTGTAATGTTTGGTTTCTCGGGCACCGCGCCGGCATCCGCCGCCGATGCCGGTTTCAAGCAATGGCTGAATGACTTCCGCCTGGCCGCGGAAAAAGAGGGCATCCGCCGCAACACCTTGGATTTCGCCTTCACCGGTGTTGACGAGCCTGAAGAGGTAGTGCTGGAACGGGCAAAATTTCAGCCGGAGTTTACCACCGAGATCTGGGATTATCTTGACGCTCGGGTCAACCCTTTGGCAATTGACAAGGGCCGGAAGATGGCCCAGGTCAATGCCGCAACCCTCACCGCCGTCGAGCAAAAATTCGCCGTTGACCAATCAGTGCTTCTGGCAATCTGGTCGCTGGAGTCGAATTACGGGGCGATCCTCGAGCAGCCTGAACGCCTGTTTTATGTGCCTTTAGCCCTTGCCACCCTTGGCTACGGCGACCCGAAAAGAAGCAAATTTGCCCGGACACAACTGACCGCCGCCCTGAAAATCCTCCAGACCGGGGAGATCGGCCGGGCCCACCTCATGGGTTCCTGGGCCGGGGCCATGGGCCACACCCAATTTATCCCCACCAGCTATCTGGCCTACGCCGTCGATATGGACGGCAACGGACGCCGTGATATCTGGAACTCCGTTCCCGACGCCCTTGCCACCGCAGCCAACCTCCTCAAGTCAAATGGCTGGCAGAAAGGCAGACCCTGGGGCTATGAGGTGGCGATGCCGGCGGGTGGTGAAAAATTACGGGAAGAAAGCAAGACGCTCAGCGAATGGGCCAAGCTTGGCTTTAAGCGTGCCGACGGCGGAAGTATCGCAAAGTCGGAAGAAAAGGCCATGTTGAAGCTTCCGGCCGGGCCGGGAGGGCCGGTGTTCCTGATGTTGAACAACTTCTCCGTCATCAAACGCTACAACAATTCTGACTCCTACGCCTTGGCCGTCGGCATCCTGGCGGACCGACTTGCCGGAAGCGGCGGCCTCCTAGTCAAGGCCTGGCCACGGCCGGCCGGTTCACTTAACGCCGAGGAAAAGCTTGAATTGCAGCAGCGGCTGCTGCAGCGCGGCCTGTACATCGGCAATGTCGACGGACAGCTTGGCCCGGCGACCGAAAAGGCGATCAAAAGCTTCCAGGAACAGGCCGGAATCACCCCGGATGGACTGCCATCGCAAAGTCTGCTGCGAACATTGCGGCGATAGCATCGGCACCGGGAGTCCCGCCAGACCTCTGCTACTTTGTCGCACCAGGAATGCGCAAGACTCCTCGAAATCCATTGCTCAAGCTCCCGGAATTCGAGTATTATAAAGCTGAATTGGGCAATTTGTCTGCTCAAACGAATTATGCCCTTATGGTTAAGATTTCCACACCATGCGACCCGGTGGCTGTTTTTGCTGTCGCCGTTCCATGCCGATAGACCCCCATCTACAGATTGGCGGGACGGCCGGGACCGCGTTTCAAAGATCTGCAGATCCTGCCCGTGTGCGCGGGCAGGATCTGCTCCTTTATAGACTTGAAAGTACATTGAATGATTTATTAACGGCTGCCAACCTCACTTATCCTGCCAATTTTTCTCCTGATCCTGCATCTTCTCTGCCGGAATCGACCAATACAGCACTATGACGAGAGCAAATTTTCTCATCTGCATTGCCATCGCAGTGGTTTCGATCAGTTTCTGGGCACTGTTGAACCGGCAAGAATCGGAACCGCCCTGGCCGAAACGCATCCAGGGTTTTTCCTTTTCACCGATGCAGGCCTGGAACGATCAATCAGCCCACAACCTGCCGACCGTAGCCGAGATCGAATCCGATCTGAAGCTGGTTTCCGACAAAACCTATGCCATACGCCTGTACACCACCGAGGGTGTCCTCGCCGAGATTCCGGCCATGGCCCAGAAATACGGACTGAACGTCACCCTGGGGGCATGGCTTGACAAGGACCTTGAGGAAAATGACCGGCAGATCGAAACCGTCATCCGTCTGGCAAAGGAAAACTATCGCAACGTCATCCGCGTCATCGTCGGCAACGAGTCATTACTCCGCGGTGAGACGACGCCGGAGCAACTTGGTAAATACCTCGACCGGGTTCGCGATGCGGTCGATGTACCGGTCAGCACCGCCGAACCCTGGCACATCTGGCTGCACTACCCGCAGTTGGCGGCTCATGTCGATTTCGTCGCTACTCATATGCTGCCGTATTGGGAGGGCGTGCACCTCGACAAGGCGGTTGACTATGTTGTCGAGCATGTCAACAAGCTCGAAAAGACCTTCCCCAAGCTGCCGGTGGTCATAACCGAGGTCGGCTGGCCATCGAACGGACGCACCCGCAAGGCCGCCGTGGCCTCGCCATTCAATGAGGCCACCTTTCTCCGCCGCTTCCTCAAGCGCGCCGAGGAACTCAATTACACCTATTACATTATGGAGGCCTTCGACCAGCCGTGGAAGCGGACCAGTGAGGGCTCGGTCGGCGCCTACTGGGGGGTCTACGATGCGGAGCGCAATGCCAAATTCCCCTTCACCTCGCCCATTGTCGAGGTCCCGGAATGGCGGGTCCTCGCCGGCATTACCCTGGTGATAGCCATCATCACCTTCGCCCTCCTGCTCATCGACAGCACCACCCTCCGCAAGCGCGGCCGGGGTTTTCTCGCCTCCATTGCCTTTATCGCCGCAACCGGCGCGGTGTGGATCGTCTACAGCTACACCCAGCAATATCTGACCATATCGATGATGATCGTCGGCATACTCATGCTCATAGGCATCATCGGAGTCGTTATTGTCCTTCTTGCCGAGGCCCATGAATGGGCGGAGGCAATCTGGGCAAATTCGGGCAGGCGCAGCTTTAAAACGATGGACGTCAAGGACGAACAGCTGCCGGTGGTGTCGATCCATGTCCCGGCCTACAACGAACCGCCGGACATGATGATTGAAACCCTCAATGCCCTGGCACTCCTCGATTACCCGGCCTTCGAGGTCATCGTCATCGACAACAACACCAAGGATCCGGCGGTCTGGCAGCCGGTAGAGGCCCATTGTAAGACCCTTGGACCGCGTTTCCGTTTCTTTCACGAGGGACAGTTGGCCGGCTTTAAGGCCGGCGCCCTGAATTACGCCCTGGCCAAGACCGCGCCGGAGGCTGAGGTGGTAGCGGTAATCGATAGCGACTACATGGTCTCCCCCAACTGGCTGCGTGATCTGGTGCCCCAGTTTCTGCGCCCGGAGGTCGCCATCATCCAGGCGCCACAGGACTACCGGGACGACGGCGAGAATCTGTTCAAGGCGATGTGCTACGCCGAATACCGCGGCTTTTTCTATATCGGCATGGTCACCCGTAATGAGCGCAATGCCATCATTCAGCACGGCACCATGACCATGGTACGCAAATCGGTGCTGGAGGAGGTAGGCAGGTGGGCGGAATGGTGTATCACCGAAGACGCCGAACTGGGCCTGCGGATCTTCGAAAAGGGCTATGAGGCCCTGTATATCGCCAAGACCTATGGCCGCGGGGTCATGCCGGACACCTTTATCGATTTTAAAAAGCAGCGCTACCGCTGGGCCTACGGGGCGGTGCAGATTATCCGCCATCATGCCAAGGCCCTGCAGTGGCGCAACCAGAGCCGGCTGACCTATGGCCAGCGCTATCACTTCATCGCCGGCTGGCTGCCCTGGATGGCCGACAGCATCAACCTGATCTTTACCCTGGCGGCGCTGGGCTGGTCCATCGGCATGCTCCACTTCCCCCGCCAGGTTGATCCGCCGATGATTATCCTGTCAGCGGTGCCCCTTGCCTTTTTCGTCTTTAAGATGGCGAAGATGTTCTACCTGTACCGCGGCCGGGTCAAGGCGACCATCAGCCAGACCCTCGCTTCGGCAGTGGCCGGCCTTGCCCTCTCGCATACCATCTCCAAGGCCATTCTCTTTGGCGTGGTGTCGAAGAGCCTGCCCTTTTTCCGCACCCCGAAGAAGGCGGAAGGCCGGCCATTCTGGTATGCCCTGCAGTCGGCCCGGGAGGAAGGGATGATTGCCCTTGCCCTGTTGCTCGGCGCCTACGCCCTGATTCGGGCACAAGACGTCGACCCCCCGCCTGATACCCTGGTGTGGATCGTGGTGTTACTGGTACAGTCGATTCCCTACCTAGCGGCCCTGCTCATGGCGGTGATAAGTGCCTTTGCCAAACTGCCGACAAAACTGATCAGAACTATTACTGCCCCGCACGATTCTCATCCGCCAAAGCCCGAGGATCCAGCCGATCAGGCCGACAGCCCGACAACGGCTGCATAAATATCCGGGCGGCCCGGGCAGATAGCCGAGACTGTCTGTCCGGGCCGCCTTTTCATCCCGGAGTATCTTCTTCCTATTCCCTCAGCGGGTCTCGGCGATGGCGGCAAAGGCGGCACCGGTAAGCGTCGCCAAATCCGCAGGTCTCAGCTCAATCTCCAAGCCCCTCCGCCCGGCACTGACGAAGATGGTCGACTGGGCCTTGGCCGAAGAATCGATCAGGGTCGGCAAGCGTTTTTTTTGCCCGAGCGGACTGACGCCGCCGAGAACATAGCCGGTACTTCGCTCCACCGCCGCCGTATCGGCCATCGCCGCCTTTTTGACCCCCGCCGCCTTGGCAATCTGCTTCATACTGAGCAGGGTGGACACCGGAATGACTGCCACCGCCAGATTCTTGCCGTCAAGTTCGACAACCAAGGTTTTAAAAACCCGTTCCAGGGCGATACCGAGCTTTTCCGCCGCCTCCCTGCCATACGAATCGGCGGACGGATCGTGCACGTAGGTATGCACGGTATAAGAAATTTTTGCCTTTTTGGCGGCGTTGATTGCCGGTGTCATACGTATTCCTATGGAGTGTGTAGTGTTGCCCACCGGCTTCTTACAGACGCCGGCCCCATCTTTATCCTCCCGCGGCAACCGATGATACCAATGGGGACGCCGGGAAGAACATGCGAACAGTTTGCCGTTCAGGCGCTGAATTGCCGCGAAGGTACAAGGGTAGTCCATCACCAGGTTGCCGGACTACAAAAAAATTGCATAATGCCACTCAAAAGAGTAGCTTTGCCCACATATTTTGAGCAGCCTGTGTGCGCGGCCAACATACGCTGTTTCTTGCCAATATTCTCAAAAAATCCTGTAATAAACCAATTTGCAGCGCGACCTCCCTTTCGGAGCACCATGAAATACTTCTCCCCCGTCCATAATTGGCGCGGCTTCTGCTTTCTCCTGCTTCTCGCCTTTTTCCTGAAGGGAATTGTGTACATGGCCGTACTGCCGCCCTTTGAGGGCTGGGACGAATACCAGCATCTCGCCTATATTGTCCACTTGGAAAAAAGTCACACAAGGCCGGTAATGCATAAAGACTGGGTTTCCCGTGATCTCCTCCGCGATATCGTCACCTTTCCGGTCTCAAAATATATGGCTGAACAAACGGCAAAAACCGGAGCACTCGAATACGCCGACTCTTTCCGAAGCGGTTCACAACCGCCCCAGTACCGGGCGGATCATCCCGATATCACCCTCTACCAGGCGCAACACGGATCGCTGTATTATTGGCTGATGACGCCGGTCGTAGCCCTTGTTGACGGTGCCGCGGGCGCAGGCATAGGGGATACCCTTGCCGCCCTTCGCGCCATCAACTGTATCTTTGCCACCCTCACTCTTGCCGCACTGTTCTGGCTGATCGGCCGGATCACCCCGGACAAACGGGCCGCCGCCCTCATGGCCCTGCTGCTGGCTGCACATCCGCTGTTTCTCCTCAATTCCGTGCGGGTTGCCAACGATGCCCTGGCAATCCTCACCGGTTGCCTGGTGGTGATAATCGCCCTTCTGCCCGGTTTACGGGCCCGGCTCCCCTTCGTCGCCTGCGCCGGAATCCTTATCGGCCTTTCCTGCTGGGCGAAATCAACAAGCACCGCCCTGCTGCCCTTCTGGGTGTGCTGCCTGTGTCTTGCCTATTGGAAAAAAGAAATCACCTTCGGCAGACTGCTGCTCTTTCTCACCCTTTCCCTGCTTCTTGCCGTCGCCGTCCTCTGGGAACACCTGCGTTTTAATCTCGACCACTACGGCACCCTCTTTTTCATGCAGGAAGCCATCATCAATAAAGAAAAGAATATCGGCCTGGCCGCCATCCTGAAACTCGCTCTGACCTCGAATGTCTTCACCGATGTCTACACCCTCTGGCTCAGGGATGCAATCTGGACCGGGGGCTGGAGTTTTCTGAAAGTCCATAATATCAAAAATATCTCCCTGGCCCTGGGTTCTCTGGCAATGCTCGCCTGGATATATCGACTCTTTGTGACCCGCAAAAAGGGCTTCATCGCCACCGAAACCTCCCTGCTCTGCCTGCTCTTTTGTCTTTCTATTAGTGCCGCGATTTCCTGGCATTACCTGCAATGCCTGGCTGCATGGGGACCGGGCAGGGCCACCAGCAATCCCTGGTATCTTTGCGGCGGCATGCCGTTTTTGCTGATCTTTATTTTCGACAGCGCCAGCCGCTGGTCAAAAGCCATAGGCCTGTTCACCGCCGCCGCCCTCATTGCCACCTATCTCTACGCCGATATCCGCGGCCTGTGCACCATGATCACCTTCTACAGCGGCGGCGATACCAGCTGGAGCGCCCTGGCAAAGATTGCCTCCATCCATCCGCCTTGGCTAAGTACCCCGACCCTGATCCTGGCGTCAGCAGTTTTTCTCCTGATAACAACTACAAGCATGCTGCTCATCTCCAGGGCGGCACCCCAACCATCCGACAACAAAGAAAGCGCAACGGCATGAAGAAAAAGATCGCCCTCATCATCGGCGCCGGACCGGCAGGACTGACGGCCGCCCACGAACTCCTGAAACATACCGACATTCACCCGGTCATCTTTGAGGCCTCGGCCGACATCGGTGGGATCTCAAAGACCGTCAATTACAAAGGAAACCGGATAGATATCGGTGGACACCGGTTCTTTTCCAAATCGGCAAGGGTCATGACCTGGTGGCAAAGCATCATGCCCCTGCAGGAAAAACCGGCTTATGACGACCTGCTCCTCCGCCGCGACCTTCCCTTCGCCACCACCAACACCGGCGCCGATCCGGAGAAGATCGACAAGGTCATGCTCATCCGCAACCGCCTGTCGCGGATCTTTTTTCTCCGCGCCTTCTTCGACTACCCGATCTCCCTGAAATGGAACACCTTTAAAAATCTCGGCCTGTTCAGAATCATCAAGATCGGCTGGACCTATCTTGCAGTCAATCTCAAGCCGGTGCGCAACGAGAAGACCCTTGAAGACTTTCTTATCAACCGCTTCGGCCGGGAGCTCTACGCCACCTTTTTTAAAGACTATACCCAAAAGGTCTGGGGGGTCCCCTGCCAGGAAATCCCGGCCGACTGGGGCGCCCAGAGAATCAAGGGCTTATCGATCACCGCCAGCCTCGTCCACGCCGTACGCAGTATCTTTCGCCGCGACGACAGCATTCATCAGAGCAGCACCGAGACCTCGCTGATCGAGAGATTTCTCTATCCAAAACTCGGGCCCGGACAACTGTGGGAAGAGGTGGCACGGCAGGTCGTCGAGATGGGTGGGGAACTGCATATGCAGCGCACTGCCGTCGGCATCGATATTACCGATGGCCGGGTGACGTCACTCACCGTCCGTAACAGCGCCACCGGAGAGGAAACCACTCTGCCCTGCGACTATCTTTTCTCCACTATGCCGATCAAGGAGCTGGTAGCGGCAATGCCGCCTGAGAAAGTCCCGGGCCAGGTGCAGACCATCGCCCGGGGTCTGGTGTACCGTGATTTCATCACCGTCGGACTTCTCCTGAATAAACTCCTGCTGCAAAACGATACCGACCGGAAAACCATCAGCAACATCGTCCCGGACAACTGGATCTATATCCAGGAAAACGATGTCAAGATCGGCAGGTTACAGATTTTCAACAACTGGAGCCCGTATCTGGTCGCCGAGCGGGAAAACGTCTGGATCGGCCTGGAGTATTTCTGCAACGAAGGCGACCAGCTGTGGCAAAAATCCGACGCAGACTTCATCACCTTTGCCATCGGTGAGCTGGAAAAGATCGCCATTATCAACCGGGCCGACGTCATCGATGCCACCATTCTTCGGGTGCCGAAGACCTACCCCGCCTACTTTGGCACCTACGACCGCTTTGACGAGTTGCGGGCCTACACCGACTCTCTGGAGAACCTGTTTCTCATCGGCAGGAACGGCATGCACCGCTACAACAACACCGATCATTCCATGCTCACCGCCATGGTTGCCGTCGAAAACATCATCAAGGGCGAGACATCGAAGAACGCCATCTGGGATGTCAATGCCGAGCAGGATTATCACGAAGCCAAATAATCCGGCTTGTGTGCGACATGTGCCGGGGGGAGTATCCTTGCTGCCCCCACTCTTGAACCTCTCCGACGGTAGCTTGGCGACATTTTTGTCGGAAACCTTCTGCACTAACCCCGTTCCTTCAGTACCGACGCTACTCCTCACTGCCTGATCTGCCACACATTCATTTTAGTTTCAAATAGTTAATCAAAACAACCGCCGACAGATCGAATATCTATCCAACCTGGCATGCATTTTGGAATTACTAGTTGCAAGGTTACAGCGATTGCGCTATTCGTTTTTCGAATAACGCACTACTCTGCTTTTTTAAAAAACTATTGGAGAATACATGTCGCCGATATCACAAACCCTCCAGCATATCCTCGGATGGTCGGGCGAGGAGAATGCCGCGCTGTCGCTTCTCGAACACATCGACAGATGCGGCTCGATAAATCGCGCCGCTAAGGCAGCCGGGCTCAGCTACAAATCGGCTTGGGAAAAGATCGAAAACCTCAACAACCTGTCGGCGAAACCCTTGATTATCAGGCAGGTCGGCGGCAGTGGCGGCGGCGGCACGATCCTCACTGAGGAGGGCCGTAATCTGATCAGCCAGGCGGCCCTGCTGCGCCGGGAATTAGCAGGCTTTGCCGATTTTTTTGATGGGCAACAGGAAGGCGCCCTGTCCGCCCTGAAGGCCCTAAGGAGATTTGAAATGAAGATAAGTGCTCGAAACGTCTGGGCCGGAACCGTTACAAAAATTGACAAAGGCGCGGTGAACAGCGTCGTCGAGGTTGCTCTGAAAGGCGGGGATACGGTGGTGGCAGTAATCACCGACAACAGCGTTCTCCGTCTCGGACTGCAGCCCGGCTCCGAGGTGCTGGCCCTGGTCAAGGCGCCATCGGTGCTGCTGGGACGAGACATTAACCGGCAAAGCATTTCCGCCCGCAATGTCCTGACCGGCAAGGTGGCACGAATTGTCCCGGGAGTCGTCAACGACGAGGTAATCATCGACCTGCCCGGTGGTAGTACGGTGACGGCGATCAATACCAGCGAGAGCATCCGCAGGCTGGAACTTGCTCCCGGCATGGAAGTAGCGGCGATCTTCAAGGCCTCAAGTGTGCTGCTGGCGGTAAATTGCTGAAAAAACAAGCTTTCCAAAGGACGATCTCATGAAAAAAACGATGGCTATCCTGGCTACTCTTCTCCTTCTCATCCACCTGGCCGCGCTGTCAGTCAATGCCGGGGAAATCCACGTGTCGGCGGCGGCAAGCCTGAAAGATGCCTTCCGGGATATTATCAGCGGCTTTAAACAGACTGCGCCGGACACGGTGGTTGTCACCAATTTTGGCGCATCCGGGGCACTGGCCAAACAGATTGTCCAGGGCGCACCGGCCGATCTGTTCGTCTCTGCCGACGGGAAATGGACCGACTATCTGCTGCAGGAGGATAAAGGCAAGGCTGAAATGCACCATATCCTTGCCTATAACAGCCTGGTGTTCGTCGGCAAAAAAGGCCTGGCAGTAGGCTCCCTTGCCGATCTGCAGGGGCTACAGCGCATCGCCATCGGCAGCCCGGCAAGCGTTCCGGCCGGTGCCTATGCAATGCAAGCGATGCGCGCCGCCGGTATCTATGAGGCCCTCGAAACCAACAAGAAGCTGGTAATGGCCCAAGACGTCCGTCAGGCCCTGCTTTACGCCGATCGCGGCGAGGTCGACGGCGCCATGGTCTACAGAACCGACGCCCTGCTCGCCGAACATGCGGCGATCCTCCTCACCATTCCGGCAAACCTTCATGACCGCATTGCCTATCCGATGATGATGACCGATAGAGGTGCTGCGCGTGCCGAGGCCAAGGCCTTCTTCACCTACCTCACCGGCCCTGAAAGCAAATCCATCCTGGAGAAGTACGGATTCGAAACGAAACCTCAATAAGGTACAACCATTATCACGAGCTATGGAAATTCTGTCACCCCAAGACCTGCAAGCCATCCGGCTGTCGATTGAGGTAGCCTGCAGCGCAACTTTGATCGCCACCCCTTTCGGTTTTGCCGTTGCCTATTTCCTGGCGTTTTCACGGATACCGGGCAAGGCCCTCGTGGAAGGGCTGGTCAATTTGCCCCTGGTCCTGCCGCCGGTGGTGGTCGGCTACCTGCTGCTCATGCTGCTCGGGCAGCACGGTTTCTTCGGCCCCCTTCTCCAGAAGCTCGATCTCAGGATCATTTTCACCCTGTCGGGGGCGATCATTGCCTCTGCCGTCGTCGGTTTTCCGCTCCTCGTTCGTGCCATTCGTCTCGGCCTGGAAGGTATCGACGAAAATTGTCTGCTGGCAGCACGAACCCTCGGTGCCGGCTGGTGGGATGCTCTCTTTACCATCACCCTGCCACTCTGCGGTCGGGCGATCTTGGCCGGAATGACCCTGATGTTCGCCCGCAGCCTCGGCGAATTCGGTGCAACGATCCTCCTCGCCGGCAACATTCCAGAGGTGACCCAGACCATCCCGTTAGCCATTTATGAATATACCAACACCCCGGGTGGCGATCGGATGGCCATGAATCTGTGCCTGGTCTCTATTGCCCTGTCGTTTGCCATTCTCCTCTTGAGCGAGACGGTCAACCGCAATTTTAGGAGGAAATAGAGATGGATCTTGACGTTTCGGTAGAAAAACAACACGGCGACTTCCACTTTTCCGCCGCCTTCTCGCTTTCTACGGGACGCTGCGGCATCTTCGGTCCCTCCGGCAGCGGCAAATCCACCCTGATGCACCTCCTCGCCGGTCTTCTTACCCCCGACTCCGGAACCATCCGTCTGGCCGGCGACACCCTCTTTGACAGTGCCGCCGGCATAAACATGGCGCCGGAACAGCGGCGCATCGGCGTGGTATTTCAACATGCCCACCTCTTTCCCCACATGGATGTCCGGGCCAATCTTTTTTATGGCTGGAAGCGGACCAAGGCCTCAGAACGGCGCATTGACACCGAGACCCTGATCGATGTCCTGAACCTCGATCACCTCCTTCTGCGCAGTGTCGGGAGACTCTCCGGTGGCGAACGCCAGCGGGTGGCACTGGGGCGTACCCTCCTTGCCTGTCCGCGGTTGATTCTCATGGACGAGCCGCTCACCGGCCTCGACGAAGAGCTGAAATACCAGATTATCCCCTACCTGCGAAAGGCCTTTGCCGAGTTTGCCATTCCCCTTCTCTTTATCAGCCACTCCCTGCGGGAGATGCGCCTGATGACCGATGAGGTGCTGACCTTTCGCCAGGGCAAGTTGCAGGCAGCTCTCAGCACCGAGATGCTTGCTCGCAACAGCATGGAAACGGGTGGCTACCTCAACATGCTCAATCTTGGCAGGCCGTCGATGGCCGGGGATCTGCATGCCTACCAATGGGGCGATAACCGGCTGATTCTGACTGAAAAAGGCGAAGGTACCGAAAACCTTTTCGAACTGGACGCCCGCGATATCGTCCTCTTCAAGCGACATCCGGAGGCGACCAGTGCCCGCAATCTCCTGGCCTGCCGGGTGGTCGATATCTTTGGCGTAAACAACCGGGTGGGCGTCGAACTGGCCTGCGGCGAGAAGCGGCTGATCGCCCAGATCGTCCCGGAATCAGTGCGCGAGCTGGATCTTACCGTCGGCAGTGAGGTCGTCGCCGTCATCAAGGCATCTTCCTTTCGTCGACTCCTCTAGCACTACCCCACAAGGCATACATTCCACCCCAAATTACCGCCTTGAAATCACCTTGCCCAGAAGCCCTGCACCATGATTTCCAGAGCCTTGCAGGCCCGGTATAAAAAAGTGTGGGAAGTTGCAAAATGATTTGTAAAAATGTACAGTCTAAATAAATCCTGGCACGTGGCGACTAAATGGAGATACTGTTTTGAACAAAGGTTCCACCAAAATATTAATCGCCGATGACGATGCGATGGTGCGCACCACCGTATCGAAAATATTGGAGATGTTCGGTCATCAGGTCGACACCGCGGCCGACGGGATGGGGGTCCTGGCCGCCGTCGATGACAGTTATGATGTCATAATCCTCGACATCAATATGCCCGACATGGACGGCTTTGAAACCATGGATCGGCTCAATGAACTCAACTATGAGGTTCCGGTCCTCTTCCTCACCGGCGCCGGTTCCATGGACTACGCGGTAAAGGCCATCAATCTCGGGGCTTATGATTTTTTGACCAAGCCCATTGAAGACTTAGATATCTTTAACGTAAAAATCCGCCGGGCCATTGAAAAAAGAAGTTACGTACTCAAGGAAAGACAGTATAAAGCTGCCCTGGAAGACGACATCCAGATTAAGGCCAAGCAGCTGGAAGAACAGAATAAACTCCTCCTCTCCTATAGCAATAGTCTGGAGAATGCCACGGTCCAGCTGATGAGCAGCCTGCAGAACGCCATGGAGGAAAAGGATTATTACACCGCCGGCCACACCATGCGGGTAACCGAATATGCCCTGATGCTTGGCAAGGCCATGGGCCTGAGCGAGAGTGAGATCCTCATCCTCAGACGGGCCTCACAATTTCACGATATTGGCAAGCTGGTTATCGATCTTTCCTGTATTCAAAAACCGGGCAAGTTGACCGACGAAGAATGGGTCCTGATCCGCAAGCATCCGAGTGTCGGCGCCAACATCATCCAGCCCCTGGGCTTTATGAAAAAAGAGCAGTTCATCATCCGTCATCATCACGAACGCATGGATGGCAAGGGCTACCCGGACGGCCTCACCGGTGACCAGCTCGACGATCTGACCAAGATCCTGATTGTCGTCGACAGCTATGATGCCATGACCTCGCGGCGTAACTACCGCAAAAACATGACTATGGAGCAGGCGGTTGCCGAGCTTTTCCGCTGCTCGGGAAGCCAGTTTGAACCACAGATAGTTGAATATTTTTCCAGGAGTATTGCCGATTACACCCCTACCAAGAGTGTCTTCTCGGAAGAATATCTGGAAAAGGCCTTTCAAAAAAACCACAATTCCTAATTTTCAAAGAGTGTATAGCAATGAAAATATCGAAAGAACAGGTTGAGCATGTCGCCCACCTGGCGAGGCTTACCTTGACCGAAGAAGAACTCGAGCAAATGACCGGCCAGCTGGACAACATTCTTTCCTATGTTGACAAACTCGACGAGCTGGATACCAGTGCGGTTGTGCCGACATCACACGTTTTCTCCGTCTGTAACGCCTTTCGTGAGGACATTGTCAAGGAATCCTTGTCACGTAATGATGCCCTGATGAATGCCCCGCAACACGATGGCGAAACTTTCCTCGTCCCCAGAATTATTTAGTATTGATTGAGCTATATTAACTACGTTTTTTTCTTTACCAAAGCAGGGGGCAATCAGTTCCCTGCTTTTTGAGGTTTTGTATGAAGCCGTATCAGTTGACCATTACCGAGGCCTGCGCAGCAATGAACAAGGGTGACCTCACCGCCGTTGCCCTCACCGAAAGCTGTCTGGCCAGAATCGCGGAAGTTGATCAGGACCTGCACGCCTTTGTCACCGTTGACAGTGAGGGTGCGCTCAGGCAGGCGGCAGCCGCTGATGCAATGCGCCAGGAAGGTTCGGCCGGATTGCTCTGCGGCATCCCCGTGTCCATCAAGGACCTCCTCGCCACCAAGGGCCAGAGGATGACCTGCGGTTCGAAGATTCTCGAGAATTATATCGCCCCCTACGATGCTACGGTCGTCGAGAAGGTACGGAATGCCGGAGCCGTGATCCTTGGCAAGGCAACCATGGACGAATTCGCCATGGGCTCGACCTCCGAAACCTGTGCCTTTGGCGTACCCCGTAACCCTTGGAAAAAAGGCTATGTTGCCGGCGGATCATCGGGCGGTTCGGCGGTTGGTGTCGCGTCCTGCGAGTGTTTTGCCTCCCTTGGTTCCGACACGGGGGGATCGGTCCGCCAACCGGCCTCACTGTGCGGCATCGTCGGCATGAAACCAACCTATGGCCGGGTGTCCCGCTATGGCTTGACCGCCTTTGCCTCATCCCTTGATCAAGTCGGCCCGCTTTGCCGAAGCGTCGCCGACTGCGCACTGATGATGAATGTGATCAGCGGCTATGACCCGATGGACTCCACCTCGGTGCAGCAACCGGTGCCTGATTATTCCGCCTACCTCGTTGAGGGCCTGAAAGGTCTCAGGGTCGGTGTTCCCCGGGAATATTTCACAAAGGGACTGAATGCCGAGGTACATGCCATTGTGCAAAACAGCATAGCGGTCCTGAAGGATCGGGGTGCGGAGATCGTCGAGGTTACCTTGCCGCACACCGAATATTGCGTCGCGGTGTACTACTTGA
Organism: Desulforhopalus sp.; assembly: GCA_030247675.1. Lineage (NCBI taxonomy): Bacteria > Pseudomonadati > Thermodesulfobacteriota > Desulfobulbia > Desulfobulbales > Desulfocapsaceae > Desulforhopalus > Desulforhopalus sp. Next base: position 3,736 of record JAOTRX010000003.1, on the reverse strand, counting down.
TTGCGCCTTCCGAGGCCAGTTCCAACCTGGCGAGATACGATGGCGTGCATTATGGCTTCCGTGACAAACAAGCCGAGACCCTCCTTGAGATGTACAAGGGCTCCCGCTCCAAAGGCTTCGGCCCGGAGGTGAAACGGCGGATTCTCATCGGCACCTATGCCCTTTCATCCGGCTATTATGATGCCTATTATAAGAAGGCATCGCAGGTACGAACCCTCATTCTCAATGATTTTAAAAAGGCCTTTGCGGCCTGTGATGTCCTCGTCTCGCCGGTCACTCCCACGCCGGCCTGGCCCATGGGCGAGAACGCGGATGACCCACTGTCCGTTTATCTCTCTGATATATTGACACTTTCCGCAAATCTTGCAGGTATTCCGGGAATGTCCGTCCCCGGCGGTTTCACCGAGGCAGGCCTGCCGGTTGGCGTTCAGTTGCAGGGAGCACATTTTCAGGAGGAGGTGCTGCTGAAAGTCGGCTTCAACCTTGAACAGGCACTGCAACTCGGGAAAAGAGATCTGGACCTTTAGGAGCCATATTGAAAATTACCATCCCGGAATGTATCCGGACAATTATCCCCTACCCTCCCGGCAAACCCATTGACGAGTTGGAACGGGAGTACGGGATAACCGGTTCGATCAAGCTTGCTTCAAATGAGAATCCCTGGGGTCCATCACCGAAGGCGGTACGGGCCATGCGTTCTGAATTGCTGAATGTACACCGGTATCCGGACGCCGCATGCTACAGTTTAACCAGGGCCCTCGCCGAAAAGCTGGGAGTGGACACTACCGAGATCATCCTCGGTAACGGTTCTAATGAAATTATTGATTTTCTGGTGAAGGCCTTGATCCAGGAAGGGGATGAGGTCATCACCAGTCATCCGTCCTTCTTGATGTACCACAAATTCGTGCAGATTCGGGGTGGGATAAACTCCGTCGTACCGCTCAAAGATATGCGCCACGATCTGCCCTCGATAAAGGATAGGGTTTCTGACAAGACGCGGCTTATTTTTCTCGATAATCCAAATAATCCGACCGGAACGATCATTCCCCCGGTCGAGTTGTATCAGTTTCTCAGCGATATCCCGGAGACGACAATCGTTGTCCTTGATGAGGCATATATCGATTATACCGACAAACAGCAGCGAGTGGATATCTACTCCCTTGTCCGCAATATTGCCGGCCGCTGCCCAGTGGTCTTTTTACGCACTTTTTCAAAGGTCTATGGCCTGGCCGGACTGAGAATCGGCTATGCGATAATGGCCAGGGGCATTGCCGCAACCCTGCAAAAAGTCCGGCAACCCTTTAATATCAATCAAATGGCCCAGGTCGGTGCCCTTGCCGCCCTGGCGGATGAGGAATACTACGAACGAACCCTCCGCCTTACCGCCGATGCCCTCAATTTCCTGAGACAGGAGGTAGATAAGCTGGGTTGCACAAGTTATCCATCCCAGACCAACTTCTTTCTCATAGATGTGCATGGCGATGCCGATCTCCTGTACCATGCCATGCTGGCCAAGGGCGTCATTATCCGCCCGATGGGGGCCTATGGTTTCACCAATTTTATCCGGATTTCCGTCGGCACTGAAGAGGAGAACAAGAGGTTTCTCGGATCGCTGGCTGACTGTCTTGTTGAGCTGAACTATGTCTGAAAAAATAGAAATCATTACTATCGACGGCCCTTCCGGGGTTGGCAAATCGACAGTGAGCAGGAAGGTGGCAGCAGCAACGGGTTTTGCCTATCTGGACACCGGAGCGATGTACCGGGCGGTTGGCTGGTATCTGGATCGCCACGCCGTGGCTCTCGACAACAATAAGGCCATTGCCGCAGCTATGACAACCTTCGTCTTGGAGCTCCAGCCCGCGGCCGATGAGATGAGTGATGTCGGGGTCTTTGTTAATGGTGAAAATGTCAGTCAGATCATCCGCACGCCGGAAATGGCCATGCTCGCATCCCGGGTTTCCGCCTTGCCGATAATCAGGGACATTCTCTCCGAAATACAAAAGGCCTATGGAACCAAAGGCAGGATTGTTGCCGAAGGCAGGGATACCGGGACGGTCATTTTCCCGAACGCCGCATATAAGTTCTTCCTTGACGCAAAACCCGAGGAAAGGGCGAGAAGACGTGTCGCCCAGCTGGCCAGAAACGGTGTTACTGCAAATCTCCAGGAGATTTTGGCCCTGACTCGTGAGCGTGACAATAATGACCAAAACCGAGCCGTAGCCCCGCTGAAAAAGGCGGACGACGCTGTTTTGATCGACACGACAGAGATCAATCTTGAAACCGTGGTACGGAAAATTCTCGAAGAAGTCGCGAGAAAGAGGGGACAATAGATCCGGCCCCGACAGGAGACAGGGCCGGACCTTTCACAGAATACTACTTTGCTATCAGATCGACACGCCGGTTGCCGCTGTAGGCATTTTCATCCTGGCCAATGAACAGCGGTCTTTCCTCGCCATATGATAAGGTCTGCAGATTGCGTGCATCAATGCCCAGAATTACGAGCTTCTTTTGCACGTTGAGTGCCCTTCTCTCACCCAAGGCCATGTTGTATTCGTTGGTACCCCTGTCATCGGTATTGCCCTCAATGGTCACCCGGATACCGGGATGAGACTTGATATATTCAGCATCGCGGTTCACTACCGACTCCATATCCCCACGAACCCCAGCCTGATCGAAGTCAAAGTATATGGGGAAGAGGCCCTCGGAACAGCGTCCATGTAACCGCTTGAATTCATCGGACTGTTGATCGGCATAGCTGCCGAGAGGGGCGTTTTTGTCATCAAGGGTGCCGACCCGCGGCAGGTTATCCTGGGAAAAGCCACCCTCCGCCATGGGATATTTGATGTTTTTGCCATCGGCATCGCCACCGGTACCCTCCGGTGGAATTACTGTTTTCTTGCCGCAACCGGCGCCTAAGAAAACAAAGGATACCATAAGTGCCGACAGGGCGAGGTTCGTAATAATTCTTTTATTCATGGGAACTCCTGTTGCAAAAATATTGTGTAGGTAGATGATTGGGTTGCGGCTGCCAACGGCTATAGCAAATGGCTTCTACTTTAGTCGTATTCGTAGAGAGGTCAAGTAGAAACGTCAGGAAAAAGGCGCTTACCTCCCAGCGTTCCGCCGCTGCCGGTTGCCAAACCTATTTTCGCTCTCCCTGTTGCTCCAAGAGCCTCTCTTCCTCTAACTGCTTTTTCCTCTTTTTCTTTGCTGCTTCCTGCTGGGCTTGATTCTCCGCCGCCTCCTGCTGCTGGCGCTGCTTATCCGGCCTTTGCCGAACCTGCTGCTCCTGCTGCTGCCGCTGTACCTCTTGCTCCTTACGGCGCTGATCTTCCTGGCGCTGCCGCTGCTTCAGCTCTTGGGCCTGCTGGCGCTGCGCTTCTTCCACCTGCTGGCGTTGCCTTTCCTGCTTTTGCCGGATTTGTTGAGCTTCCTGCTGTTGCCGCTGTACCTCCTGTTCCCGGCGTCGCTTATCATCCTGTTGCTGCCGCTGCTTCAGCTCCTCAGCCTGCTGGCGCTGCCCATCTTCCTCCTGCTGACGCTGTCTTTCCTGCTTTTGCCGGACCTGCTGGACTTCCTGCTGTTGCCGCTGTACCTCCTGTTCCCGGCGTCGCTTATCATCCTGTTGCTGCCGCTGCTTCAGTTCCTCAGCCTGCTGGCGCTGCCCATCTTCCTCCTGCTGGCGCTGTCTTTCCTGCTTTTGCCGGACCTGCTGGACTTCCTGCTGTTGCCGCTG